>PAXU01000032.1 GCA_002714565.1 Rhodopirellula sp.
TCTGAGTCATCACTAGCTTCTTCTTCAGCCGGTGCTTCAGCTTCGGCATCTGAGTCATCACTAGCTTCTTCTTCAGCCGGTGAATTTGATCCATCGATTTGATCGATTTGAGCAGCCAGATTCGCTCCACCGCTTTCCAATTGAGCGAGCAGCGTGCGTCCAGGGCCAAGCAATTGACCAACCAAGATGCTGAGCTGTTCGTCCCTTGACGGCCATTTACTTACTTCGGCGACCATTTCAGGGGTGAGGGTCTCACCGTCCATGACTCCGCCTTTGGCAACGAATTGCTCAAAGTTGTCTTCGTCTTTTTGGTGACGGTGAACCTCTTTAACGAGGGTGACAAAATCTTCGCCGCCATAGCAAACAGCAAGGGTTCCGTTAGCACCCTCAAATGCAGGTGCTAGTGCTGTACCTTCAACCGCACGCATCACCATGCTGTTCTTTACAACGCGAATCCGAATGTCCTTTTCCCGAAGTTGCTTACGCAAGTCGACGGTTTCATTAGCAGAAAGGCCGATCACGTTTACAAGGACGCATTCCGTTACGCCTTCCAATTCGCTGGAGAGTTGGTCGGTGATAAGTTGTTTTAGATACTTGCTCATCGTACTGTCGCACTTTTTGAGTTAGTGGTGTTATCTGTCTTAAATAGCAACCATAATTCCCTGAGTTTGACTTCCACTAATGGAAATGCTCATGAGATATGTGCCTTTGATAGTCATTGGCTTTAAACCAACAATATGATCGATAAATGACTGGACGTTTTCAGTTAGTTTGTCATGCTCGAAATTAACTTTGCCAACAACTGCATGAACATTGCCACCATCGTCATTTCTAAACTCGACTTTACCGGCTTTATATTCTTCAACAGTCTTTGCTACATCAGGTGTAACAGTGCCGGCTCGTGGTGATGGCATCAATCCACGTGGCCCCAGAACTTTTCCGAGTGGNCCAACTAANCCCATCATGTCGGGAGAAGCNATACANACATCAAAGTCAGTCCAGCCATCCTGAATTTTCTTTGCTAAATCTTCNTGGCCAACTTCATCNGCACCTGCAGCGGTTGCAGCATCTGCCTGATCACCNTTAGCAAACACAACTACGCGTTGTGCGCGTCCGATACCGTGCGGTAAAACAACACTTCCGCGAATGATCTGATCTGCCTGCTTTGGGTCAACACCCAACCGCATNTGGATTTCAACAGTAGGTTCCGCAGCCTTACCATGGTCAAGGTCTTTAAGCAGTTTTACGGCGTCACCTACAGCGACAAATTCACCTGCAGCGGCAATNTTCTCTGAATTTGATGTATATCGTTTTGATGTATTTACCATTTTATTAATCCGTGATCCGAGTCGTCTAATCGGCTGGACGCTACTTGTTTTTTTAAGCCTGTCTATTCTTCAACTTGTTTATTCTTCAACGATGATGCCCATACTTCGTGCTGTGCCCATGATGATTCGGGCTGCATGATCCGGGTCTGTTGCATTCAGGTCAGCGGCTTTGGCCTTCACGATATCATCGACTTGAGCCCGTGTAACGGTCCCTACCTTCTCTACGTTGGGAACTCCAGAACCCTTGGCAATTCCAGCNGCCTTTTTAAGCAGCGATGCAGCCGGAGGACTTTTGGTGACAAAGTCAAATGACCGATCCTGATATACAGTCACGATTACCGGAATCGGTGTACCGTTATATTCTTTTGTTCGATCATTAAACTGTTGCACGAACTGCCCCAGATTAATACCGAATTTACCCAGGGAAGTACCAACAGGAGGCGCGGGAGTAGCCTGTCCACCAGGGACCTGAAACTTNGCCTCACCCATTACTTGTTTTGCCATGATCCTACGGCCTCAATTCAACCTACGGTTCAAACTCATCTAATTAAAAGTAGTTACNCTGCTGGATCGATCCAGCAGTAATGGCAATGCCATTACCAGAACNAGGAGTTGGATTCCGACTAGACTTCNTCAATCTGCCAGTGTTCCAATTCAACAGGTGTGCTGCGGCCAAAAATGCTGACAATGATTGTCACACGACCACTCGCTTCGTCGATATTGTCGACTTCACCTTCAAAGTTCTGGAAGTTGCCATCCTTGACACGAACACGATCGCCTTTCTTAAACGGTATTGCCGTTTTGACCTGCTGTTCGCCTTCTTCCACCTCATCGTCAACCTGGATAATTCGACGAACCTCTTCGTCGGACATTGGAGTTGGCTTACCGAATGTNCCGGTAAAGTCGCCAATTCCAGAAGTCTCTCGTACCAGGAACCATGTGTCATCGTTTATGATCATGTTGACCATAATGTATCCGGGGAAAAGCTTCTTCTTAACAATACGTCGTTTTCCACTGCGGTTGAATTCCGCAATGTCCTCTGTCGGAACGACGACATCACCAAAAAACTCTTCTAAACCATGCATCTTGATGCGACGCACTAGTGCATCCCGAATNGAATCCTCTCGGTTTACTTGAACCTTGAGAATGTACCATTGCATTGTGCCAGTNACGTCTTCTTCATCACCAACATCATGCGTTGTGTTTTCTTGTGTGACTTTCGCAGACTCTTCTACTTTGTCANTTTCCTCATCAACNGATTCCTCGGTAGCCGGCTCTTCAGCTTCGGCATCTGAGTCATCACTAGCTTCTTCTTCNGCCGGTGCTTCAGCTTCGGCATCNGAGTCATCACTAGCTTCTTCNNCNATTTCTTCAACTACTTCTTCGGTAGGAGCTTCAGCTTCCACTTCACCATCGTCGCTAGAGGCTTCCTCAGATGTTTCTTCTGGGGCCTCGTCTGATGTTTCCGCAGTGTCAGCTTCTTCAGCAGCTACTTCTTCAGAGTCATCACTAGCTTCTTCTTCNGCCGGTGCTTCAGCTTCGGCATCTGAGTCATCACTAGCTTCTTCAGCTATTTCTTCAACTACTTCTTCGGTAGGAGCTTCAGCTTCNACTTGACCAGCATCATCGCCTGATTCATCACTTGATGCTTCTTCAGTTGCTTCAGCCAAGCTTTCAACAGCCTGTTGATCTGCATTACCAGCAACAGCATCTTCAGGGATCGGTTGATCCTGAACATCATCGACTGGTTTTGATTCTTCTGGATTGCTGCTCACAACTTGTTTCCTTCGTCAGGCTGTTTCAAACGTGGTGGTGTCCACAGTGAAACACTAGAACGTCTTCACTCCTATCCACTGCAGGATGGCTTGCCAGATGATGTCATAAAAGAACAGTACACCAGCAAGCAGGAAGATCATTACGATGACAACGATACTACTTAAGACCAGTTCACGTTTTTGCGGCCATGACACTTTTGCCATTTCTGTTTCCACTGAAATAAGGAATTCAGCAAAACGAGGCCAATTCACGGCACGGAAACTTATCCAGCACCCGAGCACTAAAAGCACTCCNGGCACAACCGTTTCCTGCATTGAATCACTAAGCGCTTTGGCGCCTTCTCTTTCCAATCCAAATACAGANACTGGGATTAGAATGGATGCAACCCAAAGGATCACAACTCCAAAAAGTGGAAGTGCACGGAAAAATGTTCCAAGTACACCACCGGCCGTGTCTTCAGCATGTTGCTTTTGGAGGAGACCTAGACGGCTGCCAATTGCCCAAATCAGGACAATTGCAACATAGAGNCCGACCAGCAAAGAAGATTTNTCTACAGGACGGACAGCTCCTTCGCTAGATCCCCCNGAACNGAAAATCTCNGTAGAAGGAAGCCATGCNTTAGCAGCCNAAGCTGCCATAANGCANACAAGAAANGCGGTGAGCATCGTTGCCCGGCGCGCGACTTTCCCTTGGTTTGCACTATAAAATGCAACACTTCCAACAGCAGCACCGAGCGACATCAAATCGCTACGGTTACCCGCTTTATCCTTGCCGGAATTATTAGATTGCTTGGCCATTTCAATCACAACGCACAGCGACNGCTAACAGAATCCATCAGATCCTACCAACGGGTACCATGACTATCTGAAAACAATAGGTCAGTCGACAGTGTCGCTGACTCGTAAAAATCTCATATCACTGCGACCTGATAACAGTAGCAGTAAATTCTCCATCCCTTTAATAGATCCATCCGGGATAGAAGAACGAGCAATCCATTCGTTCCAATCGTTTTTAGCACAGGTTTCCTTCGGCGTGTCATTCGACTCGCCGATGAAGCTTAAATGGCAGGGGCGGAGGGAATTGAACCCCCAACCGCTGGTTTTGGAAACCAGTGCTCTGCCAATTGAGCTACACCCCTGACTCGTTAAGCAGCAAACTACTCAACGATTGTTGTTACGACGCCGGAACCGACAGTACGTCCACCTTCGCGAATAGCGAAGCGAACACCGTCATCCATCGCGATCGGTTTATGCAGTTCAACGGTCAGCTTGACGTTATCGCCAGGCATGCACATTTCAGCACCAACCAGATCCGCAGTTCCAGTCACGTCCGTTGTACGGAAGTAAAACTGCGGTCGGTAACCGCTAAAGAACGGGGTGTGACGTCCACCTTCGTCTTTACTCAAGCAGTAAACTTCAGCTTCAAACTTGGTATGAGGTTCGATGCTACCAGGAGCAGCAATAACCTGACCACGTTCAATTTCGTCACGCTTGACACCACGAAGCAGACAACCAACGTTGTCACCAGCCATACCCTTGTCGAGGATCTTACGGAACATCTCAACACCAGTACAAACTGTTGTTTGGATGTCTCGCAGACCGATGATTTCAATTTCATCACCAGTGTTAATTACACCGCGCTCGATACGACCTGTTGCAACTGTACCACGACCTTCGATCGAGAATACATCTTCAACAGCCATCAGGAATGGCAGATCTTCTTGACGNTCTGGTTCAGGAATCACTGAATCGATTGCATCGATCAGTTCGCCAATGCAAGCATTTGCGNCAGCATCATCCGGAGTTTGGTATGCAGGCAGTGCACAACCACGAACGATNGTGGCGTTNTCNCCGTCAAAGTCATACTTGTCAAGCAGTTCACGAACTTCCAGCTCTACCAAATCAAGCAGTTCTTCGTCATCAACCAGATCACATTTATTAAGGAATACGACGATTGCCGGAACATCTACCTGACGAGCAAGCAGTACGTGCTCTTTCGTCTGAGGCATCGGACCGTCAGCGGCCGATACGACGAGGATCGCACCGTCCATTTGAGCGGCACCGGTAATCATGTTTTTAATGAAGTCAGCGTGACCAGGACAGTCGATGTGAGCGTAGTGACGCGTCTCTGACTCATACTCAACGTGAGCCACAGCGATTGTCACTGTTTTCGTCTCATCACGAACGGTACCACCTTTGGCGATATCCGCATACGACTTAAACTCAGCGAGTCCTTTTGCAGCCTGTACAGCTACAAGTGCACCCGTCAAAGTCGTTTTACCATGGTCAATGTGACCGATCGTCCCCACATTCACGTGGGGTTTTGTACGTTCAAATGTCTCCTTGGCCATTTCTTACTTCACCTACGATTCGAACAAGGATTTGCACCAACCTTTATATAAGGTTGATACGCGATAAATATCCAAAGGTATTGCACTTTGCCAAAATTCAAAATATCTCTTGTTACCAAGACACTCTGTCATCCAGCTTAGGTTAATACCTCAACAATAAACTAAAATTCAAAGCTGCTGATGGGACTTGAACCCATGACCTCGTCCTTACCAAGGACGCGCTCTACCAACTGAGCTACAGCAGCAACTATTTTTCCTACCTTGGCTCAATATGTACGAGCAACTTACCCAAGTAAAAACTCGGCAAAACCAACAAAGCGGGTGAGGGGAATCGAACCCCCGTCTTCAGCTTGGAAGGCTGTGGCTCTACCATTGAGCTACACCCGCATCAATGGATTCGAATTGTCGTAATCCTCTAGTTTTATGCAAACAATAGGTTCAGGGTAAGAGGCTATTTACCAAGTTTTTTTAGAAACAAGTAAATTCCACTCTTATCTGGTACCCAGTGTTTCCACGCGGGTTTTACTCAATAGTGGTGGGTGAAGGATTCGAACCTTCGAAGGCTGTGCCATCAGATTTACAGTCTGACCCCTTTGACCGCTCGGGAAACCCACCAATTTGTCTTTGCCATGGGCCGTAACACGGACCAATCGACCATTTTTACACCCTGGTTTTCTTGAAAACCGGTAGTCCAACATGCAAAAAAGCCAGCGGTGGGATTCGAACCCGCGACCTGCTGATTACAAATCAGCTGCTCTGCCAACTGAGCTACGCTGGCGCAGTTTTAGAAAGGTGCAAGCATGTAAATATAGCGTACAGACATAGTTCTGCAACATGAGCTGCCTGAACCGTATCGATGTCCTGAAGCATACACGCAGAGAATTCGTGTTTAGGTTTGCCTCCGCTTTGGTTTGAGCCCCTATCTTGGGGTTCCCGTGAATTATCTCGATGTCAATTGATAAGCGCCTGCACTTATATAACTAATTGAATCATCAATTAATCGCATACAAAAGCAGGCGCTTATACTTCTAATATTTTTAACCGCTTACCGCTCGCTGGGAAACAGGGGTAATAACCTTTTTGCAGCCCAGTGCGTTATTACGGAAGTTCTAAAGGTGCCTGTGACACCGCCTGACGCAGTTTATCCAAGGCCTGAGCTTCAATCTGGCGGACGCGTTCCTTGGTCACGCCAATTTCCAATCCAACCTCTTTTAATGTCTGCGGCTCGCGATTTGGGTCCAGGCCAAAACGGCTGATGATAATCTGTTGCTCACGATCGTTTAGCCGTGAGAGGATAACACCAACCTGTTGCTGGCGGAGCCGTTGGTCCGACTCCTGCTGAAACTGATTCGTCCGAATATCCCGCTGCAGCATGAACAACTCATCCAGACTGGTGCGGAATCGATCCTGATGACGAAATTCAGTCGGGATGGACCTGGCGAAATTCTTCATGATTGCCCAAGTCGCATATGTACTGAACTTGTTGCCTAACGAGTAATTAAACTTTTCAACCGCACGCATCAACGACACATTTCCATCACTGACCAGTGCAAAGAAATCCTGTGTATCTTTCATATGCCGTTTGGCTATGGAAACGACCAGACGAAGATTTGCCTGGACGATGTCGTTCTTCGTCTCGACAGCTTGTTGGTATAAACCGTTTACCTCATCAAGAAGCGACGTGTTAATTGATGTTAGTTTGATTGTGTTGCGAAGTTTATCGGCGCGATATTTCAAATAGTTGTACCGACGGAATAAATGCTGTTCCTGCTCTTTTGTTAAGAGCGGTACTTCATAAAGTGCCGACAAGTAGGCTGGCAATCCTTTGGGCACACGCGCCTTGCGAGGAGGTTTCTCCGGTTGCGGTAGCGGTGCGAGGATTTTCTTTGCAGCACCGCGGCGATGAAATTCATCACTGTCTACGAAATCTAATGATAACTCGACGATCTTACGTGCCCGCATCTCGTTTACAATTCGATGAATTGTCGAGGGTGTGCGGTCGTACTGTCGCCCAAGTTGTGCTGCGGAACAACCGGATCGGTATTGGTCGTAAAGTACTTGCTTGGTTTCCAGATCCAGCTTGCCGCGCTTGGTTGGGAAGATCCGTGCTTGAGGGTGGTCATCGTCAAACTTCTTGAGTGTGTAACGAATCGTCTCGACGCTTCGGGAAAACCGACTCGCCAGTTGCCTTGCGACTTCGGAGCGGTTGGTGCCCTTGGCAGATAATGCTCTCGCATACGCGACGATTTCATCACGTTCACGATCAGTCATCTGGCTGAACTTCTCACCACGCTGAATCTTGTCACGGTGAGAGTGGATGAAGTGATCCACACTGCTTGCCAGGAATCCGATTCGCTTACGTCCATCCATAATGAATCGACGACTTACCAATCCCAGATCCCGCCATCGTGCAATTGTCTTGGTCGACACATGAAATCGGTCGGCTAATTGCGGGATCGTGTAAACAGGCTGCGCGATTTCGTCGAGGCTGATATCAGCCGAATCCGTAATGTCTTCGATAAACATTCGCAAGTCGTGCATCACATTCTTGCCGACCATCATGACACGTTGACCGTCAGGTCGATAATCAGTTATCCGATAGCAAATATATTCGTAGCTGTAATTTCGCTCCGATTCGATCTCACAGAGTAATTTCTCTGCACGTGCGGCTTGTACCATCTTCTTTTCACGTGGTACGTATCGAATTTGCTGATCGCGCAACTCGCGCAGCATATCACTGCGATATGAAGAATTCATAGACGACCCCTTCACTCATTGGGCGGGCCAAGTTGGTGTTCCATGCAGCCGATTAAAAACTGCCCAACGTTGACTCGCGGTCATTAATGCCCCTTGCTTGTTACCCGCAAGTTAATGACCATTTGAGTAGCTTTCATTATACAACACTTGTCAAGTGTTTTCGCCTCTCTCTTGTATAAATACGAAAACCTAAGTGTCTTGGTTCTCTCTAGTTCTCATATTGAGCCGTCTAATTGTATTATCGACTACATAAACCAATAAGTTTTTTCCAAACGACCGCTCCGCTCATCTATTCCGCTTTCTAAATTCCAACAACCCTGTATTTTCACCATGTTAGGTGTTGCCGAACCTAGCAGTTTAATGCAAGAAAACACGGTATTCGGACGATAATCCGACTACGTACCGGACTACGGGTCCAGTTTGCTTTGAACGATTATATACCCCTAAAAAGAGTGGAAAAAATAGTGTGAAGTGTCAATTCAGTGATTCTAGGTAATTTATTCGTGCCATCTATACATAGACAAATTCAACAACTCACCAAGCAATCGCTGGTAATACCAGTGAATTGCCTCGTGATTTTTGCATTTTTTTTAGGGATGGGGCGGGCCGTGATTGGTCAAGAAACGCTCACTGGACACTTTCAGCAAGTCGAAGCTGATATTCGCATCACCGGCTCAATCAGCCCTCGGATTCCTGGTGGTGAAGTCGTATCACAAAAGATTGATGTGACAGGCAAGCAACGGTATGACGAATGGCTGAATTCGACCAATACACGAAGTATCCGTCAGTACAAAGCCATCAGCAGCGCGATCGCAATTGACGAGTATCGTGTCCGTCCTAAATTCAGACGACAGTCGACATTAATCGTCACCGATTTGAATGACACGCGACTACTTCTATATAGTCCTTCCGGTCCGATGACCTCAGAAGAGCTCGAATTGATCAACCTGCAAGGGAATCTGCTTGTGCTCTACCAACTCTTGCCCGACGCCGAATTGGAAACGGGCACTACATTTGATGCACGATATATGACACTTGCTAAGTTGCTTGGCATTGATGAAGTCTCAGGTGGTAAAGTGACCGGTAGTGTCTCATCTCTGGAGAATTCCATCGCCGTCTTAAACTGGACGGGTTCGATTACAGGAGCTGCAGACGGCGTTGCAACCGATATCGACTTGATCATTGCGACGCAGTTCAATACTGCTACCGGCAGATTCTCCAGTGTTAAGATCCGAATCAAAGAGAATCGCAAGACAGGACTTGCCCGACCAGGTCTGGATGTCGTTGCAAACATTAACCTGAAGATCTTAGATGTCCCCAGCACACCGACAATTGGCGAAACACTGATTAGTCGTTTGGACACCCCTCCGGTTCGCGGAAGTGACCGAATCATTCTGCGGCCTATCGCCAGTGGCTTTACGATTTACCACCAACGTAATTGGACCGTGTTTGTCGATCAGCCTCAAATGTGTGTGCTGCGAATGATTAAGAACGGTGAGCTAGTTGGCCAGTGCAGCATTAGCCGTCTTCCCAACCGAGATTCGAATCAACCGATTGATGTTGAGAAGTTCCAATCAGGAATCATTGGTTCTCTGGGCGACCAGTTTGGGCAAGTGCTGGATCGTAAACAATACAANGAAGGTGATTTGCANGTAATTCGGGTCGCAGTGGTNGGTCAAAACGGGGACGTCCCGGTTCAGTGGAACTATTACCACATTTCCAATCCTGCAGGACAACAGGCAGTGGCTGTNTTCACGTTTGAGTTAACCAACGAACCACTCATTACAAAACACGACCGGTCAATGGTNAGTACGTTTGCGTTTANAGAATTGCCTGTGGAAACCCCGACAGCACAAAACCAACAGAACACCACGGTCAGGAAATAAATTACACGGAGNATCGGTTTAGATACCGATTCTNGNGAATCCGAATTACACACCGTAATNGCAAAACACATTGAAAACGTTTGCAATTGTTTCACAGTCGGTAACAATTCAAACACCACAAGGTTAGAACGATGAAGAGCAATCTCATGACAAAGTCAGTTACTAACGTAATGAATCCACTTGCGATCTTAATGATGTTATTGGTGGGTAGCCTCGTCGCTCAAGAGCCAACCACTCAGGATAGTGGTCCCGGTCGCCCGCTTACCGTTGGTGTNCTTAAAACGNTTGCTCCCGATGTGCACGACGGGGACACGGTATCGCTGCCAGGGCCATTGATGGAACTTGCCAAGGGTCGTGCGCATCTGGATTGGCAACCAACTTTCACACCAAAATCACGAACATTGCTGGCCCGTGCTCAAAGCGTACAGATGCGTCACCCGATTTGGGGTTTAGAGTTTTCTTACAAGCCACTGCGAATGCTTGATGTAGACATTCCACAAACATCAGGCAAGATGATGCGTAAAACGATTTGGTACATGGTTTACCGAGTACGNTATCTTGGTGGCGAATTGCATCCGGTTTTTGACAGAAGTAAGCCCTACGCGGTGGACATTAATCGAGCGGACCCAAGTAATCCNAATCCACTGCGTTATGAAAAGTACAAGGTTGTTCGAAAGCAGCAACAATTCCGTTACTTTATGCCTCACATGATTCTCAGAAGTCATCGTCTGAATAAAGAGTATCTCGATCAGATAATTCCGGTTGCTATCGATGAAATAAAGAAGGAAGAAAACCTAAACGGAAAACTACTCAATACGGTCGAAATGTCAGGCACTAAGATTCCTCTTGAAGATCTGGAAACAGGAAAGGGTGTCTGGGGTGTCGCAACATGGGAGGATGTAGACCCGCGCAGCGATTACCTGTCTTTGTATATACAGGGATTAACCAATGCCTACAGATTTACGGATACGGCGGCAGACTTTGCTCAAGGTGAACCGCTCGGAAAAGGACGCATACTTGAGCTTAAGACCCTACAAGTCAATTTCTATCGTCCGGGCGATACAAGGGATTTGTCAGAGGACGTGATTTATGAAGGCATGCCAACAGAAGTGGTTCGCCCGAACATCCTCTACACGATTCAGCAGGGCGACAACCTGAAGTTCATTGCACATCGTTTTCTAAGTGACCAGACTCGTTGGCAGGAAATCCACCAAACCAACACCGATATCATTACGAATCCTGAAAAGCTCGAGCCAGGTAGAGTTATTCGGCTGCCACGACGTTTTGAATACAGCGATCTACAGGCCACCCACTTGCACATTACAGANGAAGGCGAGACCGTTCAGGTAATCGGCCAACTCTANCAGGTTCAGGAGAAGAGCATCCGTGCTATNAATACGGATTTAATGGCATCGGATAATCAGCCGACACGNGGCCAAATTGTTCTTGTTCCCATCAATCTGCGACGGCTGCAATTGCCGGATAATGTCGATGAGGACTTCTTCAAAGTGTACACGTTGCGGCAGGCAGAGATCATGAAGCTCTACGGCATGAAGACGATCGATGGATCACAATGGATGTTCAGTGGGGTTACCGGTTCCATTAGCCGGAATTCCGACGATTTGGTTCGTGAATCGTTACCAAAATTTGAACCAATGACACCTTGATGANATGTCGCCCGCGAAGTAAAAAGAACTACTTGCAANGGGCAGCNAATAGACTGCCGGTATAAACAAAACTAGCGTGAGGCAGTAGTTATGGCTCATAAAAAGGGACAGGGTTCCAGCCGCAACGGTCGGGATTCAAACGCACAACGACGTGGCATCAAGAAATACGGCGGCGAAGCTGTACATGCCGGAAATATCTTGGTGAGACAGGTTGGTACACGATACCATGCCGGTCGAAATGTTGGTCAGGGGAATGACTATACGTTATTCGCACTTGTTGATGGCACAGTTGAATTTGATCGTAAAGGTCGACGGATTAATATCAATCCACTGGAAAACTAGCAGCGAATTNAAAACACGAGCTAGGCAAATTGCCAGCTTTGAAACAGACTAAAAGGACACTCGAATAACTCGGGTGTCCTTTTTTTGTGAGAGTCAGTATTCCAGCCATGTTTGTAGATCGTCATACAATTCATTTCATTGCCGGTGACGGTGGTGATGGTTGCGTTAGCTTCCGTCGTGAAAAGTACGTCCCGCGTGGGGGTCCCGATGGTGGTGATGGCGGCCATGGTGGCAGTGTCATTATCATTGCCAAAGAAGGTGTCGACAGCCTGACTATTGTTGCAAATCGGGCGCGATGGAAAGCACAGCGAGGTGGACATGGAAGTGGNGCACGTCGTCGGGGTAAAAATGGAGAAGACGTCATCATTCATGTTCCACCCGGTACGATCATCGTAGATGCCGAAGAAGATTACGTGATCAAGGATCTCGTGGAAGACGGTGAGCAATTGACCATCGCTAAGGGCGGCCACGGTGGAAAAGGTAACGCCAGATATAAAAGCGCAACGAATCAGGCACCAAGAGAATTCACTCACGGTGGTGACGGAGAAAACCGCCTTGTTACTCTCGAACTAAAGGTGATCGCTGACGTCGGACTGGTTGGTAAGCCAAATGCCGGCAAGAGTACATTGCTCAGTAGGCTTACACGTGCCAGACCTGAAATCGCGGACTACCCATTTACGACAAAGTTTCCAAATCTTGGAAGAGTTCAGGTTGGCTGGGATCGATCATTTGTGATGGCTGATATCCCTGGCTTGATTGAAGGTGCTCANCAGGGCGTTGGCCTCGGTCACGAGTTTTTNCGCCACATCGAACGCGCTGGAATTATCGTTCATTTGGTCGAACCAATGCCGATGGACGGCACTGATCCCATCGAGAATTATGATGCCATTCATGCTGAACTCGTGCAGTACAATGAGCAACTTGCCGAGCGCCCGCATATCGTGGTTGTCACTAAATCCGAATTGCCCGACGCTGAACCGGTAAGCATGAAATTGAAAGAACATATCAATTCGGATGTGCTTTTGATCTCAGCGGTGACGGGAGCCGGCTTAGATTCATTAACCCATGCGATTCTCCGNGAGCTTGAACAACAAAAAATAACTCAATGATCTTGTTCCTTACACGAATCTCCTAAACTTGTCGGCGAATTCCCTGATGAATGGTCTTGTAGCAGCGGATGTTGGAAATTCAAGCATTAAGCTTGGTTGGTTTACATCCCTTGATNCGGCCTGCCCGACTCCCGANCGAGAAGCGACATTTACCGCAGATCANATTGGGTCGCCCGAATGGATGTCATGCGTNGCAACAAATGAGTNAATGCCTTCGACGTGGGTCACGGCAAGTGTCAATNAAACGGCNGCTGCCAAGCTCCACCAATGGGTGACAAGCCAGCAACAACACTGNATTNNTTTGANGCATGAAAGCCTTGATTTGGAGACGNCGGTAGTATTGCCAGAGAGAGTAGGTATTGACCGTCTTTTGGCGGCNGTTGCAGTCAATCAACTCCGACCTCCGGAGTCTGCTGCGATCATTGTTGATTCAGGNACGGCTATCACAGTTGATGCNGTTGATGTATCNGGTNTTTTTCAAGGTGGAGCGATTCTTCCGGGTATTCATCTTTCCGCTAAATCCCTATTTGATGGTACCGATCAATTACCACTACTGGAGATTCCCGAAACCGGAACAACGCATCCACCGAGTATTGGGAAGGATACTTCCAAGGCTATTACGAGCGGACTGTATTGGGGCAGTTTGGGTGCGGTCAAAGAACTAATCGCAANCCAGNCTGGATCACTGNATTGCGACNNCGTGTCGATATANGTGTCTGGCGGAAACTTGCCTTGGNTGGATTTATTGGGTGAGCAGGTGCAACGGCANGCATCACTGGTGCTAAGTGGAATTGCCATCGCTGCGAAGGGANTGCTTAACGGCTGATGAAGAGACANGTNGCCATTCTGACACCTCCCGGCCGTAGCGCAATCGCAACGCTGATTTGTCGTGGTGAAAATGTGGATACGGCGGTCTCGGAATTCTTTACACCAAAGGCCCTCCGCGACTTTTCAAGTTATCGCGTTGGCCAAATCGTGTTTGGATCATGGACCCAGCCGAGTGGCCAAAGTGAAGACGTTGTTGTCTGTAGGAAAAGTGAGTCAACCGTCGAGGTTAATTGCCATGGAGGAACAGCTGCAGTAGATGCGATCGAGTCGAATCTAAAGTCTAAGGGGTTTGAATCCATTACCTGGAAACAATGGTTGGATTCAGGTGACCTGGATAGCATTCGTCGTAAGGCCGCGGAACTGCTTGTTGCATGTTCGACCTTGCCAACNTCGCTGCACATGTTGGATCAGCAACATGGCGCCCTATCTGAAGAATTGTGTGCCATATCAGGATTACTCGTAGACGGCGCCGTAGATGAAGCCAAGACTCGTTTGCANCACCTTTACGACTCATCAAGTGCGGGACTCCANCTGGTGAAACCTTTTGATGTCGTCATTGCCGGTTTTCCAAACGCCGGTAAGAGCAGTTTGTTGAATCAGATTCTCGGATATGACAGGGCAATTGTGGCTGAAATCCCAGGAACCACTCGCGATGTACTTACAGGATTGACTGCAATAAATGGCTGGCCGGTCAGTATGCGTGACACAGCAGGAATTCGTGAGTCTGATGAAGATGTTGAGCAGCAGGGTATCCACAAAAGTTACCATCAGGTCGCGAAATGTGACTTAGTTGTTTGGGTTGATGCAATTAATCAAGATTGGATCGAACCAGAGGTGGAGTTAAGTGACTCCACTCTGTTTGTGTTCAATAAGTCGGACCTGCTCTGCGAGTCAGAGATTGACGTTGCACTGGGATCGCGCCCAGCAGGGGTTGTAACATCAGCCGTNTCAGGTGAGGGTCTTAATGACCTGTTACAACAGGTCATCACGTCTCTATTGCCAGCCATGCCAGTAACCGGACAACCTCTATTGTTTACCGAAGGCCAGAAGTCCAAGGTCATCGATTGGCTTACAATGTTGGAGTCGGACNATAGGGATACAGTGATGCAACAGATTACGGCGTTACTAAGTAGTTAGTTGCCGTGGTGCAGTCCGGAGTAAATAATTAAGGGATGCCCTTTGGTCACAAGAGAGGAAATNTCATGCCATTACGTCTGATCGCCGTGACCATTCTAATGATTCCGGCCTCTGTTTTTGCGTGTCTTTGGGATCAAGANACGCTAGAGATGGAACGCCAGAAAGTGCCATCTGCGCTTGAGGTTATCACCGGTAAGTTTCTCAGGCATAGCGATACATATTATCACTGGCGAATTAAAGATAGAGAATCTCGCGTGGATGAGCTTAGTATCGACGCTTTCTTAAAAACGGACTTGGCTGTNGCCTATTTCAAACTGGGAGACATAGAGCGCGCAATTGAAATTCAGTTGGAAGTAGAGGCAAAGAATCCCGGACAGTATGAGACGTATGCCAACCTAGCCACGTTTTATATTGAGTCAGGTCAATACGACGAAGGCATTAAATTCGTGGAAAAGGCGATCGAGATCAATGCCGATGCACACTTCGGCCGGGCAATCTACCAAAAACTACTCGCAATGTATCTCAAGTTAAGGATCGAAGAAGATGGTGGTGAACTCACACTACCTCTAAATCGCAAAGACACCAAAATGAATATCGTGAAGTTTCGCGATTACATAGGTGTTACAGAGCCAGTAGACGAAAAGTTACAGGATCGGGACGTCTACATCACGACCTTCCATTCCTTTGTCAGTTTCTACTTCAATCACCATGGTGAAGGATATAAGTCGACAGATGCCATCATGGGGATGGTTGGCATTTTGCGATTTGCTGATCACACATCACCTATCTTTTTAGAGGCAATTGGTGATCTGTTGTCCAAGGATGGATTTGAGGGTGAACAGCGGTTAGCTGCACGCGCTTATCTCAAAGCTTCATATGGCGTGACTGATGAAGCTGTAAAAGCGGAATATCAGAAACTCGCTCAGGACATCTTGCACTCACAGGTTTTTGGAGAAAATCGCAATGACAACGCCGCGAAACTGGCCGATATTGCGAAGGTGTTTGCCGTTGAGCTTATCGAGTCAGAGGAGTTTTTTAACGAGATCNCCGAATATGAAAAGGGCTGGGTNGCCCGGGATCTGGATTTAGACGGAGAGTTTAAAAAGGTCTATTTGAGTGAGCCTGAGATTAAACACAGATCAGGATCGGGTTCACGCGGTGCCCTTTCNGANAGTAGATCGCGCATGCGATGGATTGTAATCGTCGGACTATCTTCAATCGTACTTGTGATTGCCGGCCGCAGATTCGTCATTCGAGCTAAGCGAAATCAGTCGACTTCTGTGGACTGATTATCTTCAGATCCTAAAAGCGAGGCACCGTCAGAAGCGGTAGGTGCATCAGTATCCATTACCTGGAATTCTGCGTCGATAGTCGAATCACTTTCAGGACTCTCGTGCATTTCGCCGCCGGGGTATATCGACTGAAACCATGTTTGAGACTTCAGCCGATTGATCACAGAGTTCTTTATGACGCCTCGCACTATACCGCGAGTTAGTGGGAATAATATCAGAGTCCCGATGACGTCTGTGATAACTCCAGGCACAACGAGTAGCACTCCGGCGATAACGATTAATGGTGTATCGAGGAGTTCATCTGTTGGTACGCTNAGTGTCTCCACCTGAGTTTTAATGCGACTGATCGTTCTTGCACTTTCNATCTTCGCAAACGTGTACCCGAGAAAAGCGGTTAGTAAAACCCAGATNAGAGTGAATTCTGAACCAGCTCGCTCCGCGATAAAAAAGAGNAGATACATNTCNCCGGCGGNGATACCGATGAGAATCAGAAGAGCAGTTTTCATCGCTTTCTTATCGTGCTATTTGATAATAATGGCTTCAGCTTGCTTAGTTATTTTTTCAGCGAGCGACGTATCCCCAAGTGCTTTATACATTACAGCCAGATTGCTGTATGGAATCTTGAGGTTTTGACGAGCTGTGCCATTTTTATCGACGGATTCTTCAATCCAGCGAACACCGAGTTTAGTGAGTTTGATTCCTTCGCCTTTGTTTCCGGTTTGCCAATATGACAACCCGATGCTGACTAAACGTTCACCGAACCATAGATTTCCAACGCGTTCACGCACTCCATCCACCTCAAGATGAGCCAGACTCAGCAAGTACCACTTAATCGCACTATNGTGATCAGTTAATTCAATAGCCTGCGTATTTCCCAACAGAAAATAAAGTTTCGCGAGTGCTGCATTGGCGGCTGGGGTTTCCCATCGCAGTTGTGAAACATCCCCTTCGGGTCGTGCTTTCAAGACGGAATGAGCTCGTTCACCAAGTTTGATGGTATCTGCCGGTTCATTTGTCTTTCGAGCACATGCTGTGGCGTGGAATAACGCCATTCCCCATTCATAACGAATCCTGTCAACCATATCGGAGTCTTTATGATTTTCCAGTAGTGCCTGTGCTTCGTTATCAGCACGTTCCACCCANGTTGCCAGTTCAGGAGCTGCTGTGATATTGGTTAATGCATCCAGGCTGCGATGCACGACATGTAGTGCAAGCATTGGATCGTGATAATCATTCTTTACTAGATGTTCGGTTAGAGACCAGGCGATGTTCACCCATTTTGGAACGGTTGACAGTTTCTGTTTATCAGACCAATCACCGTGCGAGATATCTTTTGCTACGGCAAGGTGTGAGTCGATCATCAATCGTACAGCTTCCAATCGTGTCCACAAATCATCAGATTCAGATGCTTTCTTGGCACGCTGAATCGCTTCAGAATGTAATACCGTCGCCTGACGGAAGTCCTGCGGTTGCATTTGAAGAAATAGCTCGCCCATTGCAAAAGCGGCTTCGGCTCGCGTCAAGTCGTCAAGTCGTGCGTTATTTCTAATCTGGCGAATTGTCTGGATGAATTCGGATGGATATTTAATGCTGCCGGGAATTCGCGCTTTCAACAGGAGGCAATCCACGGCATCGGGTGTGATCTCCTGTGCTTTTTCCAAAGCAAGTTGAGCCTGTTCTGCCAGTCCCATCCGAATTAAGACATTTGCTTCCAAAACATACGCAGCCGTTTGGTTAGGTACCAGATGCTGTGCTGCACGTGCATCAGACAAACTGCCCGAATAGTTTTTCCACTGGAGGTGGTTGCCACGCAACAGAAACCCTTTCGCATCAATTTGATTGAATAGGATACGTGTTGCCACAGTTGCCTCATCGGGTTTTGCTAGCTCCATGGCGATCCCCTGATCAGGCCATAGTAATTCGATCTGGCTGCCATCATCCGACACATTTGAAATAGCCTGACTCTGGTCGAGTCCTAGCTCTTTAGCGAACTGCTCAACTCGGACCGGCTGCAGTAATTGAATGTAGATTGAATCAACAATGCCGCTGCGAAGGATGAAGCCTACACGCTCATACGGCTCAATTTTGTAAACAGAAACAGTGGTGTCATCAGTATCGAGGGTTGCCGCCGGTTCACCTAGTGCTGTGGTAAGTTCTTCGACAGTCGATTTACCCGGTGTGATACCCTGAAAACTCGAAGCTTTAAATGACGGAGTGCTATCGGTCGATGAAGTNTCCGATCCTGACACGATAATTACAGGTGCTGGCTGCTCTTCCTGTTCTACAGGAGTCTTTTCAGCGGTNTNTTCTGGTGTACTTGATGAATCAGATTTTTCAGTTGCCTTTGATTCTTCGTTGGATTCGACTAATACTGATTTCGATTCATCTGCCGTATTTGGTTCTTCTTGCGCNCAGATAATTCCAGTTGGCATACCAACAAGGGCAATCATAAATAACGCATAAGTGAAATTGGATGCAATCACTAAATCTAGGCGCATCATAGCTTCGATCTCCGAGAGAATCTCTGCATTTAACAAAGTTTACTACTATATACAGGCGGCATGATATACAGATATTGAACTCTGCGTCTACGCGAATATCAAAGGGATTTTATGTGTTAAAGAGCGGATTAGATTCTGAAAATACAACGGATTGTCATACACCCAAGGCCTCTCTGCTTTTAGCGACGACATTTTTCAGACAACCTTCCTGGAAGGGGCTGATTAGGTTTGCCGAAGCAACGAGTTCTTGAAACGGTACTTCGCCGCCACGNTTACAAAGTGCTACGTAATCGCGTAACGTGCGTTCACGATCTGCCTCTGCCGCTTGCCATAGCTGCAGAGCACATGTTTGAGCTAGGGNGTAGTCGATGTAATAGAACGGTGACATGTAGATGTGACGTTTCGCCTGCCATCGTCCGCCGGAGGANGGATGTTCCATATCTCCGTAGTCTGTCCACGGTGAATACTTGTCTTCGATTTCTTTCCACATTGCATGGCGATCNGCNGGGGTCGCCGTCGGGTTTTCATAGACGCGATGTTGAAACTCATCGACTGATACACCGTAGGGTAAGAACAGTAACGAACTTGCCAGGTGCACATGTCGGAAAGAGTCGGCCTTATCACCAAAGAATTTCTCCATGTACGGCCACGTAAGAAACTCCAGCCCCATCGAGTGGATCTCACAGGATTCGTAAGTTGGCCAGTGATAATCGATCCATGNTTGCTCCCGGCTCATATAGCCTTGGAAAGCNTGACCGACTTCGTGAGTAAAGACTTCTACATCTCCGCGTGTTCCATTGAAATTGGCGTAGATATATGTCATTCCAATATTATCAAAGAACGTGCAAAACCCGCCCCCTGCTTTACCATCCCGGATCTTAAGATCCATGAAGTTGCCGTTTACCATGAGCCTAAAGAAATCACCGATTTCCTGACCCATTTCATCGAACATCTCGATGGCCCGCTCAATCATCCAATCATGATCACCTTGCGGCATCGGCGCCCCGGTTGGATCCAAGTAGCTTTCATCCCAATAGGCCACGTTGTCCACACCGATATGTGCTGCTTGTCGTTCCCGGATAATTTGGCAAACCGGAGTGACATCCTGTTTGACCATATTTCGATATCGGGCAACATCATCCTGACTGTAGTCGACGCGTTGCATGATGAGATATGCCAGGTCTACATAATTCTCAAACCCAAGTTTTTTGGCCATTCCGTCCCGCAGNTTCACCTGTTGGTCGAAGATCTCGTCCAGTTCCATTTGGTTTGCTGCAAACCAATTCCAATACAGTCTGGCGGCTTCCTCCCGCTTCTTGCGATCCGAATCACTTTGATACTTCATCATGCTCGATAGNTTTTGGGATTGGCCATCGAATTCAATCTTGGCTGCCGCAGTTAAGTCGTTATAGCGGTTCTTGAGTTTCTGCTCGTCAATGAGATCTTGTTTGATTTGAGGATCAAACGTCGGTATTTCNGATTCCCAGAGTTTAAATGCCTGTGGTTTGATACGAGCTTCCAATTCAGGCCGCATNGGGTGATTNACGAGTTGCTTGATTAAATTAATGCGAAACTCTGTGAGCGTCGGCATCAATTCATCGCTTTCATCCTTAGCTGCTTTATATGCTTCATTCGTCGTATCCTGACAATTTTTAAGGTCTACCAGACTTCGCCAGGTGCCGATCTCNCAGCGAAGCCAATTCCATTTCTTNAGAGACTCGATCATCTCATCGACGTCATTAGATGAATTGATGGTTTGTTCAACCTCGTTGTAAATAGCTTTTACTTCATCGAGATTTGGTGTAGGTCCGTTTACTTCGTCAAAATACATATCGTGCTGCTTCAATGAGTCTCGGGTATGAGGAGTACTAATTATCTTGCATCACGAATAACACGTTTGAGAGTCGATGACAAGCAACCGTTTCCATGTGATGAGGATTCTCACAAAAAAACGGAGCACAGGTTTATAACCTGGGCTCCGCCTTGATTCGTAAATTCACTTCTATCGAAGTGTCATTCAATNGGTTTACATGTTACCAACCAGTGAAACGAGGTCTGCTGTGCGATTACTGTAACCGGATTCGTTGTCATACCAACTAACAACCTTCACCATGTTTCCTTCNTCGCCGAGTACTTGCGTGAAGTCCGAAGCAAAGATGGAGCTGTGAGGATCACCAATGATATCCGTAGACACCAGCGGATCTTCTGTGTAGCAGAGGATACCTTTAAGAGGCCCTTCTGCGGCAGCCTTGATTGCAGCGTTAATTTCTTCCGCAGTGGTGTTGCGACCGAGGTTTACTGTCAGGTCGACAACACTACCAGTGGGAACAGGAACTCGCATTGCGATACCGGTTAGGCGTCCGTTGAGTTCCGGAATAACCAGACCAACAGCTTTCGCAGCACCGGTACTTGTTGGGATGATATTTTGAGCAGCGGCACGTGCACGATACAAGTCGCTATGAGGCATATCCTGTGTACGCTGATCATTGGTGTATGCGTGCACAGTTGTCATTAAACCGGACTCAATGCCAAATGTTTCGTGCAGCACTTTAGCAACAGGTGCCAGACAGTTCGTTGTGCAACTGGCGTTAGAAATGCACTTCATGTCACTTGTTAGCTGATCATGATTTACACCCATGACAACAGTCAGGTCAGCACCATCTTTTGCAGGTGCACTNAGGATAACTTTCTTAGCACCAGCATTAATATGACTGTCGTAACCAGCACGGTCGTCGGTTGATCGTGCGGTGAAGATACCAGTACTTTCGATAACGACGTCGATACCGAGGTCGCCCCAAGGCAGCTCGTTAGGATCACGTACTGCTAAGGCTTTGATGTTCTTTCCGTTTACGATGAGGTTTTCATCGTCGTAGCTAACATCGCCAGGGAATCGGCCGTGAATACTGTCGTATTTCAACAGCGTTGCNAGCGTGCGATTATCTGTCAGGTCGTTAATTGCGACTACTTCAAACTCGTCTGATCGGCGGGCGAGATTGCGAAACGTGATACGACCAATACGTCCAAAACCATTAATTGCTACACGAATTGCCAACTTTTATTCTCCTTCAATATTCCACTTCGCTAATTGTCTGATTGCTGACCGCTGAGTATTTTTGCCGGTAATTGGAAAAACCGGTGTCTCATCTCGTTGCGTGTTTTAGATCAGCATTGATCTCTTACACATACAGCGGTTGCGTGCTTCCAAGCATAGGATTCCTGAGAATCCAATAGGTTGTTTCACTTCATGTGAACCCTTAGAAGCAGTCATTATAGATTCGTATTCAAACACCGACAATGAGTCGAATTTGGCATGATCTACAATTCTGTCTTGAATAATTCATACTGATTTCCTAGCTCATTACTCCCCTCGTCCGACTTTGCGACTACTAGCCACCTTTAATTGCACGTGTTTATATTTAATCTAACGGCAGAGCCGATAAGAAAATTAACGCTGAGAACAGTATTGGAAATGGTCATTCCGGACATAACCGACAAAGGTAATTCAAAATGAAGATCGCGTATCTCGACTGTATGAGCGGTATCAGCGGCGATATGACTCTCGGAGCACTGGTAGATGCCGGTGTTGACCTTGCTCAGATTCAGGCAGGTATCGACTCGCTTGGGCTGCCNAGCTGCAAACTGGTAGCAGAAGAAGTCACACGTAAGGGCTTTCGTGCGACAAAGGTATTGGTTGAACATGAACCTGAGCACGCTCATCGCCATCTGCATCACATCACCGACATGATCGATGGCAGTATCCTGACTGATTCACAAAAGGATCTGGCCAAACGAATATTCACAGCCCTCGGTGAATCAGAGGCTCATGTTCACGGTACCACCATCCGCAAAGTGCATTTTCACGAAGTAGGTGCTGTCGACTCAATCGCAGACATCGTTGGTAGTGCTATTGGATGGGACTTGCTCGGCGTGGATCGTATTGAGTGTTCGCCTATTCCCACAGGTCACGGCTTTATTGAAATCGCACATGGCAGAGTTAGCATCCCGGCACCGGCTACGGCAGAATTNCTAAAGGGGATTCCGCTGGCTGCGAGTAATGTCGACAAGGAGCTGACGACTCCAACCGGTGCTGCAATCGTCTCCACGATTGTTGACCAATTCGGCAACCTGCCGGAAATGCAAATCGAAACGATCGGCTACGGTTCCGGAGANATGGATTTCAAATCTCAGGCAAATGTACTCAGGCTTCTCATCGGAGAAGCAGATGATAATATCGTTTCGGATCAAATCTGGGTGTTGGAAACAAATCTGGACGATACAACGGGCGAAGTTCTCGGGCATTGCACGGAAAAGCTTGGAAAGGCTGGAGCCTTGGATGTCTACACCACCGCGATACAAATGAAGAAGAATCGTCCCGGAGTGACCTTGCATGTGCTGTGTTATGCAGCGGACATAGCAAAACTGGAACGCATTATTTTCCGTGAGACATCCACTCTGGGANTTAGACGGTGGGCTGCGAGCCGTCACGTAATGCAGCGCAGTGCAACATCAGTACAAACTCAATGGGGTGAGATTCAGGGAAAGCTTGCGACGTTAGGTGATGGGCTCGTGAAGTTTTCACCCGAATACGAATCATGCCGGGAAATATCCGATGCCAACGATATTCCACTGCAGGATGTATACACAGCAGCACACGATGCATATCGAGCCGAGGGGGATTCCTCGGATGACTGACCGATAACCCCGCAAGTTCTATGAATCGACCAGATTGGAAATTACCTGCCGGTGTGCCGCGAGCCCTTTGGCACTATACCCAATCCGATGAAATTGCGGATTCCTACGACGAGTTCTTTGAACACACTGAGCTTCTAGGATTCGATAGGCAAGTTGTTTCAGATGTACTCCTGAATGAACTAAGCAGTGAATCCATCGTCGCGGATTTAGGTTGCGGCAGCGGTCGCATGGTGACAACGCTTGCCGATCGAGGCAGCCNTGTGTTGGCCATTGACTTGTCCCGCGCAATGCTTGATACGGTTTGTCAGAAGACGCCNGATATTTCCGACCGTGTAATTCCAATTTGCTCTAATCTCGTCTCGCTCGATGGAATTGCCACCGGCAGCGTGGATCATGCGATATGCATGTTTGCGACACTTGGAATGATCCATGGGCGGTCAAACCGCAGCGCAGCCGTGAATCANATTTCCAGGATTCTCAAACCNAGTGGCAAGCTAATACTTCATGTTCATAACTACTGGTACAGTTTGAGAGATCGAAAAGGCGTGCGNTGGGTGCTCGGAAATATTCTCAAGGGAGTGTTTCAAAAACATGCAGAGATTGGTGACCGNGTGTTTACATATCGCGGCATTCCAAACATGTTTCACCACGCATTCCAGTGGCGAGAACTTAAAGGATTTCTGAGGCGTGCGGGATTCAAGATAAGCCGGCGNATTTGTCTAAGTCGCTCGCGGGCAGATAAGCTCCAATGGCCGTGGCTATTGCCAAGCATACGGGCAAATGGCTGGATCGTTGTTTGCACAAAACAGTAGTGCTGATTCGGTTGCCGTGGCAATTACGTTCGATGCTTGTGACCATAGCGTCCGGTGAATTCTTCAGCGGGATATTTAGCCACGTTTTTTTCCATCTTGTTCGTCACAACGGTGGCAATATCCAATTCAAGCTGATTGCATAGCGCAATCGCATAGCAAATCACGTCAGCAATTTCTTCGCCCACGTCGTGTAACTTCTCCGGGTTATCTGGTGTCTCACGCGACTCATCCATGCTGATCCATTGGAAGTGTTCCATGAGCTCAGCAGCTTCAATCGCCATGGACATGCTGAGATTTTTAGGTGAGTGAAATTGATTCCAGTCACGCTGATCCACGAAATCTTGTATCAANGTCTTTAGATCAGNTAGTGTGGTAGTGGAGTCGCTGGTCGCTGGTTGTTCTTGTTGCATGACTATTCCGCGTGGCCATTNTTGACGACATCGGCCATCTTCTGCAGAGCTGATTTTGGCAGTGCCGGATAAAGAGGAATGAAAACGATCTTATTAATCAGTTGCTCTGCATGTATTGGATTGAGTTCCGGACGGTCTTCCGGTGTTGGNACGACGACCATACTTCCTCGCTGGCCGGCGTCAAATCCATGCTTCCGNAATTTCTTGATCGCTTTCTCCGGNTCCGGCACAACTACGGGAAACGTCCAGTAATTGTGTGATAACGACTCTGTTCCTGGAATGTAATTATCGGAATTAATCTGACTGCACAACCAGTCGCCCTTGTTGCGTTGTGGTTCCATGTGGTGCTGGTCGAAGTTTTGTATTCGGTGATTCAAAAATGAAAGTAGCGGTCGAGAGGGTCGTTGGCGTAGTTGGCGGAAGAGTTTCTTCCCTTTGAATCCCCGCACCGTACCCTTGATCCACTTGTCATAGTCTTTGCCGAGCACCTTGAGTACCGAAACAAGCGTGGAAAATGGCAACTTGTAACTGATGCTCTTGAGCATNGCNTATTTCATCACTCGACGCATGAAAAACCATCGTGATTGAGTTGGATAACTTTGCTCAATCTGTTTCATCTTGAGTAGCAATTCGTCATCGTTAATGTCGAGAATAGCTCCACCGAGCGCCGTGGCCGTCTTGATAGGACCAAAACTGTACATGACGACGTCAGATCCTTTGCCTTCCTCTTNCGGAGTTCCTTCAAAGGCCTGAGCACAATCCTCAACCAGTAGTAACTCACGGGACTGAGCAAGTTCTTGAATCGCACTCAGATCGACATGGGCTCCGAANAGATGAGCTACAACCAGCACACGCGATTTTTCAGACATGGCTTTTGAAATGGTATCGACCGTCGGTGCCATCGTTTCGGGATCCAGATCCACAGGAACAGCGACCAAATCATGTTCTTCGATAACACGAAGCATCCCGTCTATGGTCAATGCGCTTACGAGTACTTCCGATCCGGCTGGTAAATTGAGCGCCTGAAACAGCAGATCAAATCCGGTGCGGACGGAGAGGCACACGAGGGAATTGNTATTGGGCGACCATGAATCCGCAACGGATTGCTCCGCGTGCGCACAGGGAAGCCCGCAATACCACATGGCGTGNTGNAGATCACTCCACCCAAGATCTAGTCGCTTGCGTATCCACATTTGTCGTAGGGACCCTAGAGTCAGCCGATTTCAAGTTTGTAGTGGTTGTCCTTCACCAGCGCTACTTGTTATCAGAAAATCCACGTCCTATTGTATCGCAGGACTCGTGGATTCTACCAATTCCTTGCCATGGTTCTTGGCAAGTAAATCCATTGCAAACGAANAGTGTAGCCTCAATTCTGTTTGAATCACGACCTTCAAACAACTGTTCGAGAGACGGCTCGGTGGACTCGGAAACCTTGTAACCAATAACGCGCGCTGGAATGAACCGCTTGAAGTATGGAGCTATGGCGGATAAGGCCGTTGCTTTGTCGGCAGCTACCATCGCCAGTTGNGTCGATTCNGTTGCNGCAAAATCTAAAGCCAAAAGCATNTGTCCAAATCCCAAGGGCGCTCTCATTAGCGACTCCACNGAGTTTTGAATCGATTGTTCCGCAATCGTAATCCACTCTTGATTACCGGTGAGNATCCCGAGACGCAGNAAGACGGTAGTCGCCATGCTCGTNCCACTTGGCACACTAGAGTCATGTGCATCTTTGTTTCTGAAAATCAGCGACTCATGATCGTCAGACGTGTAGAAAAATCCACCGAGCTGGTCATCATGGAAGTGTTCAACAATCTGTTTGCAAAGAGTCAGAGCCTGTTTCAGCCACTGGGAGTCGGCGGTTACCTCGTAAAGTGTTACAAGTGAATTGGCCAGACAGGCATAGTCATCCAGATACCCATTAAACTGAGATACACCCTGACGATAACTGTGCAGTAAACGGTCGTCCTTCATCAGGTTATCTAGTAGGAATTGTGCAGCCTTGATAGCGGTGTCGACATAATCAGTTCGATCAAGTGCTAGTCCTGCACGTGCCATGGCATCGATCATGAGGCCATTCCAGTTGGCGAGAATNTTATCGTCCTTACCCGGATGAATTCGTTCCTTTCTAACTTCAAANAACGTATCCCGACTAACCTCAAGTCGATCACGNAATAGCTCAGCATTGCCATCAGCTAACTCCAACGCAACCTGAAGTCCATTGAGTAGATTGGGAATATTCTTGCCTTCGAAATTACCTTTCTCTGTAATGTCATATGCTGCGCAGAATAACTCAGCATTCTCATCTCCCAGAGCACTCTTTATTTCATCAACTGTCCAAACGTAGAACTTGCCTTCTTCGCCTTCACTGTCGGCATCTTCACTACTGTAAAAGCCACCATCGGGGTTAGTCATATCCCGAACGATATAATCAATTGTCCCGACCACTACTTTTCGATAGACCGGGTTTCCAGTCGCCAGAAACGCGTCCAGATAGATTCCGGTGAGCAGGGCATTGTCGTAGAGCATCTTTTCAAAGTGTGGAACAAGCCATCGTCGGTCTACTGTGTACCGGGCGAATCCACCACCGATGTGGTCATAGATTCCACCGGCAGCCATATTCGTTAGACAAAACTCAATTTGCTCGAGTAGATCCGCTTCATTCGTTCTTGCCCACGCGTTTAGCATTAGCCTGAGTGTCATCGCGTGTGGGAATTTTGGTGCCGTGCCAAAGCCACCACACTGCCGGTCAACCGATGCCATGATGCCACGTACCGCATCGTCAATTANATCCAGCGATAACGGCACCTCATCGTGACTTGGCGGAGTTTGGGAAGCTNTTCCCAAGTGTTCACAGATTTCAGCGGCCTGTTCCAACGCCTTGTCCTGCCGATTCTGCCAGGCGTTATCAACGCCCATAATCACCTGTTCAAATGACGGCATGTTCATTCGCGGTGATGGTGGAAAGTAAGTGCCAGCAAAGAAAGGTTGGCCATCGGGTGTTAGGAATACAGACATGGGCCAGCCGCCGTGGCCAGTCATTGCTTGAACAGAATCCATGTAGATCTGGTCCAGATCAGGACGTTCTTCACGATCGACTTTGATATTAATGAACCGATCGTTAAGCAACTCTGCGATTCTGGTGTCTTCGAANCTCTCGTGCTCCATCACGTGACACCAGTGGCAGGCGGAATAACCTATGGACAGGAAAATAGGTTTGTTTTCCTGTCGCGCCCGGCTTAAGGCCTCATCGTTCCACGGGTACCAATCAACCGGATTATCTTGGTGTTGAAGCAGGTAAGGACTAGATTGATCAGCTAGGCGATTTGGCATTCGGGAGTTCGCGGTGGATTGGTTGGTTAGCTGTATGAATGCTCTGAGTCGGGGAAACTGGAGTCTCTCACTTCATCCCGATATGCTGCAGCNGCATCAGCAATTACCTGTTTGAGATTTGCATGTTGCTTTACAAATCTGGGCACATGTCCAAGTGACAAGCCAAGTAAGTCATTNGTTACCAGGACCTGGCCGTCGCAGTTTACCCCGGCGCCAATTCCAATGGTTGGAATNGCAAGTGTATTCGTGATTTCTTCAGCGATTTCCGAAGGTATGCACTCCAGAACAATGCCAAAGGCACCTGCTTGCTGAGCAGTGTGAGCATCTTCCATCAATTGGTCACGATCACGCTGGACTTTGTAGCCACCGATCGTCAGGACACTTTGAGGACGCAGACCAATGTGAGCCATNACGGGAATCCCNGCGGTTACTAACGCTGAAATTGTCTCGGCCTGATCAGCGCCNCCTTCGAGTTTCACGGCCTGGCACTTAGTTTCCTTGAGGATTCGGCCAGCACTAGTTACGGCNTTATGAATGCCGACATGATTCGTTGGAAACGGTAAGTCGACAATGACCAAGGCNTTGTTGACTGCTCGTCCTACCATTTCAGCATGGTAAATGATCTCGTCGAGGGTAACCGGTAATGTTGTATCGTGGCCCTGCACGACCATCGCCATCGTATCCCCCACTAGAATTCCTTCAATTCCGGACTGATCAAGAATGGCCGCCGTTGTGTAGTCATACGCAGTCAGCATAGAAATACGGTGTCCCTGAGACTTAAAAGCCTGGAACTTAGGCACCGTGATTCTGGAATTCGTCTGGCTCATCACTAAAATGGATCGCACAACTCGGTGAATTGAGGTCTATAATTGAACTAGTGTTATTAGCTCATCGGGTGTATCAACTAGTTTGGCTCGAGAGGCAAACAATAACTACCCCCCCTTTTATTTCGCACAACAAAACGGCCAACCGTTAAGCTCGGATGATCGTTTTGTTTCACAGCTGATGAAACGGTGATGTTTGAAATGAAACGAAATATTGCAGTTTTGATACTCGTTGTTCTGCTTGTGGATTTGGTCGCTGGGATCAGTGAGGTTCAGGCCCAACAGCAGAATCCGAAAACCAACCTTCGCACAAGCGGTACCATCACGGGCATGCGAAACGGGGTCATTCAGATCAAAACGGCCGACGATGATATATGGCTCGTGGCCATGCCAGATAAAGCAACCTCGCTTGAAATCGCGGGCTCAGCGTTACCGAATTGGGTGCGTCGCGGTATGTTCATCCGTTTCTCCGGATACTACACCGCCAAGGGAAAACCGCAGGGTGAGATCCGGGAACTTTGGCTCTTTTCCCCTGATGAGAGCACCCAATTTGGTGTTTCGAAAGAAGCGGATTTTGGACAGAAGAAACTTTTTGGAGAGGGCGGAAATAAAGAAAAGCCCAAGACGGAACCTGCCGCAAAGTTCCTCGTATCAGGTCGTGTCGCTTCGTTGAAAGACAATAAATTGACGGTGCAGGCAGGTAACTATCCAGTTCAGGCCATGGTCTCACAGAAACCGGTTATTCACGTAAAAACGAATGACTGGCGGATGATTAGCCTCGGCGACAAGGTTGAAGTGGAAGCNTGGTATTACACTCAGGCTGTAAAATTACGGCAAGCCAAGGCTACCCGCATCAAGGTTACACCTGCGAAACCATTCGGAACGCCACCGCCGGAAAAAGAAAAAGATGGTGAAGGCAAAGAAGAAAATCCCTCAGAAAAAAAAGAGTAGCCGTTAACTCTCTCTATCTTATCTATCTTGCTAGCCCTTTGGCGGAAGCACGCTGTTTATAGCCATTTGGATTCTACTTTTGGCCCCTTAAATCCCGATTCATATTGATAGGGACTACCTCGGGGATAATGTGCGCGCACTTGCTGCACTGATACCTGCAGTCCGTACTTAAACATCGGCTAATTAAAGAGTTTGCTAAAGCAATGCGACGATCACATCACACGATTATTCTTACTTCATCAGTCGCTCTACTTGTGGCAGTGATCACCGCAGTTCAAGTGTGGGAGCAAGTCCCTACAAGCCAAGGACCACGTGTTGTTGCAAGCCGTGATTACTCTCAGCAGCTATTCCAACCTGTTACGTTTGCAAAACAGAATGCCAGGAATCAAGCATTCCCAGTACCATCACAAATCGAAGCCGCGATCGAAGCAGATCAGCAGATTATCGAATTGGTTAACTCGGTTATTGGCTCGGACACACAAGAAGATCAAAATGTTGATGCGGTCGTTCCAACCGAACCAATCATCGAATCGCATTCTGTTTTCATTGCCGGCATTCCAGATGAAGAAACTCAACAAAAGATTGGTGCAGAAAACGGTAACGAAAGTGTTATCCCGATGCCCGCGTTGCCACTCCAGCCTGTCGCATTTCAAACACCTAAACAGNAATCTGATAAGACAGTTGGCGCTAAGACGCCGGTAAGCATTGTTGATTCGCCTGCTCCCTATCGGTTTGCGCCTATTGAAGTTGATCTGAAGAAGTGGAGCGATCCTACAGCCAAGGGTCTGACATCCACGGCCATCCCACGATCAGATCTGACGATTCAGATTTCGAGCATACAACAATGGCCAGTGGCGAAAGTCTTGTTAAAGCAACTAAACCAATTACAAACTCATCCTGTTGCTTCGCAATGGGCAAGCGATCTGTTGAGGAGCCTCGAAAAACTCCAGTCACTACCACAGTTAGCTGACCCACGTTCTGTGGAATCATTCAATGACTTGGCAAGACTTTCTGAGATGGGTAACGAGCTTGCAAGTACCACAGCAACGGATGTGGCAAGTGAAATTCGACGGATCACACTGGGCNTCGATCGCNGGATCGAAGTCTGGACTTCAGTCTACAACGTTGTGTCCAAGCAAAGNCAGTTTTATCGAATCTCTGACCTCGCACCANTCGACTTATTGGATGCCGTTAACCAGGTTCACGAACGACTTGGCGNTTCAAAAGAGAAAGCTAGTTGGCTCGACTATCTCATGGTTAACGAAGTAGAGGAGCTTGCGNAGGCAGNAGGCGCTGTTGATCCAGAACACCGTATGGATGTTGCGCGTGAAGTGCTCATTCGAATGCACTCAAGTTATTTGACGATAGAACAAAGAGAATTACTCCGTGAATCGTGTTTCCAACAATTGATGTTGGCATTGCGGCGATGGACCGTAGAGCCAGTTGATTACCCTCAACTCCTGCGCCGGATCGAACAATTCGAAGCGGGTCGGGCAAATCGACAAGCAAGCCCGATTGCAGATATCTATCAGACGCTACGTTGGTCAGAGAATGACAATATCGCGGAAATAGGTCAACAGATCGAATCGGAGTATCGGGGAGGAAATATCCATATTTCCGTTGCCGCAGGTTTCCTCAACCAGTTGCTCGNCGGAGAACGGGTTATGGAGACCGAAATCGACGAGACGATTCAAGGCACCAAGGTATCAGGACTCAGTGAAACTAAGACAAATTTGGGTGTTGTATTTCAACCGGGTGCCGGTCGTTGGGTGATTGGGATTACGGCAGATGGAGATGTTATATCCAGTACAAAAGCCAAGCGTGCGGGGACCGTTTTTCACAACGCTGGCACAGCACAATTCGTTGCCAAAAAAGTAATGACCATCGACTCGAGCGGAATTCGAATTGGAANAACAGAAACAACCGTTCATGCAGACAGCAAGCTTACTAAGTTGGATACGGAGTACGATGGCGTGCCGTTGTTAAACGGATTGGCGCAGAACATGGCGAAGAGCAAGTATCGCCAACGCACCGAACTTGCCCGCCGGCAAATGGCAAGCAAAGTCGAGCGTATGGTGAAAGAGAAGCTCGACGATCAGGTANATGGTGAACTCGGTGGCCTGAAAGACACTTTTAATNCNAAGTGGCTCGAGCCAATGCGAGCGATGGATCTGAGCCCCGTTGTTGTTGATCTGGATTCAACCGAAGACGATTTGCTAGTGCAATATCGCCTGGCNGGCCCTCATCAACTGGCAGCCTTTAGCCACCGGCCGGTTCTTAATCCAGAAAGCATTCTTGGAATCCAGATTCATGAATCAGCGATTAACAACGTACTTGAGCAACTAGACATTGACGGACGCCGGTGTACTTTGCCGGAGCTAATGAGCCATGTTGCGACCAGTCTGGGAAATGAAGATTACACCGTACCGGATGATGTTCCCTCGGATGTCATTGTGGAACTTGCGGAACGAGAGTCGGTCCGGATCCGCTTTCATAATGGCAAGGCAAGCATTCTGATGCACATCCGTGAGTTATCCAGCAGAAGGCTGAAGTTCAAGAACTTCGCTATTCTCGTAACTTATACGGCGAAACACGAGAAAATCGATGCTCAGTTAGCACGCACCGGAATCATTCAGATAGCAGGTCGTGGTCTAAAGCTTGGTGACCGAATCGCGTTGCAGGCAGTGTTTAACAAAGTCTTCTCCAAGGCGCGACCGGTAGCAATCTTTAAGACTGATATGGTCAACAACGAGAACCTTGCTGATTGTGACGTGGAGCACTTCACAATCGGAGATGGTTGGTTGAGTTTGAGCCTGATCGACGACAAAGACAAACCGGTTGTCGAACGCGTGGCTGATAGTGAAGAGGCGTTGGAGGCTCGCTAGTTGACTTTCGCCGGCAAGTATTCTTCGACTGGCTTTGAACCAGTACGCGTCACAACGGCTTCTAAAATCCGATCAGCAGTGACCGATGGATCCGGTTTTTCAGGGTCGACTTGTTGTAATGCTCTAACGACATCNAGCCCTTCGATCACTCGCCCAAAGACGGTGTGCTTGTTATTGAGNAACGATGTTGGACGGACGGTAATGAAGAACTGGCTNCCACCAGTATTGGNTGTGCCTTGATTTGCCATACTTAAGGTTCCGNCAAAGTGAATTCGGCGACTCGGGTGTGTGGCAGGATCACACTCATCAAGGATTTCATAACCCGGACCACCTGTGCCGTCACCCTTTGGACATCCACCTTGTGCCATAAAGTTTGGTAATACCCGATGGAATTTCAGATTGTCGTAAAATCCGCTGCTGACAAGGCTGATCATATTACCGACTGTGCCGGGTGCTTCATTCTCGAATAGCTCGATAACGATATCACCACGCGTTGTCTTAAACGTTATACGTGGTAGGTTGTCAGCTTCTGCTTCGGCTGTTCTGATTTCCTGTTCACGATTCCAGAACTCGGTGTAGCTATCTATATCTTTCAGATCGCCTATGGCCATCTCAGANATCTCTTCNAATTCCTGTGCCTTGGTTAGGAACACTTTAGCGATTTCAAATTCGTGAATGCAGAACATCGAAATACCTGCGAGATTATATAGAGAGCGCACGGTACACCCGCTGTTTAGCATGGTGGATGTCATGTTGGCCACCACGTCAAAGTCATTCTTATCCATCGCATCTTCTGCGAGTTTTAACAGAAGTTGGGTNAGAACGTTGTCTTCATTTGGGGATTCAACAAAGGCGGCCAGACCATCGTCCCGCAATTGAGGAATCAATTCATTTCCACGTGTAATGGCATCTTCCCATTCTTTCTTGATGCCATTTACTTCGCTAATATCCGCTTCGTTGAATCGGACACGAAGTTGTTGCAAGGTCTTTAGAATTCCACGCCACTCTTCAAGCGTGGCCTCGTACTTGGTTCTGGCCGGGCCCTTTAATCCCCCAATCCCACCGTCTTGATTTTGTCCAAACACACTAAAAACTGAGTTGGATGTACATATTGGTGCTACAGCAATGGCAGCCACAAGTAACACAATCATTACAAAACGCTTTGTCATCACGCTACTTCTCTTGAATACCTGTTGGATTGAGAATTACCGCGGTACACTCATCACCACGGTGTTTAACTAACTATATCATGGGAATGAAACACCCATTGGTATATTGTACGCAACCGACATCAATTCGGTTTATATCGTGTGTCACTGGTGACACAACCGCTGCAATTTATGCCTAACAAGGGGTAATGTATCAATGGCAAAACACAATTGGCAGCAACATACCACCTCGAAGCTGAGGATTATCGGCGGAAAGCATGGTGGCCGGTCAATCCAGTACAGTGGAGATAAACGTACACGACCGATGAAGGAACGCGTGCGGGAAGCCATGTTTAATCTCGTTGGATCAGCGGTTAAAGACACCCATGTTATTGATCTATTCGCTGGTACCGGTGCAATCGGTTTAGAAGCTATCAGCCGGGGTGCATCCAGCTTATTGATGATTGAGCGGCATTTTCCAACCGCACGCATCATTAACGACAACATCCGGGAAATTGGTGAAGAGGATGTCTGTGAAATTGTTACCTCTGACACGTTTTTTTGGTTCAATCATCGTTTTGCCAAAGGACTGGTCCAATTGCCGAATCGCCCCTGGTCTGTTTTTTGTAGTCCGCCCTATGATTTGTTTATTGACATGGAATCTGAGATTCAAGCTCTCATAACGTCCTTAATGGAGCTGGCTCCGAAAGGTTCTATGTTTTGCCTAGAGTCAGATCAGCGGTTTGAAGTTGACCGGGTATTCCCTGATTTCACGTGGCAAACTCGCGAGTACCCGCCGGCCGTCTTACACGTAAGCCATCTGTAGAGAATGTGCAAAGAAACTGCAGTAACAACCGTTATGCAGTTAAGCTCGATTTCGGCGATAGCCGCCACCATATCCGGCATTCACCTGTGGCTTTGGCCGATTAATCAGCATCTGGAGATTGCCAGGTCCAAGTAAATCGTCAAGCCGGCCGCGTAATTCCGAGGTCACTTCAATACCTTGAGCCTGTGATTTCATCCGTACTCGGCAGCCATCGGCCAGTTGAATCATGAATTCGAGACGTTGGCCACCGGGATATCCACGAGTAATTTCACGGATCCGGTTTACCATGTCATCGTCATGCTTCGTTTCATCGATGCGAATGATGATCCCTTCGGTGTAACGCGTATCGAGCTCACTAAGAGGTATCAACTCGTTGATGATCAGGTTAGCTTCATCACCACCGCCACGTCGGTCCAGAACTCCACGAGCGACAAGAATCGAATCCGCTTCGACCAAGTGTCCTTGATCCGTAAAGTTGTTCGGCCAAAGTATGCAGCGGATATTCCCTTCTATATCTTCCAGATCAAAGTTGGCATACCTTGTAGGGGCACCGGGTTTACCGTTCTTAGTGTGAGCCAGTTTTATCGACGAGATCATACCTCCCATGATCACTTCGGCTCGATCCGGTAGCGGACCGATACTCTTGGTGCTGTGACTGCAGAACTGAGTAAGTTGATTGGCGTACTGTTCAAGTGGATGACTCGTCAAATAGTAGCCGAGCACTTCCTTTTCCATGAACAGCTTTTCTCGCTCTTCAAATTCAGGCACGTCAGGCAACATAACTTCCGCCTGGCCATTTTCTTCTTCGACGGCACCGAAGAGTGACTGTTGCCCACTTCGCTTGTCTGCCAAAGCAGCTTGCCCGGACTGGATCGCTCGGTCCACTATCTCCATCAATTGTCGGCGGTGGGCTCCAAAGGCATCATAAGCGCCCGCCTTGATCAGAGTCTCAATTGCAGATCGGTTGCATTGCGCTGTCTCAACGCGTTCGCAGAAATCATAGAGATCCGTGAATTCACCGTCGGCTTTTCGTGCTGCGACGATGGCCTCAGCTGCACTTCCACCACAAGCTTTAATAGCGGACAAGCCAAAGAAGATCTTCCCGTCAGCAACACTGAATTCAACATCCGATGTGTTTACACTTGGTGCGACCACTTCGATTCCCATGCGATCACAATCTTCAAGGTGCTCTACCAGAGAGTCTTTCTTCTTAAAGTTACGGCCGGGGATATCACCGCTGAGCAATGCAGCCATGAACTCCACAGGATAATGGCACTTTAGGTAGGCCGTTTGATAGGCGATCAGTGCATAGGCCGTCGAATGACTCTTATTGAAGCCATAGCCAGCAAATTTGGTGATCATGACCCATAGTTCTTCGGCAAACCTGGCATCGAGTCCGCTTTCAACAGCGCCTTTGAGGAACTCCTCACGATTGGCATTGATGATCGACTCTTTCTTCTTACTGATCGCCTTAATACACGTATACGCTTTGGCTAACTCGATTCCACCGAGGCGATTGAGGATTCGCATCACCTGTTCCTGGTAGACCATCACGCCATGGGTTTCGTTCAGAATTTCCTCGAGTACCGGATGTGCATAATTCGCTTCCTTGCGGCCATGCTTAACTTCTATGTATTCATCAACCATTCCACCTTCGAGCGGTCCGGGACGATACAAGGCAGCTGTAGCGATGATGTCGCGGAAGTGGTCCGGCTTCATACGCTGAAGCAGATCGCGGATACCACCACTTTCCAACTGGAAGACACCTTTTGTTTCTCCGCGGCATAAAAGTGCAAATGTCTCTTCATCATCAAGTGGGAATTTCAGCGGGTCGATGACTTTGCCGGTTGTCTCTTCGATTAGGTCAACGGCAATGCGCAGGATCGTGAGATTACGCAGACCCAGAAAGTCCATCTTTAACAGGCCGGCATCTTCAACATCGTTCATCGACCACTGGGTGATAACATCCTGTTTGCCGGAAACTCGGCTAAGCGGCACGTATTCGGTAAGGGGTTTATCACCGATCACTACAGCTGCTGCATGCGTACCGACATTGCGAGCCAAGCCTTCGATACGTAGTGCGAGATCCACCATTTCACGGATTTCACCATCTGCTTCGTAGACGTCTGATAACTCACCACTTTTCTCAAGCGCCTTGGGCAAAGTAATTCCCAACTCTTCGGGAATCATTCCGGTAATTTGATTTACACGTGCCAGCGGAATTCCCAGAGTCCGGCCGACATCTTTAATCGCAGCACGTGCGGCTAAGGTGCCAAATGTACCGATCTGAGCAACATTTGCTTCACCGTACTTATCTTTGACGTAGCGAATGATCTCGCCACGACGTTCCTTACAAAAATCGATATCGATATCAGGTGCTTCCAGACGGTTTTCATCCAGGAAACGTTCAAACAGCAGGTCGTACTTGATGGGACAAACGTGGCTTAAGTAAAGTGCATAGCAGACGATTGCACCGACACCGCTTCCACGCGCTGTTGTTGGTATCCCCTTCTCTCTTGCCTGCATGACGAAGTCCCAGCAGATCAGGAAGTAGTCCGGGAAGCCGAGTTTGTTGATTACGCCTAGTTCGCGGTCAAGCCGATCCATGACCACTTGAGACAACTCCCCCGCTGGACACATTTCTTCGTTGTCGGCATACCGTTCCTTCAGGCCTTGGATACAAAGCTCCCTCAGGTAGTCTTCCGAGGATTGCTGTTCTGGTGGTGCGAATGTTGGAAAGTGCCGCTTACCGAGTTCTAGATCGATATCAACCGTATTCGCGATTTCCTGAGATCGTGCAACCGTTTCTTCCAACCCGGAAAACTTCTCATACATCTCTTCCGGAGAGCGCAGGAAGTACTGGTTGCCGTCCATTTTCATACGGGATGTATCGGTGCGGTATCGTCCCGTATTGATGCAGAGCATCACATCCTGTGCTTCCGCATCTTCCTTATCGACGTAATGGCAATCACTTGTGGCAACAGCGGGAATGCCGATTTGTTTTCCAATCTCAACGGCACCCTCTAGCTGGATACGTTGGATTTCGACACCGTTGTTCATGATTTCCAGATAGAACCGGTCATCAAATACAGATTGGAACCACTTGGCTACCTCGATTGCATTTTCCAGTTGAGGTGTGTCTCCCCAGCCCTTGAGAATGGCCTGACTGAATTCGCTCGAGACACAACCACTTAGGCAGATGATCCCCTCGCTGTGTGCTTCAAGTAATTCCTTGTCGATTCGTGGCTTGAAATAGAATCCTTCCAGGTAAGCTGCTGACGCCATTTTGACGAGATTCTGAAAGCCGGTCTTATTCTGGGCGAGTAGTGTGAGGTGATAGTTCGAGTCCTTCATGTTGCCAGCGGAGCGATCAGATCTAGCTCCGGGGGCGATGTAGGCTTCGTATCCGATGATGGGATTGATGTCGTTCTTTTTGCATTCCCGATAGAATTGCAACGCTCCGTGTAGGTTGCCATGGTCGGTAATTGCCAGAGAATTCATTCCATGATCTTTAGCACGTCCAACCAGCTTTGGAATACTCGACGCGCCGTCGAGCAGGCTGTAATGCGTGTGGCAGTGAAGATGAACAAACGAACGCGACGACATCGGGCCTCCAATCCCAAATAGATTCCTTTCGTGAGAGTATACCGCAGTTAGATGTCGGGTGTTAGATATTAGACGCACGTCGAGGAAGACGGACGATGCAGGAAACGATGATGATATAGGTAGCCGCAGGGCTCGGCGCAGCCGAACCCGCAGGGCATGTAGAAAGCTAAGTGACCACCAAGCTTTCTTTTAATTCTGCACGCCATTTACCCTATTAATTCGCCATCAAAACCTCTTTTAAGGCATGGGAATTAGATGCGTGTCTACCATTACACCAAGGGGCGAAGTGCGATTTCCTTTAGTCATCTATGGTAAGGAGCCTAAGGTTATGGCTAACGTAAAACCTGCGTCGACTGCTTCTGAAACACATCTGGGATCCACGCCGGTATCCGTAGGCGAATACTTGATTCGTCGCTTACAAGATTATGGGATATCAGATCTCTTTGGGATTCCCGGTGATTATGTCTTGTCGCTCTATAGCATGCTGGAAGACAGCGAAATAAACGTGGTTGGTTGTACGCGTGAAGACTGTGCGGGCTTCGCGGCAGATGCTTACGCTCGTGTTCACGGAATGGGTGCTGTCTGTGTTACATACTGCGTTGGTGGCTTGAGTGTCTGCAATGCGATAGCTGGTGCCTTTGCGGAGAAGTCACCTGTCGTTCTCATCACAGGTTCGCCGGGAATGAATGAGCGGTTAAATAACCCGCTGTTACATCACAAGGTCCGGGATTTTAGAACACAAATTGATGTCCTCGACAAACTATGTATTACCGGCGCCGAATTGAGCGATCCGATCAATGCATTTCGTGAAATTAACAGAGTACTTGATGCTGCTTATCGATATAAACGCCCGGTCTATCTCGACTTACCAAGGAACATCGTGAACGTCGTACCTCAGTTAACGCATCCGTATCATCAAGTCGACGCAACGGCGAGTGAAGAAGTGGTCAACGAAGCTGCGGATGAAATCGTTCACGCAATTGAGTCAGCAAAGCGACCACTCATTTTGGCCGGTGTCGAGATTCATCGGTTTGGACTGCAGGACTACGTCCTCCAATTTGCCGAGCAAACTGGGATTCCCGTTGCTTCCACCATGCTTGGTAAAAGTGTCATTCGTGAAACTCATCCGCTCTATGTTGGACTCTACGAAGGTGCACTTGGTCATGATGCTGTGACAGAGTTCGTGGAGTCGAGTGATCTGATCCTGATGCTTGGTACGTTTATGACTGACATTAATATGGGGATCAATTCTGCATCGCTCGATAATGCACGGTGTATCAACATAACGAGCGAGCAATTACAGATCAAGAATCACTTCTATCACGATGTTGCGCTCAAGGATTTGATGGAGGCAATCATCAGCCGACCAGTGTTCGCACAGCGTCGCAGGATACCGGATCGTTTAACAATCACCAGTCCAACGATTCAAGTGGAAGACTCCCGGCCGATTGAAATCTCAAGGATGGTCACCATGCTCAATGAGCAACTGGATTCCAATACCATGGTCATCGCGGATATTGGTGATTCACTATTTGCCGCAACGGATTTGGTGACTCAAGGTCGCACAGAGTTCATTAGCCCGGCTTACTATACTTCCATGGGATTTTCCGTACCGGCTGCGTTGGGCGCTCAGGTAGCCCGACCCGATCAAAGAGTCGTCGTTCTTTGTGGTGATGGTGCTTTCCAAATGACCGGAATGGAATTGTCCACAATCGTTCGCAATGGTTATGCCCCAATCGTATTCGTCTTGGACAATGGGGGNTATGGCACAGAGCGTGTGCTCCACCCGGGATCATGGGAGTACAACGAAATTCACAGTTGGGATTATTCGAAAATCCCGCAAGTGTTACGCGGAGGCACTGGCTATGAAGTGCACACAGAAGGTGATCTGGCTGATGTCCTTGAAAAAGCATGGAATGATCGCGACGGACTTAGTCTGGTACATGTGCATCTAAGTCGTAATGACATGAGTCGTACACTTAAGCGATTAGGGGAACGGATGAGACCAACGGTTGGTGGCTAACATGTAATGGAAAGCGTTTTGATAACATGCCCTGCGGGTTCGGCTTCGCCGAGCCCCGCGGCTGCCCATGAATTAGCGGNACCTGAGGTAGCTAGAGTGTCCCAACCGCACCATATTCCANGGAGCCGCNAGNCGANGCTGGAANTGGATGCGGGCATNATCTAATCGCNCAGACTATCTGCGCTTGTGCTTGCGTAANAGCAACCACATGAACGCGATAAAAGTAAGCGAGCATCCGNCGATCCATCCGAATCGNTTAAGCTTCATTTCCAAACCNAATTCATCCCCTTCCCTGTCCCATGCAATGNAGGAACCAATGGCGATATACAACCCGAACGCAAGCAGCGTCAGGATGATGATATTTAGTGCCTTAAAAGGTGATGGTTCGTATTGAAACTCGGCTGGCCGTGCGTCTTCCACTTCGCTTAATGGTTCAGCTGGCGATTCGGCGGTCTCTTCGCGGGTGTTGTTCATGATCTCAGTGTGTCACGAAATTCCGTAATAGGGAACGGCGGTGATACCNGTTTGTTCTTTGACGAGAGTGACAATCTGATCCACTTCCGAATTGCTCAATGCTGTGACAAATGATTCCGCCGGTGGTCGGGCTACCGTGTATACCTGCACGTGATCAATTGCTCCACCTGCTGTAACGATTTCACTGAGCCGACTACAAAATGCCAGTAACTCTTCATTCGATGGGGCAACACCATTTACATTCATAAACAATGATTGAATTACNACACTTCTACGTTGAGCGGCCGCTGNAATATTGTCGACGATTTCTTGAAGCTTAAAACTCGTTCGATCAATAGTTTGAAAATANGCTTCCGTACCGGCTTCCAGCTTGGCCCATATCTCTCCCNGATTCTCGTCCAGNATTTGCAGACCAGCTTTTACATGGTCACGGTGAAACATACTGGCATTGGTGATGAGCACCATTTTGACGTCGTCGAGTTCTAACTCTTGCTTTAAGGAAGCACACGCGGAAATAATCTCATCAAAGTTTTTATAGGTTGTCGGTTCACNGTCGCCGGAAAATGCGATGTCGTTGAGCCGCTTCAATTCTGGTGGGATGTCTTTAAAGGGTCCATCGCCGAAGAATTCACCACTCGTAATAAAATCGAGTGTTGTACGCAGCTCTACCAATAGCTGATCCATTTCGACAAATCGCGTTTCGCTGCGAGTGGTGCGATCAACCTGGCAATAAATGCAATCGAAATTGCAGACCTTGTCTGGGTTTAGGTTTACGCCCAGTGAAACTCCGTTACTGCGACGGCTTAGTACTGGATAGACGAACCGGTTGCTACCGTATATCCGATTATGATTTGAATGCAGNGATTCGGTTGCCATGTTGAAGAGCGATACCGTTGGTACTTGAATTCAAAAAGAAATGCCNACTGTCACTGCATTATAGCGACGACAGCAGGCATTCTTGGTTGTAAGCAGGGAAGAGCCGGANGATTAAACTTCCTTGGCATCAATCCAAGTCATTAGCTTTCGTAGACGACGACCNACTTGTTCCAGTTCATGGTCATGGTCGCGTCGGCGACGTGCCTTGAATGCCGGAGCACCAGCGCGGTTTTCAAGGATCCAGTTACGAGCGAATACGCCGTCCTGGATTTCCTTAAGCACTTTACGCATTTCGGTGCGTGTGTCTTCGTTGATGATGCGTTCGCCAGTGCTGTAGTCACCAAATTCAGCAGTGTTGGAAACACTGTAACGCATGTAACTCAGTCCGCCTTCGTAGAACAGGTCTACGATGAGCTTGAGTTCATGAAGGCATTCGAAGTATGCCATTTCTGGTTGGTAGCCGGCTTCGACAAGTGTTTCGAAGGCCATCTTGACCAATTCGCTAACGCCGCCGCAAAGTACGACTTGTTCACCNAACAGGTCCGTTTCAGTTTCTTCTGCAAACGAGGTTTGAATNACACCACCGCGAGTACCACCAATGCCTTTGGCGTAAGCCAAACCTAATTGGAATGTCTCATCCGAGGCACCTTCGTTAAGTGCGATCAGTGCTGGTACACCACCACCCTTTTCAAATTCGCTNCGGACGAGGTGACCAGGGCCTTTCGGTGCGACCAATAGGGTGTCTACACCTTCAGGTGCTTCGACCTGGCCAAAGTGCACGTTAAAGCCGTGGGAACACATGATGATGTTGCCCGGGNTCAGATTGTCACGAATTTGGTTGCTGTAGATATCGCCCTGGACTTCATCCGGTAGCAACACGTTAACCAGATCACCTTGTGACGTTGCGTCAGCGAGTGACATTGGTTCAAAACCGTGTTCAACAGCCAGATCGTAGTTGGCACTGCCGGGACGTTGGCCAATGATCACATTGCAACCGCTGTCGCGTAGGTTTTGAGCTTGTGCGTGGCCTTGNGATCCGTAGCCGAGGATGGCGATAGTCTTGTCTTTGAGTAATTCCAGATTGGCATCACTGTCGTAATAAATAGTAGCCGTCATTCTAGTGTTCAACTCCTTGAGTCGATGTAATTGCTAAGGATGAGTTTTAATATTGTCTTTTCCGGACGCCGCTAGGTAATCCAACCTAGTGATTTNAGTCCTCNTTTGCCCGGCTCATCCTTGAGAAAGCCCGGGCTGCTTTTGTTTTTGCTGTTTAACCGTCGTCTGATTCTGTATCAGTGTTACCATTCGTCCGGCCNTGTCGAACCATGGCGATCTTGCCGGTACGCACCAGTTCGATTATCCCGAAGGGCCGCATGCGATCGACAAACGCCTGAACTTTTCCTTCACGTCCGGAGATTTCGATCATCACTTGTTCAGCACCAACATCGACGATCTTGCCACGGAAGATTTCAACGAGTTCCCGGATTTCGCTCCGTTTNTCGCCAGTCTCTGCCTGTACGCCGATAAGCATCAGGTCACGCTCCACGTACTCCTGAGTGCTAATGTCGATTACGCGCACGACAGTGACGATCTTCTCGAGTTGCTTGCTTACTTGTTCCAGTACTTGATTGTCTCCCACAACGACGAATGTCATTCTGGAAAGGTCATCGTTTTCAGTTGGCCCGACTGCGAGTGAATTGATATTGAATCCGCGCGATGCCAGCATGCCGGAGATGTGTGCGAGCACACCCGGGACATTCTGAACCAGAGCTGAAATCACATGACGCATTGTTTTGGTACTTTCGCATTGGGTATGCAAATAGTGTCGTTTGCCAAAGCAACTTGCATACTAATTTGCATCTGAATAAGCGACAAGTACCGGCCGTCTGGTTAGTTTCAGTTGTTGGCTGCCGGCGGACCNGGGTTTTTCAGTAGTTATAGGAATTCNGCCTTGTNGATGCCGCCGACCCTCNATCCTAATGCATTGCCTTTANGGGNAGTGACGATCGTAATTGGTGCTCTGGATTGTATCGAAACTGCATCTGGATTCTGTGAANTGTTGGGAACATGGATACTGCTCCAGNNGAATTTCAGCCCATCACACGCCAGATAGTCAATCCAATTCAGCTCAGAAGACGCACGTGCAGAAATTTGCACACCGACGTACCGGATCAGTGGCATTTCGGTTATTTGATCTCGCCAATGCAAATAACTTCTTTCATCGTGCGGTGAAACAATCGGCTATTGGCATAGGAGATTGAATTGACAGTCCAGGTTTTGCCGATGGGCCCCAAATCATTCACAGCGAGAATCGCAGATCGATTAAAAGTCGGGGCCGTTGCGTCGAGAACATAAACAAGTCCGGTCATAGAAGTAAAGTAAATTCGATCATTAACGACTGTGGGCGCTCCTAAAAAGGATTTTGTAAATCCTCCAAGCTTAATACGGGGATCCTGGGCTACGTCAAACCCGCGTGAGTTTCTTGTATCGTTGGGCTGTACTTCGTTGAATGTCCATACATTCACNCCTTGAGCCGACNGNTGGATTTGACTTGGCAGCTCCAGATACTCCGTTCTGCCTGTCACGACGTTNACACGTGCTACCTGCCATTTGTCGCGGATTAAAAAGTAAAAGTAGCCTTCAGCAACAATATTGGTATGACGTAGATCNACAATGCCACGAATTGTTTGTTCGTGCAGGGTCTCATAGTTCTCCTTCTCTTTGTTCCACAAGGTAGTGGTGGCATGACTGAGCAGATCGTGTTCGTGTAGTTGTTTTCCNGTTTTCGAATCGAGTACCGCAAGTTTCAGGTGTCCNGTTTTTAACCAATACGCGAANTGGTCATCCCAGTGTTGATTGGCCAGTGCACCGAAAGGAATCTNTTCCTGAGGATCCCAGTGCCATAGGGCTTTACCGNCATCCTTTCCAAATAACCTTGTTAGGCTAAGCCCGTTTGGGCGTTCGGGTACCTGGTGCGGACCACCTCGACCTTGTAACACATAGGGCTGGCCATTGAGATTGCCGACGACCGGCGTGTTGTAGTGAGTGATNGCATCTTCTGCAATCCATTCGGTCTTCCCCGTTTTCTTGTTAATCGCCCGCAGATAATTCCATTTGCGTTCGCCCTCTTTCTTTTTTCGGGGNTCGTCGTTGGGCAAAGGCTCGACGTTGAGGATCCAATCCNCGGTGAGAATTGGTTCGAATTGTTTATTAAATGGAGCTTTGGCAGATGGTGNCCATTCGCGAAACCAAACCATTTGNCCATCCACGGTCCAGCATCCCATCGAACCACTCGCATTGACGAACCAGACGTGCCGGCCATCTGAAATTGGAGTTGGAGAACTGGAGTCGCTGAATCCGTAATTGTATGGCCCCTCAACCGAACCTTTGAGCGGTACGCTCCAGAGAGTTTCTCCTGTGTTGGCATCCAAACAGTACCCAACGATGTCTGCTCCTTTGAGGGATGGCAAGTTTCGGATTTTTAACTCGATGTCAGCCTTCGCTTTATGGGTCGCCGCATAATCTNCGGAATACGCAATTCGCACCCGGTCCATCTGATTCGTTAGTTTTCGTTGCTCTGCTTCCAGTTCCTTCACCNTGGGATGAAATCGACGTACTCTTTCTCGCAACTTATCAACATTTTGCTTTGGATCCTCGTTAAGGAGCATTTCGANGCGTTTAGTAATGAGGTCATTGATTTGAGCGTCGTGACTTTTGAACGTTGAATGCAATGCGGCATAGGCACTGTTGAAATCAAGTATTTCTTTATCAATGACATCGAGTATCACGGCTTTGCGTTTGAGGATCTCGTCTTGCTGAGCCTTTAATTTGTCTGGATCATGTTGCGGCGTCCAAGGTTTCATAATCGATAGAAAGACCATGTCNTCACAAACCGTAATCCCGCTTTGTCCGCCTTCCGGCAAAGTNGTCTTCCATAGGATGTTTTGATTAGTGCGAATGCTGAAATTCAGNGGAGGTTGTGGGCCGCTTACCAACCATCGCCCCTCAGGCCCACCGGCCATTGGCCAGTTTGATTGGGCTGAAGCAACCGAGGTTGCAAATAAGGTAAGTAGAAATGCGAAGAGTTTGTTTGATTGCAAAAGTACGTTCCTTTAGGTAGGTAGCTGCCTAGTCTAATCAGCAGTGGGGAGTAAATTACTCTTGGATTCGCCGTAGTAAAACAACTCTTGAATTACATGAGCATCATAGACATCGGTGAGCCGATTGTTGCGATCAAAAGACTGATAATCTTGTTTTCGGGAANGCCGGTTGAGGGATTTGGGAAGCTTCTCAAAATATTGTTACTGAATCAGATTTTTTTATCGATGTCCTCGCATTGACCATAACTAGAAAGTAGCTTGCCATGTTTTAGTGATTCTGCTTGGTGAGAACCACGTTTAATAACAGTGGCAAGCTTGTGCCGCAGCAAAGATGCGGATTGTGCAATCTTTCTGAGGAATGATTGATTCCCGTTNAAAATNGCTTTTAGGTACCAACTTAGAAGTTGCCAGCTTGGATTAGCCCAAGTAGCAAACTCGCGATGAAGTTCATTGTTAAGCGACTCTGTGTCAAGAGTTAGATTTTGTGCGAAGTAGAAGCGTAAGCGATTCAGCGAAAGTCGTCGTCGNTAGCTGGCTAAACTCTTATACATGGTCCAGCTATTGTTTTGGTCGTGCCATCGNTAATGCACTAGCTCTCTGTCGATGAAGGTCTTTTTTGCTCCGAGAATTGAGGAAACGCCATTCAAGTAATCATCAGCTCTTATTATCCAGTCATCGAGGAAAGGGTATGGAAATATCTCTCGGAGCAGATCGGTTCGGTACGAGAGGCACGAAGTCGGCGCGCCAACGAAAGTATTGCCACGCAGGGTAATTCCGACTGTGATGCCAGTTGCTTGCGTTCCACGCTTACCAAAGGTTCGCCTGACCATCTGATCAAAAGCTTTGCACGTAACATAGGCGCAAGTCGAATCGGGATTTGATTGATAGTGCTCAAGGACATGCTGCAGGTACTGCTCGTGAAAACAGTCGTCGCCATCAAGAAAGCAGCAGATGTCTCCAGTGGCCTCCAAGACACCGGTCTGTATGCAGGCGAGTTGCCCGCCATTAACGGGACGATAAATTAACTTTACATTCGGATTGCTTCCGTATCTGTCATTCAAGACCTCACGTGAACCATCTGTTGAAGCATCGTCAACAACGAGTATTTCGTCGAACAAGACCTCTTGCGAAAGTGCGCTGTCAATCGCTTCACAAATAAAACGTTCTTGATTGTATGTATCGATGATGCAAGTCGTTTTCATTAGCATCTCCCCTGATCTTTGATGGCGAGCGCCGATCGGATCACGAACTCCGAATATTTTGCCAATTCAGTAATCATTCGATCCTTGGAAAATATCCACCCAATAGAAGTTTCAGTGCCAGTTTTCAAATCACAGGTCTTATGCGGCACGTTGATATAAGGCTTGGTTTTCGGGTACCCAAGAATGCAGGGCGCGAACGATCGCTTCACGAATAGGGCTGAGCTTTAAGCCTGCCTGTAAAGCTTTTTGGCAGCTGAGAATGCAATTAGAGCGTGGTGTTGTTGCGGCAACCTGCATGAATTCTTCTTCGGAATTGAAAAAACGGAAATCTTTATCTGCAATTCCAGATTCCCGAATCATCTGAACCACTTCAGTTGTGCTAACCGCTCCGGGGTTAGTGAGATGATAAATCCCGAATGGTACCCGCATCACAAAGCAATCCAGCACCGCGGAGACAAACTCATTTACCTCTGAGATGCTATTTGTCGCTTCAAGTAAGCGGTCATACCTGATGAGTTTGCTTAAATAATTTCTTTCCGAGTCCCAGTTGGAAAAAGGAATCCTTATTCGCCAAATGTAACATTGGCTTGCATCTTGCAAGACTTCTTCACCGAGTGCCTTTGTTCCGGAGTAGAAACTGCATGGGCCTTGCCGGAATGTAAAATTTGGTTCATCCAACTCGCTGAAGGATCTCTGCGCTGCTTCGGTCTTGTTGAAAATGCAGCCTGATGAAATATGGCCCCAAGGCAAACCAAGCTGGTGACATGCCTGCCCTATTATTCCCGGCAAAACGGCGTTCGCCGCAAGACACTCTGCCTTGTTCATTTCACAGGCGTCGACATTTGGACGGCCCGAATACCCAGCTGCATTGATGAGTGCATCTGGAGCAATCGTTTCAAGTGCTTGAACTAAACTCGACAGGTCATAAAGATTGCAATTCTGTCGCCCAAGAACCGTCACGCGGTCTCCCCGACTACGTGCTCCCTGGACTATGCTCTGTCCAAGAAATCCACTTCCACCAAGTACAACTAAACGCAAGATCTTTTCCCTCCAAGTGAGAATCACAAGGATCACATGCTTTGAAATTCAGATTTGATTAGGCGGAGATTCTAGTCGATTAGTTGCTTTGACTTAAATAGCAGTGTGAGCTGCCGTTCCGGATCACTTTCGGTGTGCTCATTATTAGCGTTGCTTTACGCAGAACTGCGTAGCTTAAGGACTTTTCAGGAAT
>PAXU01000033.1 GCA_002714565.1 Rhodopirellula sp.
ACTTGCCAGTGGCCCCATCGTGCGATCGGGCAATGACCTGAGTAACAGCTGCCTGACAACTCGACTAAAGATTAATACTCCGGAATCAACGGCTACCGTGTTCCACACCGGAAATACACCGGAAGCCATCATGTAAACGTGCCCCTTGCCAATTTGACGCTGGACGGCGAAAGGCTTGCCGTTGTCAAATCGCCCAAGGACGCGAGGTGTGTTTAGAGCCACGAGTTGTTCGGGTGTGTAGCTGCTGAAATCCCGGGCCAGCGGGTTTTCCCAATTAAGCCAATTTGCCTGAAGACTTTGTGACTCAAGCAGCAAGCGTGCCTGTTCAGCCTTGTCTTCGTCGGAGAGCGTTTGTTGCTGACCAAGCTGACCCAGCCGCTCTTCGATGAGTTTTGTTTTCTCGGCAAGTGCCGAAACACGATCCAGCTCTGCTTCCGCAAAGCCATCAAGCGCATCCTCCTCCACCTCTGTCACCAGATAGAAGGATGGCGTGGAGATGATATCCCGTTGCTCCTCTTCCGAGAGCTCAAGCTTGTACAAAGGNTCGTCAAANGTATTTGGATCCAGACGAAAAGCATTGGGCTCCGGGGCACCGGGNTCGGGCAGGTTACCTAGAAGATTGCCNGAAAGGGGNGCTGGCAACAGACCTTCGCCATCACGCCAGGCAGANGCGTTCCAGGCAGCGGGATCAAACTCCGCGCCGCCGGCGATCAAGAGTTGCCCGCCCTGCTCTACGTATTCTCGCAACAGATCCTGAATAGCATCTGGCGGTGGCGCAGAGCCAGCGATTACAGCCATGCGAGCGTCTTGCAAATCTTCACGGGTGATTGTGTCTGGTGTGCGATGGATCGGGTCGACCAACTGCGGACCATCTTCTTCATCAACCGAGGTTAGCAATGCACGAAATGGAAATGACTCGCCATATCGGCTCCTGTCCGGATCTTCTTGGCTGCCCCACTGGTCAGCGAACATCACGGGTATCCGTGTTAGCACTGGNACCACGCAACAACGCACATCATCGTCCTGCAGTCGGTCGGCGGTGATCTTAAGCTCCGCTCGGTTAAAGACAGGTTGGTCAGAGGTTCCACCACTGACGAACCGATGTGTGAACACAACCTGGGANGGTTGCTCGCGGCTGACATCGATAAATTGTTCTTCGACGGCTACATCATTGATGTACAGTGAGGCTTGAATCCGAATAGCNGGCTGCGGCCCGCGNTACTGAATTGCCCCGTGAAAGACTGCCGAGCTCTCGGTATCCGCGATGCCATCACGCAAGAAAAAATCGGTAACCCAAGTATTTTCTGGCTCCGTAGGTTGAATGGCAACCAGTTGNACTGAAGGAAGATCCTTAAAAGCATCATCAAGGGACCCCGTCGCCGAGGCTTCCTGCATATCGCTAAAAATGATCACCCGCTTGGTTTTAATATCACTGCCGTCCTCGCACTCAGCAGCAGCTTTTTCAGCAGCAACCAACAGCGATGCACTTCGGTCAACGACATCAATCCGATCGAGTGCTTCGGAGGCGTCTTCGCGAGTTGCAAATGCACCGCGCGTGTACCATTTCTTGACATCACACAATGGAACGATAGAAACGTCTGAACCTGCTGGCAGGTCTTTTATNAATTCGCGCGCTTTCTGTTTTGCTTGATCTAAAAGGGAAGGATCGAGTTCGCTGTAGCCCATCGATAAACTGTTGTCGATGACCAGCACCGCATGGACCGGCTCGCCGCTGTAAACNCTATTTGCTCCGGTCGTCCAGTATGGACGAGCCATGGCAAGGACNANGAATATGACGATGAGGGTTCGTANAAGCAGCAAAATGAGGTCCCGCATCTCGATTGCCTTGCGATTTCTTCGCANGGCCTCGCGCAGGAAGTTCATTGCCGCCCACTGCTTGGTGCGGTAGCGTCTGCGATTCAACAAATGAATCACAGCTGGCCCGGCGGCAGCTGCCATTGCTGTCAGGAATGAAATTTGCAGAAAACTCATGCGGTAGCCGTGTTCCTAGCGAGCTGCGTCATTTTGGGCGTCACCAAATTCACCTTCCTGGAGAATCGGCAGATACCTGTTTGGAATGCTCAATGCGAAGACAGATGTNGCAGTGCCGAACAGCTTTCCGGGAACACCGCTGACGCGGCCACCTTCCCAGGCACCGTCAACTGATTGGCTGGTTGACTTGGATTGAGACCGGACAATAGCATCTCGGATTAACGGGTAATTCTTGCGCCAGCGATCACGCCCGACCTGATAAAGCCCCTGTGCGACGTAGTACATTGTGTAGGCGTCAAAAGGAACGTAGCCAGCTCGAACCTGCATGCTGTTTTGTATGTCATTTGCAACGTGATCAAGGCTGCGCAGGATTCGGAAGTCGTCGTATTTACCGAATTCCTGCAAACAGACGGCGCCAGCTGCTGCCATTGCAGTAGTGACACGGCCCCCATTATATGTAAAGGCGCCAGGCCGATCGGCGAGTGGGTCGTTCCCGTATCGCTTTCCGTCAGGAGGGCCAAGTGCTCGATAGTAGTTTCGTACAGACTGAATGGAGAGCTCGATGACGCGTGGTGGAATGTCGAGCCCGATATCNGTGGCTCCGCGGAGNGCCTTGGCCTGCATGACTGACAATGATAGGTCGTGGCCGCGGGATCCTCGTCGTGCAACATAGTCCCAGCCACCGTCNCTGCACTGGACATCACAGATTAGCTTGATTCCNCGATCCAGTGCACCACTGAGCCGCTTGTCCGGCACAGCACCATATGCCTGAGTGAGTGCAAATACAGCGAGCCCATGGTTATACATGTCCCGCCCTTCGGAGGAGATGTTTAGCAGTCCAGACGGTTTGGCATTGGTGAGGATGTAACTAATTGCCCGACTGACCGTGTCGCCATACTGGGATCTGCNAGGAGCATGGCCTGCGGCAAGAAACGCTAATGCACCAAGAGCGACCAGTCCNAGGTCGGTGCTCTGCCAGTTACCACTCGTGCCCTGATTCCGAGCAAGCCAGTCTAGGCCCCTTTCTACGCTCTTGGCACTTTCAGCGGTGATTTCCCATTCACCTTCGCCATAAACGACCGGGGTGCCAGCAAGGGCCAGCGTGCCACTGGCACCTATAAATGAACGTCGATCCATGTTTAAGGTGGGATCCTTAGGCAGGCTGGGATAGGNAGATGGCCATCCGATTTACGAAATCGAGGTGGTTGCAANGGTGCGACATCTCTTAGATCAATGTTTAATTATACGTTGTTTGAGATGTGAATGCGCTCTTTACAGGGTCACTTAACAAATCCAGCGTACCCAAAAGTGACTGCCCCACCTCCGCCACCAGTTTTGATTTGCATGGCGGATGCACCCATTGGTAACTCAAGGTCAAGCTGATAGGGCCGAGTAAGCAAACTAAACTGNCCTGTGCCACCAATTCCGGACAACGAAGACCAAATGACCTCCTCATCAACGAGAATCTCGATGGGGCCAACCGTTGATGTGCCGGACGTCATTCCGAGNAATGCTTGAAATCGTGTGTAATCCGGATCAAGCACATANGTTAGCGTGGTTCCCGGTGGAAAACTGTATCCTTTCTCCACAGGCAATGCCATTATCGTTAAAGGCGTTTCGTCGTTCACTTTATCAGCCGGCGGCATCTCCTCTCGGCCNGGCACAGTAAACTCTGTCGGGTTGAGCGAAGTCAATTCGATAGCTGGAGTAAGTGGCTTNCCGTTATCGGTGTCAACATAAGGCACCACNCCGAGAGAATCGAANGAAAAACCGCGCATTTGATATGTACCAGCGGTCGGCAGACTAACCTTAATGGTCAGATCGACNTCCTGACCATCCAGCGCATTGAGATCCCACGCGCGAACAGCATATGTTGCGGCNGCACCGCTTGCNGAAGCGTCACCACTGGACACAGATNCAAGTGGTTCGCCATTTACATCNACGCTGGCAACGAGCGTATTNGCTCCAGTGCCACTGCCGGTCAATGAAACTGGAATCCAGTTTGCTTCTTCGGACACGGNGACCTTGCGGGCTAGCGTTAGCACGACGTGACTCGCTTCGTAGGCTTCTTGCTGCTTAGGCTCTAATGAGGTGATCCATCTACCTTGAGCGGGATTGAACCACATGCCCAACTGAAAGCGATTNAAGTCCGCTTCCGCGATATCCCANCCTGTAAGCTGCATCGCACGGTATTCAANAGCCAAGTCGTTTTGGCGAGCAATATTCATGTCAATTGTGACAAGTGGCGCCATCCAGTTTACTTCGTCCCGAATATCAAACGGATCGCTCCCTGCCGGGCGACCGTCATGACCGTAATCCGTGACCAGCACGACTTGTTGAAAGCCGGTAAGCGGTACGCTGACAGCGACGGGTTCTTGTTTACCGATCAAATAACCGCTTTGCCAGGCGGGATTCNGATCAATTTGTTCGGCACCTCTCAGGATTCGCACCTGTACACAACCACCGCGATCAACGCTTTTATCAATACCTACGGATGCTGAAAAAGTAGTGGCACCCATCGGCATTGCGAAAGAGATTTCGCTGTATGAATGGCTTCCCACCCCAAAATCGGCTACCGCCGTACCACTGGCCAGTATGCGATTACGAATGGAACGGTCTCTTTGCCACCGCCACACAAATCCGGTAGCACTACTTTCTGCAAGTGTTCTAGCAGGCAGCATCGACAGTGCGATTTGGTTGTGCTCGCGAAAACTGATCATGGCAATTTGAGCGAAATTGACGCGAATGATGTCGAGAGCCCATGTGGGCTGGACTCCGTGGTGTGGCATGCCGTTGACCGATCGCTCCGGGACTAGCATCGCTTCACGGAACGTAAGAACCGCTCCATCATCCGTCGTGATTCGCCCCAGACGACTGTCTGGAGTCGGGCACGGCGCAAGTAGGTCATCAAGGATGGCTGCTTCGGAGGTCAGGATGCTTTCTGCCGCCGGATAGAATTCAGCCACCTCGTTCCAGGCGGCACTCTCGTTTGCTTCATCATTCAACACGCGAACCCCTGAAGCGGTAAACCGATGTCGAGTGAACGGTACGACGCGGCCGTCAATGAGCACTAATTGTCCCGGCCGCAAATCGCCATTTGTTGTTTCAGCCAGAACAATTCGACGGATACGGTCGAATCGAATCCTCACCGTGCCTTCCTGTGCCAGCCAGCTGTGTACCGATCCACCGAGAGATACGACGGCGTGTTCGGGTGTATTCGTATGTGGGCTTTCTTCCACTACCTCTAGCACTTTACCGGGCAGCACATCCCCGTTTGTTAATTCGATGTAAGGCGCTGCTAAGGGTTTGATTTCATTGATGGTGAGGTTCTGAAAAAAGCGGATTGGGTTGGCCGGATCGGCCAATGCACGCCCATCAAGGTCTGGATTCTTTCCGAGACCATCCCAGTTTCGAATGGCTTTACCTGCAAAGACTTCGTTGTTCTTGAAGACCACGCGAAACAACTGGTCATCCTGACCAAGAGCAGAAGAGCTAAACGACAACAACAGCAGGCTCAACAATAAGCCACAACAAAGCACCGGTTGAGCCGCGCGTTCTTTTCGAGAAACAGTTTTCACATTTTGTGAGAGTATGCGGGACATGACAGGTTTCATCATTTTGGGTGAATGCGAAGCACCTGTACTTTACGGGCGCTTACATTGAAATTGGAAAATGCAATGATCTGGTCACCGTGGACAAAGCAGCGCTCCACGTCAAAGTATGTTTCGTTTCCTTCAATCGGCGAACGGTGAATCAACTGGCCTGAGTTTGGATGAATCCATCGAACATCCCGATGTTTGTCCGATGGCGGAATCGTTGCATCGGTCGGCGGTGTGAGCATCGCGGCAACAACGTAGTCATCGGAGACCCCAACAGAGCCCGGCCGCGTCCGGCAGCCATAGAACCAGCTTGGCTTCCCGGTTTCCGCGTTAATCGCAAGGATGCCATGCGTGGTAGTCACGATCACGTTATCACCGGAGACGCCGGCTACTGCACGGAGGTTCGGCTGCCACTGAACCCAGTGTATGCGACCAGTACGTGGATCCAAACGCGTGACACCGGCAAACCCAGGCGATGAAACCACAATGCTCTCATTCCAGACGATGGGATTTGAGACGACGAAGTCATCGTGAATTCCAAGATCAGTATTCTTCGGGGTAGTTGGCAGTACACGCGTCCAAAGCATGGTGCCGGTGGTCGAAACCCCATAAACAGCTCGATTAGCGTGCAATACGATTACGTTCTCGGCCAGATACGCCTGGCAGGTTTTGAATAACTCAGTGGAGATTTGAAACTGAAGCACTCGCTGAGAGGACAGGATTTCACCGTCGGTCGAAGCAACCTCGACGAGGTCTACAATCCCATAGTTAGTTCGATCGGGCTTCAACACAAAGGCATAAATGGATTTCCCAACCACGATTGGGTCGGCGAAGGGCATGCCATCAATGGGTTTTTTCCATTCGACAGCACCACTCGTCCGATTGATCATCATCCACTGGAATTGTTTTTCGAACAGCATTGGAACGAAGATCTTATCGCCAGTCAGAGCTGGCCGTGGTGGCCGTGAGTATTCGGTGGGCAGCTGATAGCCATCACCTTTAACTTCCCAAAGTGCTGCGTTGGTTTCCGCATGAATGGCCTTTAACCAACCGTGTTCGTGGATGAGAAGAAGGCTATCATCTTTTATCGTGGTGAATTCTCGGATTCGATGAGGGTGCCCGTTTAAACTTGGCAGCAATGTCAATTCGAGTGAGCGTGTAATCGTTCGGTCATTCGGATTGTGCTGTACAGCCGCTGCTGTTGGCGTAACGACGGCGTTTTCCTTTACCAAAGTGTCGATGAAAGCCTTGTAATCCGCTGCTGATTGTTCGCCAGCTGGAGTAACCACCGGCCCGCTCAGCGAATATGTTGATTGTCGGCCGGTCATCGCCATCGCGAGCATCTGCTTAGCCATCAGGTCATTTGATTGGCCGCCAGGTTGCGATAAGGCCAATGCGTATAGACGGCTCGCTTCAACAAACTGACCAGCGGAAAGCGCTTGGTCACCAAGCATCGTAGTAGCACGATTTGCTCCATCTGTGCCGGGGAATTGCATAGCTACGGCCCCAAGCGACTCACTGTCCTGTGCATCGAGCGCTTGTGTCAGACGCAACATGGCGAGATCGCTGTTTTGCGTCCGAATGATATCGGCCAGCTCCTGATTTTGAGCAACCTGATCTGCGTAGTAGACCGAGGCATCTTGATAGAGAGTCAGGGAAGAATCAACCGGCAGCACTCCTTCGGGTGCATCGCGATTAGTCATCATTGCCAGTGCGGTGTTCCAGTCATCAGACTCTATAGCTTGCCGTAACTCACTAACAGAACTAGCGGACTCGCGGTCGGTTGTTACAACCTCGCGATGCTCATCCATCAATTGCGGTAGATCTTCTACTTCCGGGACGTCTTCCAAATTGCCAGCAGCAAGCCCATGTAGCCACCGGACAAAACGCCACACATGCCCAGGCTGATTAAACGTCTGGGCGCCGGTTTCCGACATCGACAGGAACTCGTATTCACGAGCGATTTCGTGAATTTCGGACCATTCACCTTTTTGATACATGTCAAACAGCACAAGCATCGTGAGAAGCGGCGGCGCAATGGGCAAGTTGTTGTATTCAGCACCGCCAGGCCCGACATCAATGCGATACCAGTCGTAAAGCAGCTTCTCCAATTCATCTACACGTGACTCGGTCCAGAGCCTTGAAGCATATAGGTCAAACATGCGATGCAAGTTCGACCAGGAGTGATCCAGAGTATCTGTTCGGCGAAGCATCATACGTTGCGGCAGATAGAGTAAGGCCCGCCGAAGCAAGTCATGGTCGTCGTGTGTTTCGACGGCGTGCTTGAGCAAGCGGATCGCGGCGTCCTGGCGCATGAGTGGAGTGGATTCGCTATGTAGCACCTTTGCATAACACGCCAGTTGCCACTTCCAGGCCGGAATGGACTCCGGGCGTTTGGCGAGCAGCGGCTCGATCGCCACGTCAGCACTCGCTGCGGTAGACTTACGTTCGGCTAATTCTGGGATTGGCGGGACTTCGTTAACAGGCAATGCAAACGCGAGCTGCTCCAGTTCATTTTTGTTGATTGCCAAAATGGAGTCGATTTTTACGGAACGAATACCAGGGCCGTTGTATCCAACAACAGCAATGCTGGTTTGATTCCGTAGCGGCAGTTGTGGATTAAGCGTTTCCTGATGCAGCGGGATCCACCGCTCACCGTCGTTGCTAAAGCTGATATTGATATAGCTGTCCGCGTAAAGTGCTTTCCACCAGATAGAGTCATCGGCTAGGATGCCGTCAAGATACTTGGTGTTTGTAAGCGTACGATCGACGGGATTGATGCAAATAACGCTTTGGTCGCCAACGTCTGTGGCAAAATAGCTGAGCCACATATCGCTTTGCGGATGCAGGAACCCAACACCGGTATTCGGTTGAAGATCTTTCATCTCGATAAGGATCTCCGTTGTTCCATCGAGATTTACGACGGTTTCAGCCCGAAATGGCCCAGCACCTTCTTCACGCACCACATTCAGCGTGCCATCAGCATTCTTATTAATAGCTGCCTTGGTCGCCTCATCGGTGTATTGCAGCTTCCAGCCGCGTTTCGCCGCATTATTCCTTGGAGCTTCCGGGATCGTTGTTGCAAACGGTGAGGTCAGATTGTCCAAAGGGGGCAATCGAATTGGTTCAAAGTGTCGAAGACGGGATTGTGTTTGTAATGTAATTGCACCGGGCGGCGACTTCATCGGTAACGCAACCAATGGAATATTACCGCGTGCGATGACAAGGTGTCCGTCCTGATACCGCAAGTCTAATGTGCTTCGAAACGTGCGATTCCAGAGGAACTGGTCGACAACGGTTTGCACCTTCACCTGATCGGGCATGTCAGCTGCAATGTTTGCCCCGTACAGGTACAGCCCTGCTAGCCCCTCAGCGGCATCAGGTGTCTCATCCGTTCGCAAGGCGCTCGCAGGAATCAGCTCACGGACCATTTCCAATTCAGGAGCTTCCCACTCCAACTGGATGCCGGCACTTCCCTGGTCGCTGAAGAACTCGACGACGATTTGCTTTTGACCCGCCTCAAGATCAACCATGCCGTTTGCTTCAAAGGCATCACCAACTTGCCAGCGGTCGATGACGACCTGACTATTTATATACAAACGCAATCCGTCATCAGCTTGTGCGTGAAATGTGTACTTGCCGTCCTTGGGAATATTGATCATTCCTGTCCAGCGTACGGCGAAGAAGTCAGAGTCAATTTCGGTGTCATTAACGATGATCGGATCGTCCTGCCAGTCAAACTGTATGATCGGATCGACACGTTCTTGCACCATCATGCGCCGCAGCCTTGGTGCAATTCCAGCGGGCATCGCTTCTACTGCCGCAGGTGGCGAGATCGGACGATACGATGACAGCCTGAGCTGAGGCGATTCATATTCAAGCTCTAGATGTTCGCCCGGATTGTCGAAAGCGATGTTTAATGACCGCAAATCGGAGAAGCGCAATCGCAGTGACGTACCATCGTCCCGCAATCCCGGCAATCGAAATTTTCCAGACAGATCGTAGTATTGAACGACGCCGTCCACGGCACCTGGAGTGACAGTGATCCCGTCAAAGACGTCCGGGATGGCCAGCCGTTTTAACTGCTCAACCCAGTCAAATTCACCTCGCGATGCCTTGTCGTCCAGCAGCTCCCACGGAGGAGAAATGGCCATAGCAGGTATGGTTGGATGTCCTTCCGCAGACGAAGGCACATCTTGTTGCGGCTCGGTGTCTTCAGTCTGCACAACCTCGGCAGTTCCGTCGTCCGACTCCGGATCGACCTCATCATCACTGGTCGAAAGGTTTGTTGAGCCAATCGTATCGACGCCATCTTCTTCTGGTGTTTGTATGAAAATGGCCCCGGCAGCTCCGATGCCAATTAGAACGAGTACGCTGAGTACGGAAACGATCCAGCCAGTGTTCTTTGCCGACGGGCGAGACTTAACAAAAACATCGAGCCATTCAAGCAGCTCATCAATGCCGTCGTTTTCAAGCTCAATAGCTAAGACTTCAATTTGCTGAGCTTCCATTTCACGGACAGCTTCAGCGAACAGATTCGGCCGTTCTTTAATTGCGGTCTCAAGAAGCTCAAGCTGTTGATCGCTTAAGTCGTCTCCCAGACGATCCAGAAGAAACTCGATAATTGAATTGGAATCCATGGTCTTTTTAACGGCGATGGTTTGTTCGGCTCAGAGTTGATGCGACGCACGTATTTTACGTGAATCCGAAGTCACATGCGCGTAGATTCGCCTCAAGACATGAACATGATAGCCTTAGATTACGAGTTACGAGCAAGGATGCGGCGAGGTTACTTGGAGCCAGTCACTCGCAAAACACGCTCCGCCGTATATTGGCTACCATTTTCAAGCTCGACGAGAACGGTAATTAAATAAGTCCCAGCGGATAAATCCGCAGGCACTGACGAGTGCCAAAGATGTGCGGTCGTACGAGGGGCAGGCAGTGCCATCCAGCGCTCGCCATCGCTGATTTTGGCCAACGCAGCAGTTTCCCGGTCATAAACCTGCTGGTAAACAGGGTCTACACCGGCCTTTTGATCCATGGATACAGTGCCAAGGCTCTCACCCTTAGTGCTGAGATTTAGCTGTACCTTGCTCTTTTCATTGCCGTTATAGATGTTTGCAATGATTTTCAGATCAGCCAGTTGATCCTGCGAAACTTCATCCGGTGCGTACACGTGTAACTGTCGGTCTGCCGGAAGACTTGCGGCTTTGTAGTCGATCGAATAACGTTGTCCGTCAAACGTGACAATCGTGTAACCATTCGGCACCCCATCCTTCATGGTCGTGTGCGGGATTTGCCGCTCGTCTTTTATGCCACCCCACCAACTACCGCTAGCGGTCACATTGATCATGTGGTGATGCGGCTCTTCACCTTGCCATCCACCTTCTTCACCAATGAACCGATGTTCATGGTAGTGAGTATGACCGGAGACAGAAAAAGTATATGGCCGTCGTTCAATCAAACGAAATATACCTTCACGCTCCTCCATAGATTCGATCGGGATGTGCATTAACAGGACAACCAGTTTGTTGCGAGGAACGCGAGCGAGGTCATTGCGGATGAACGCCACCTGGTCTTTTCCAAGTGAGTTTTTATAACTGGGCCGATTGTTCTCCTTGTCCTGATACCACGAAATGTTGTCCAACGCCAAAAAGTGCACCCTTCCATAGTCGAAGGAGTAATACGATGGCCCATATACACGCTCAAAAGTCTCATCGCTCAGTTCATCGGTTTCTGCTTCACGGTTCACATCGTGATTGCCGATGATGTTGTACCACGGAATTCCCAAAAGCGCGATCGCCGCATTTTGTGATTCAAACAGCTCGAGGCCATCGAATGTGATGTCACCAAGAGTCACTCCAAACGACGCATCGGTGCCCACCAGGTCTTCAACGATATCGTGTGTAACGTAGTCTACTTCTGTCTGACTGCGAGGTTGTGGGTCTGCAAACAAGACAGCCTTAAACAGCTTTGGCTCCTGCTGGCTGTACAAGGGAAAGTCGATGGATTCTGGAAGTGGTCCGGTTGGTGCGACGCCGGGATACCTGAAGTGGTCAGGCGAGCCATTCGGCTTGTGGATGTAATGGAAGCGAGGAAGGCGATTTTCGTTGAGCGGGCAAGCCCATCCTTCCGGCTTAATGACAAAAACGATTGTGTCATCTGTTACAGAAACTCGATAGCGACCATTTCTATCGGTCTCAACTACGTCCCGGCCGTTGGAGACACCGACACCTTTGAGCAAGCGTTCACCGGTGTCATAAACACCATTAGAGTTTGCATCATGAAAGACACGACCAGTGGCAAATTGTTTCTCGGCAAGAAGCGATGTGGAAAGGCTGAATGAAAGAACGAGAGCCGCAAAAAGGATCTTCATAGTTTGGTCCGCTTGATTGACGATATTGCTACTAGTTGGGAGGGATTTGGATCGTAGGTTTGCCACGCAGGTACTTTAGACTCCTGAGAAACCGGTCCATTTCGTAAACAGTCTTTTCGTAACAGGCGTTGCCTCGCCCGGGGTTAAAGAACCCATGGCCTTCACCCTTGTATAGTCGAAGCTCACAACGATTGCCCGCAGATTCCATAACAGATTTATATTTTTCCGCAGTGCTTACAGGGATCAGATTATCATTTGTTCCCATAAATACAATGGTTGGCGGATTTCCTTGCGAAATGTTGTGTAGTGGTGAGATTTCTTTGTAGCGTTCTTTCACACGTTCATGCCCGTATCCATCTGGGCCATTGTCATAGACCGGGTTAAACAAAAGCAGAGCATTTGGCTTGCTACTTATCGAGCCATCCTCACTTGGCTCATCAAGACCGGCGATTACTCCAGTTGCCGCGGCGACATGCCCACCGGCAGATCCGCCACCGGCAGCAAGCCGATTTGGATCGATACCCAGCTCCGCACTGTTAGAACGGAGCCAGCGGACAACACTCTTGCCATCCGCAACACATTCAAACGGAGTAGTATTCTGTCGTGTCTTCACTCGATAGTCGGCGACTGCTGCTACCATGCCGCGAGATGCTAAGTACTTCGCATGCGGCACGAATTGGTTGACCGTGCCACCGTTCCATGAGCCACCAAAGAAGAATACGGCAGCGGGGCTGCGATCCTTTTGTTTGTTGTGCCCCTCGGGGAAAAAGAGGTGAACATATAAATCCGTCTCACTTGCTCGCTTGTAAATGTGAGACTCCGCGCCAGCGACCTCTGTGATCTGAGGCTCGGCCGCCACAATCGTCGGTGATGAAACCAACGCGGCCATTAGGAGGAACATAGAAATAGACTTCATGGATTTCCTGTTAGTTGATCTAGGACTTGTTCGGTGGGCCATACTTTCGTGTAAACGCGTGCCAGGCTGGAAAGCGCGGCTTGATGATGCTCTGCAAAGAAAGTTGCTGTGGCGTCTTCAACCACCACCACATTGTATCCTCTGTCCGCGGCGTCACGAGCAGTCGTCTCAACGCACATGTCTGTTGCCATGCCCGCCATGACTAGTGTGTCGAGATTTAAATTCCGTAGCAGCTGATCAATACCGGTTCCGTTAAATGGACTACTCGCATTCTTGTCGATAACTAACTCGTCCTGCTGAGGTTGTAACACTTGCAGAATGTTATGCTCAAAACTTCCTTTCGACCAAAGAGCAGGCCGCTCGGTTTGGTGAACCGCATCCGTGTCTCGCCTCTGTCGGCGTAGAATCATATCCCGACCGTCTGGCAATAATGCTCCGTGCCGGGTGTAAATGACTTCTCGCTGAGCCTGTCGAAAGGCGGCGATTAGTGATTGTGTGTTTGCAACAGCCTGCCGGATGCTAGGTATATAGTGTTCCGCCACATCCGGATATTGGTTGCGGATCATTTCAGCGATTCCGCACTCCGGGTTTGAACTGTAGTTTTGTAGATCGATGATCATCAAACCGGTACGGGACCAGTCGATCTCGAATGCCGGCCAGGGCATTATCCAATTGGTGAGCGATTCCGGTGAGTCAATGCGTGAATTAGTCATGCTGCTGACCTTAGCTTAGATAGAACAGTGAAGAAGGATGCTTAGTAAGGCGTGAGAAGCACAATCCATGACACAAAGCTCATAATAGCTCAGGATCACTCGCCCCTCATTTGCACTACAAAATGGCTAAAAAACTCCCAAATACCGGCGATTTTCGCTCGTTCAGTGGAATTGCCTTTGGTGAGACTGAATCCCAAGGGCTATGATTAATGTAACACCACTTGGCCGATATACCTCATATATGGGTAATGATATTTCAAGGGTTTAGGAAATTAGATGCTTTCAATTCGTGATAATCACTTGAGCCGACGATCCTTCATGCAAGTCGGCGGATTAGCCTTGGGTGGGCTGACCTTACCACAAGTAATGGCCGCCACCGGCGAAGAAGATCCTTGGAAGCTGTTTAAAGGAAAGACAGTTATCTTTGTCTTTCAACATGGCGGTCCAAGCCAGTACGAAACCTATGACCCAAAAATGACTGCGCCGAGCTCCATCCACTCGATGACCGGTGAAATTCCCACCTCACTGCCCGGAGTGACGTTTGGCGGCACGATGTCCAAACTGGCAAAACACGCGGACAAGGCGACCATCGTTCGTTCATATCGCAGTGGCAGTAATGCACACAAAATTCAGCCCATCGTGAGCGCCGACACCCATAACGCAAATATTGGCAGCTTCTTCTCACGTGTTGTCGGAACTAATAATCCTGAAAACGGCATGCCAACGAACATTGCGGCATTCCCCAATGCCGTAGATGAAAACGAACCTGGGCCATTCAATACTTTTGGTGTCTTCGCATCCTCCGGCCCGTTTAATTCGGGTTTCGCACCATTCGTTCCGGGCACTGGCGGCGAATTCCAAAAAGACATGGAATTGTGCATAGATCGTACCCGTCTTGATGACCGACGGTCGCTGTTGTCAGGACTTGACCGCATTAGACGGAAGCTCGATGGAGGCTTGGCTGATGGGTTGGATCGTTTTCAGCGGCAGGCATTCGACGTTGTGACAGGTGGTGTGGCCGAGGCATTTGATCTCAGCAAAGAAGACCCGAAGACCGTTGCTCGGTATGACACTTCAGGCATGACCCGTTTTGAACAATGGGAAGACAAGAATAACAAGAACCATTACAAGGCCAACAGCCAGTCACTTGGCAAGTTGATGCTCCTTGCTCGCCGCCTTGCAGAACGCGGCTGTGGGTTTATCACCATTACGACGTCATTTGTCTGGGACATGCACTCGGACATTAACAATTGCGGAATGGTCCGCGGAATGGACTATGTTGGCAATCCGTTTGACCATGCGATTTCGGCATTCATCGAAGATGTTGAAGCTCGCGGGCTTCAGGATGACATCATGCTTGTATGCACCGGCGAGATGGGACGCACGCCAAACATCAATGCACGTGCAGGCCGCGATCACTGGGGACAAATTACACCACTTCTTTTATATGGTGCGGGTATCCCGCGTGGAAAAGTTCATGGCCAGTCCACGCGTAACGGTGGCGAGGTACTTTCAAATCTCGTGCAAACGCCGAATCTGGTATCAACGATTCTCGATACACTGATTGATATTCCACAGCTTCGGTTACGCGTGGATGTCCCACGCGAAGCAATGGATGTCATCGCTGGTCACCGACCTATCGATAACTTGTACAGCTAGGCTTAGGCTGACGCGACACTACTCAAGGTTATGATCAGAAGGCTTGACGCCTTTCTTGAAACCGCCGAATCCAAACTTCGTGGGTTTGTATGCTCCGACGATCTTTACATTCAGATCGGCTTTGATGGCGTCTTCCATTTTCATAGCCCAGAACATGGAATTAACCATCATGCGTCGTGTACCTTCGGATACTAAATCGGTGGCAGCTCCCATCGTCGTGTTGAATACCCGTGCGACGTTACCAGAGTCACCCTTGTAAGTCTTCGTCCATGCGACGGGCATCATCGGGTCATTCTTCTTGCCTTCTACTGGTTTCGCATCCGGAGTCATGCCCGCTAGGACCTGACCCAATACCAGTGGTTCGGAGTCTCCGGTAAGCGAGCGGATGCCATAGACATCGGTATCGCCCCAAATCTGGGTTACTCCTCGCAGGATTGGATGATCTGCTTTACCTTCGGCTGGAATGCCACCGGTGCTTTCTCGGCCATGAGCACCATGATGGTTAACCCAGGTCTCACCGAGTACCTGTCGCCCCCAACCGCCTTTGTACTTATCACCAAAGTTAAAGGTGTATTTGCGGTACTTGTCCTCCGCATTACGGATATTGAAAGAGTGCGTTGCGGTACGCATGCCGATGATCGGTTTGCCGGAATTCGTGTAGTCGACAATGTACTTCATCTGATCTTCCGGTAAGCTGCGAAATCGCAGGAATACTACAGCCAGATCAGCGGACTCCAAAGCTTCTAGTCCCGGGATGTTCGTCTGATGACTCGGGACGATTTCGCCCGTCTTTTCATCCACGGCAAACAATACCGTGCATTTGAACCCGTGGTGGACAGCCATCAGTTTGGCGAGCATCGGTAGGGCTTCTTCACTGCGGTATTCATCGTCACCGCTGACAAAAACAATATGCTTGCCTTTTCCGGGACCACTTTTGCCTTCGTAAGTCACCCAGTGCTCAGCAGCTGAGAGGTTTGCACCGAAGGTTGTTGCGATCATCAAAACGATAAGTGAGATGGTGGCAGTTTTGAGCATCATGTTTTCAATACCTTAATAAAGAATAGCGAGGATTCTTTATTTATGACCGATTTATGTCACGGTTCAATAAGCCTTCGTGGTTTTCCTCGCCAAATAACCGGTTGACGATCAGCTCAGGTTATTGAGAGGAGAGCGGAAAACCACCGCGGATTGCACCAGCTCGCGTGTCACCGAAGTTATCCTTGAACATCGGATCCAGTGGCCTACTGTTTGGAACCGATAGCCAGATTCGTAGCAAGTGCCGCCGCATGGCTGGATCATTATGATCCACGAATGCGGATCGGCGGTGTAAGATCGTCCAGTTGTTAAGTAGCAAAATATCACCGGGTTGCTGNCGAAACTCCAACTGCATTCCAGGCAATTCGGCTGTTTCCTCCAGATAGTCGAGTGCTTGCCTTTGCATGTCGCTCAGATTTGGTAGATCCGGGTCGGCGTCCGCACGGTCAATTAAGACGCGAAGGAAACTTGCGGCGAATCGGCCTTCGCAAAAACTAAAAATGGGCTGCATGCAAAAAGGACGCGGATTTGCAGTATCAACCGAGTGGCGTTTGTAGCAATAGGGCTCCATCAGCACGGCCAACAAGTCAGGTCGCGTTCTATATATGTGGTTGTATATGGCACCCGAACTGACCAATTGGTTTTCTCCGCCGGAAGCCGCTTGTTTAACGCAAAGAAAGGCAATGACATCACACCGGTCCGTGTGAAAGCTGAGCCTCTTTGCTGTGTTGGGACCACGCGCCTTTGGGTCGTCTAACTTGTAACCTTCATTTCGCACGTGAAACACTCGGTCATCGTGCTCGGTTTGAGGCAATGGGCTGCCAATCCGCTGGGTCATGTCCACAAAGAAACGCGTGATATCGGCTTGGGAGAATTCATGTACGGGAAACCCGTTGAGTCGAATAACACCGGATCCATGCTCCAGGTGGCTTTGCAATTCTTTGCACCGAGCTGCAATCGTTGGCATTGCCAAAGCAGCTTGCTGATAAATAGGCCCATCGAGTTTTGGAGAGTCGTCCAGTGCCTCACGGATTTCACCAACATCCTGTTCACTAAATTGATAGTGAACGTCATCACGACTAGAGAGTTCTTCTCCCGTCCAAACAGATGGTCCGCTGATTGCCTGCACGTGTCGTCCCTGAAGAGCTATGAGATGGAACTATTTGCCCATGCAATAGAGTCCGTCCAGTGTGCGAATGATCACGAGGCCATCAACGAGAACAGGCGATGCAACGACGGATTCTTCCATGATACTTTTGCCGACTACCTTTGGTTCACCACTGACATCCACAACAAAGACGGTACCATCTTCCCGTGGCCAATAGATTAGGTTGCCAGCCAGTGTCAAAGAGGATTTGTAGCGTTTGCCACTCTTTTCCACGTCGATCTGCCAGTCGATTTCACCACTCTCAACATCCACGCATGCTAATTGGCCACGGTCAGTACCACTGTAGACCTTGCCGTTGTTGGCAACGGGGGTAGCACAGTCTGAGCTAATTCCGTTTACCTGCCAAAGCATATGGGAATCAGTCACATCACCAGAGCCGCCGACTTTGATTGCTGTTAGGCTGCCGCCACGAGCATATGGAGCAAATACGACCCCATCGGAGTATGTGGCTGAAGCGATGCTTCTCCAATACGCCTCGTGGTTAGGGTTGAGCGTACCAAATCGCCAGACTTCCTTGCCAGTTTGTGCATCGTGTGAAGTAACGAAGTCAGCTCCGAGGACCACAATGGTCTCGTTGCCATCTTCTTCGACAACCAGCGGAGTCGTGTAACTCTGAGCAGACTCTCGTGGTGCTTTTAGATTCCTATCCTGTTTCCAGTTTACTTTTCCGGTCTTCTTGTCAAATGAAACGACAAAGGAATTATCCGAGTAAACCGGTGGTTGCTCATCACCTTCGCCTTTTGCAGCAGACCGCTGGTACGCAATGGCGATGCCGGACTGTGTTAGTACGGGGGATGTACCCATATCCCACCAGATGGTGTCACTCGTATCTTCGCCAAATAGAGTTTGGATATTGGCTTGCCAGACGATGTCACCCTTGAAGTCGACCGCAGCAAGATCACCGCTTTTATAAAAGACGTATACGTTTTCACCATCGGTAATTGGTGAGGGGTTTGCTCCGCTGGCAATCCCGTATTTGCCAGGAGTCGCTGCACCAAATTCAACCGACCAGCGTTTCTCGCCCTCTCGGTTCAGTGACATCAGTGAGTTTTTGCCATCGGGCAGGTTGTAGGTGACGAAGATATTGTCGCCCCATACAGCAGGTGTTGAACTACCTTTACCGGGCACCTGCACTTTCCACTTCAGGTTCTTGGTATTGTCACCGGTGGTCGTCCATTGTGTTGGATAGTCACCAGGCTGGGCAATACTTGTGCCTAGTGGGCCTCTCCAGCTAGGCCAGTTTTCAGCCATGATGGATGTTGAGAAAAACATAAGTACTGATAGGCAGGTCAATAAACGTGTCGTCATGCGTTTTTTCTCGTGTGGAATTCAAAATATGTTGTCGGCTGTTTAGTATATCCCAATCACAGTATGACTGCAGTTCACTTATGGCTTCCGCATTAGGGTGTCGTAATCTGTGGCTATAGAGAATAAGCTAAAAGCACGCGGTTCAGCGGTTTTTATTTCAATTGACTTGTTTTTGTAATAGGTATCTACGATGCGCACGTTTGCATGGTTATCGATATTCGCAATTCTCATTTCCTTTGCCGGATGTTCATCAGATTCAGGTATTGAAACAACGAATGACGGTGCAAGCGGGACGTCCAGTGATGCCAGCTCGGATTCCGAAACGACCGANACAAATGATGGCAGTGAATCAAAAGGAACGATTGGCTATTCGGCCATGAGCTTCAAGAACCCNTTCTTTGTTGTGATCAAAGATAGTCTTGAGGCTTCTGCTAATGATGCAGGCTATGACTTGATTGCAAACGATGCTGATACAGATGTNAGCAAGCAGGCAAATCACATAGATGAGTTTATTGCTAAGGGCGTATCTGCAATTGTGCTCAATCCCACCGATCGGCTTGCNATTGGGGAAGCNATCAAGAAAGCGAATGCCGCCGGAATCCCGGTTTTTACCTGTGATTTGCAATGTGTCGCAGAAGATGTGGAAATCGCCGGCCATATTGGAACAGATAACAGACAGGGTGGTACGCTTGCCGGTCAGGCCATGGTTGAGGTACTGGGAGATCAAGGCGGCGAAATCATCATTTTGGATTACAAGCCAGCTAACTCATGTGTGCTGAGAGTAGAAGGTTTCATGGAAGTCATAAATGCTCATAACGAAGGACGTGAAGCAGGCAAAATCGAGGTGATTGCTGAAATCAATGGTGGTGGTGACGAAGAGATTGGTTACAAGGCAACTGCTGATAACCTTGTAGCACACCCAAATCTGGTCGGCGTGTTTGCTATCAATGACCCCTCAGCACTCGGTGCCTGGAAAGCTATTGATGAAGCTGAAAAGACAGACCAAATCAGCATTGTTGGATTCGACGGGGCCAAGGCAGGGAAACAGGCAATTCTCGAAGGCAAGATTTACGCCGACCCAATTCAATTCCCAAAGAAAATGGGAACGGAGATTATGACAAAGATCCTGGCTTATCAGGCAGGAGAGGAGTTCAANCCCATCGAGCTAATTCCGACGTCCTTATATAAGAAGGCCGATGCTGAGCAGGATCCGGAACTGCAAAACTAAAACGAGAATTGAATTCTCATATGTCTAATGATAGCGCACCNCCACCCCTTCTGGAAATGAAGGGGATTAGCAAGTCCTTTCCTGGCGTGCGTGCGCTCGATAATGTTGATCTCACTTTGCATGAAGGCGAAGTGCTAGCCTTGCTCGGTGAGAATGGTGCTGGGAAAAGTACGCTAATCAAAATTCTTGCCGGCGCGCATATCCCGGATTCCGGACACATATATATAGATGGCGAAAAAGTAAGGATGGAATCGCCGGCGGCCGCTCAACAAGCGGGAGTCGGAATCATTTACCAGGAATTCAACCTGGTGCCAGCTTTAACAGCNCGCGAGAACATATTCCTGGGCCAGCACTCGATGTTCTCTCTTACNAATCGATCNCAGGAGCGTGNAGCNNCAACAGAACTTTTTCANCGNATCGGAATAGAGGTNTCCACAGAAGCACTCTGNCGNGACTTAACNGTTGCACAACAGCAAATNGTCGAAATCGCAAAAGCACTTTCGCAGCAAGCGAGAATAGTNGTAATGGATGAGCCTTCTGCGGCGNTGACTCCAAGAGAAGTCGAAGGTCTTGCGGCAGTAATTAAGGAACTGAAGGATCAGGGAATTGGAGTGATTTATATTAGCCATCGACTAGATGAGGTAGAGGCTTTTGCAGATCGTATAACCGTGCTTCGCGACGGCAAGCATGTTGGCGCTCGAGCCATTGATGAAGTTACCCGCGATCAGATGATCGAAATGATGGTTGGGCGGAGCATTGAAAATGAGTTTCCCAAAGCNCCATCCAAGGCCGGCGAGGTGATTCTTGAGGCTGTGGGGTTACACCGGCTACCTGCTGTGAAAGGNGTTTCGTTAACGCTGAGTAAAGGAGAGATTCTGGGTGTTGCAGGTTTAGTGGGAGCTGGCCGAACGGAAACAGCGAGGCTTTTGTTTGGTGCTGACAAGTTGGACTCNGGTGAGATCCGGCTTCACGGNGAAAAAGTACGAATAAAAAGCCCTCGTCAGGCGATTAAACATGGGATTTGTTTACTGACAGAGGACCGCAAATCACAAGGACTGATTTTGGGCCAGACGGTACAAGAAAACTTCGGACTGGCGAATCTATCGGACTTTTCCGCTCGTGGTTTTGTCAGCCGAAAGAGAGAAGGGTCAGCGTTTGGTAGCTATATCGACCAACTGAAAATCAAAGTCACTGGTGGCTCGCAAACTGCCGAAACATTGTCTGGTGGGAATCAACAAAAAGTGGTGCTTGCAAAATGGCTTCAACAAAATGCTGAGGTTGTAATTTTTGATGAGCCAACCCGNGGAATTGACGTTGGTGCGAAGTATGAGATTTACCTGCTAATGAACGAATTGGCAGCTCAAGGGAAAGCCATTCTAATGATCAGCTCAGAGTTGCCTGAAGTCTTAGGAATGAGTGATCGTATTTTGGTTATGCACGAAGGCCGGATTGCAGGTGAAATCACGGACCCGGCATCAGCCACACAGGAAGATGTTATGAAACTCGCGACAGGTTCTACTGGTGAAGTTGCTGTTGAAGCGTGAAAGTACCTAGCCGAATGAAATTACCGCAAGATTTTTCCTTGTTTCGAGATTACGGGATGGTCCTCGTCCTCGTGTTGCTGTGCGGCATGATTACTTGGGCAACATGGGAAGAGCAGCACCCTAGCGATGCATCTGCCGGAGTGGCTTTGGCCAATGGCCTGTACGACCTAAAGGGCGAGGATCTGCATGTCGCGATTATTGCCCGCCAAACGAAATCAGATGATGAATTCGTGAAAGCAATTGAAGATCAAATTGCGGAACGAGGCTCCTCTGTAAAAGCTGTTATACGTGTGCGAAATCCCCGCGATGCAAGAATTGAGCTTGAAAGTTTGGGTGTTAGCAATNCGCGCATAAATGCCATTGCGACGCACAACTTCTGTTTTAGCACTTGGGGGATCCTGAAGCAGGCGACGCTGGATGGCTTAGCGTCGAATCATAAGTCATTCAAAGACATCCGCCCTTATAAGCCCAAGAGCAGAATGGGATCGGCGTTCTTGTCCGCGGAGAATCTGATTGCGATTCTCAACCAAAACGCTCCCGTTGCCATCATGGCCATTGGAATGACTCTGGTAATTATTACCGCAGGTATAGATCTGTCAGTCGGCAGCTTGATGGCACTCTCCGCGTTGATTTCCGCAGTGACTCTTAGGAGTTGGTTTGGTGACGCAGATGCTTCGGCACTCGGAATCATNACCGCTTTCCTGCTTGGAATACTCGTATGTACAGCTTGCGGTGTATTTGTCGGACTGATGGTGACGTGGTTTCAAATCCCCCCGTTTGTTGTGACGCTGGCACTTATGATGGTTGCCCGCGGTTTGTCGTTTATCTTAGCTGGCGGTGCAGATCCGGTTGATATCCAGGCACCCGGAGCAGAATTGCTCTATAGCGGCACTATTCTTGGGGTGCCTAATCAAATTGCGTTGATGTTGTGGCTATTCGTTATCGCTCACGTCGTAATGAGCCATACAGCATTGGGTCGTTATATCTATGCTGTTGGTGGAAATGAGCAGGCNGCNCGGCTATCAGGCGTACCGGTGTTTTGGGTCATCATTATTGTCTATGCCATTTGTGGTGCCTCAGCTGGATTGGCGGGAGNGATGGACGCTTCTCACTTCACTAGCGGGAGACCCAAGGCAGGCGAATTCTTTGAGCTTCAGGTCATTGCGGCTGTGGTGGTTGGCGGCACTAGCTTGTTGGGTGGTGAAGGTAAGATCCTTGGNACGTTTATCGGAGCCATGATTCTNGGNGTCATTCAAAATGGCCTAAACATGCAGGGTGTTGATTCNTATACAGCGAATGTTGTGTATGGGGCGCTGATTCTNGTGGCTGTTTTNGTGGATCAGCTCAAGAGAAAGCTCTTGAATTAGGCCTAAATCACGGTATTTTTTGTGATTAAAGGACTTTTTCCCCCTAGTCCAATATTCTCCGAATCGGGTCGGTTGACAGGTGGTAGGTAGGATAGCTAATTTAGGGGTTTCGCCGAGGAATCCTCGGCGAATAGTGCCGGTGTTTTCCGGCATTTTCGGTTAACCGAGTTAGCTCCAGGCATTGATCAGCCTACTTGATGAGCTACGTTTTGACGTTGAAACAATAGGAGATATTCTGTGAACAAGTTTGCAAAAATTGCTTCCCTTGGGTTAGCAGCCTTGCTCGTTATGGTAAGCCCGGCGTTGGCTCAAGATGGTGGTGGTGCTGCCATTGAGTTTTCCGGCGCATTCGGAGCAGGACTGGTTGTTATTGGTGCTGCTTTGGGTATCGGTAAGCTTGCCGGTTCAGCTCTTGAGAGCATGGCTCGTCAGCCAGAAGCTGCTGGTGGTATCCAGACCGCTATGATTATTGCCGCTGCACTTATTGAAGGTTTTACCTTCTTNGCATTGGTTATCTGCATGCAGCAGAATCCGTGGGGNTAGTAAGAAATTACTGGACACATAAGAGACAGCTCGTGTTTTCACGAGCTGTTTTTTTATGCGCTATTGAAAACCGAAATCGAAATTGTGGGTCGTCATGGTGNTGAAGAGCGGTGGCTCGCGCGATAGGATATTCGGTGGATTCTAAAACGACTCAACGGAGACTGCTATGACTAATCAACAACCACTTTCCCGTAGACAGCTTCTCGTTTCATCAGCTGCGTTTGGCGCCACGATGGCTGCCGGTCAGTGGAGCAGTGCGTTGTCAGTCGCCAAAGACTACCGCAGGCTAGACAGCGATAAGTATTTTGGCCGCGGCACAATTCTCGCCACCATCGAAGATGACAAAGTCTTCACGGAAGGGCCAGCATTTGGGCCGGATGGCAATTTGTATTTCACAAANGTNCCTGCTGAAAAAATCNTGAAGTGGGATCCGAAAGCCAAAGAGCTGTCGGTNTGGCGCGAACAATCTAACAAGGCNAATGGTTTGTATTTTGCGCCAAANGGTGACTTGCTAGCATGTGAAGGTGGAGCAGGACGCGTAACCCGGACGGATATGGAATCCGGTGAGATTACAGTAGTTGCCAGCGAGTTTAATGGGTTNCCGTTCGCTGCTCCTAATGACTTGTGCATGGACGACAAAGNGCGCATCTTTTTTACATCACGTCCGGGGGTTGAAGATCCAACCAAGGGCAATGTGAATGCCGTATATCGAATTGATCCGGATGGCAGTGTGACACAGGTACTGGCATGGCCGGATATTCACATGCCGAATGGCATTGTGACGTCTCCCGATGACAAAAAGCTTTATCTGATTGAAGCGCATCCNGATGCGGATTTCCACCGGGATATNCGGGTGTATGACATTGCGGCTGACGGGGCATTAGTGAATGAGAAGGTGCACGTCGACTTCTACCCTGGCCGTAGCGGTGACGGAATGTGTATTGATGCCGAAGGCAATCTTTATGTTGCNGCGGGGCTACATGCGACCCGAGAGACCAGCGAAACGCTCGATACCCGACCTGGAATCCATGTGATTTCACCACGCGGCAAACTCGTGGCTTATGTCGAGACTCCGGAAGACACGATTACCAACTGCACATTCGGCGGCCCGGAAAACCGCACCCTCTTTGTAACCTGCGGCACCAAACTCGTCAGCTTCCGCACCAAAATCCCCGGAAAATCATAGACAGTCTATGTTTGCCCGAGTTAAACATGGACACCCACGTTCTATTTGCCCCTGATTTTTGATGTTCGGGCAAAATCAGTATGAATCAGCAAGAATCTATGCCTGTCTCAGATTCGCTTCCGATTCCTTGGATTTAGACCTTGGGCAGCTGATATGGTCCTCGGTACTGCTTGTCGAGTAGCTCATTTGCCGCTTCGCAGTCGATAAACCGCTCTGTCTTAGGATCAAATTCCACCTGTCCTTGAGTTCGATAGGCGATTTCGCCTAAATGCACTAATGCACANGAATAATGGGCTGTTTGTGGGTTTGCTTTGGTTCCCGTGCGGTTTCTTACAGCATTTTGGAATTCGTGCATATGCTCAGCATAACCACGTTCCCCTCGGATTTCCTGGCCTTCTGTTGGCCCCGGTTTGTTCTTTGGTCCTAGAAAAACGCTAAATGCGCCTCGCCTTGAGAAAATCATATATCCCTCGGTACCGTAAAAGACGTTACCGTTATCGAAGCCATGCAGGCCATAGGCAGTAAAGGGGTAATTTTCGTAGATTACAAGGCGACCATCCTCGTATTCATATGTGACAACCATGTTATCTGGGTAGTCACTAGCATGGCCATGAAGCAGCATTCTGCTTCCACGAGCGGTTATTTTTGATGGCACACTTGTGACACCAAGTCCCCAGCAAGCCATATCGATGTCATGGATGCCATCATCACCAATTTCGCCATTGCCGTAATCTTGAAATAACCTCCAGGTAGCGTGAAATCGGTATTTATTGAAAGCATGCTCCGGCGCGGGACCCAACCATCGATCGTAATCTACTGTTGTCGGCGCCGTGCTATCTGGAACCGGTTTAACAACCTGTCTGGTTTCAGCAGTCCAAGCTCTTGCAATAAGCACATCGCCGATTATGCCTTCGCGGAGCAGCCTTTCTGCTTTTAGCGTTACAGGGCTGTTTCGCATTTGGCTGCCTTGTTGAACGACGCGTCCATACTTCTTAGCAGCCTCGATGATTACTGGACCTTCGTTGTATACATGTGAAATTGGCTTTTCGATGTAACAGTCTTTGCCAGCCTGCATCGCTGCAATTGCAATCGGAGCGTGCCAATGGTGTGGAGTGGCAATGATGACCGCATCCACGTTCTTGTCAGCTATGACATCTTCGTATTTTGTAGTGCGTTTTGGTGCCGCAGACTGAAAGTCCTTGGTGACAAATTGTGCCATGCGTTCGATTTGAGCTGTATCAACATCGCATAGCCAGGAAATAGACACGTTATCTTTGCGACCCACGATACCTTTGACATGGTGTGTCATGATTCCACCACACCCAATGATCCCTATTGAAAGCTCGCTTGTGCTTTCTTCAGCTTGAGTGTGCACGGCACCTAGGGTGGTCACGGCAGCTGTGATGGCCGTTGTTGAGCCAGCTTGTTTCACAAAATCACGTCGCGTTTGGCTTGTCATGGAGTGTCACCTGAATTTGAATCCGTTAAGTCGATTTCCCGCATTGTAATGAGGTTCAATAGTCAATGCCTAATAGAATCCGACCAGAATTTAAGACAGGCATAAATCCGCATGCGCAAACGACACTTTGCCGCTCGTAAACATAGACGGCCCATGAATTTCTAGGTGTGAATTTTCGAAGAAGTCTGGAAAAATAGACTCAAACAAAAAGTGGGTGTCCATGATTGAGCTCACAAAAGGTCGGTGTCTATGTTTAAAATAGTCTGATGGGAAAGAACTGCTTAATTTGGGTCGTTTTGTTAGCGTTTGGCGCCAGTCAGGTGTCTGCGGAACGTAATGCGCCGTCATTTGAAAATGATGTACGCCCAGTGCTAAAAGCGCACTGTTTTCATTGTCATGGTGAAGGGGAAGAACTCGCCTCAGGCCTAGATCTACGCTTAAAGCGACTCATTGAAACAGGTGGTGATTCCGGGCCAGCTATCGTGCCCGGAAATAGTAATGAAAGCCTGTTAGTTGAATATCTGACATCAGGTGTCATGCCTCCGGAAGGAACAGAACTTCGCCCAAGCCAACGGGAGATCCAGCGTATCAAGGAATGGGTGGACTCTGGTGCCGTTGTCCTTAACGATGAGCCGGAGTCGTTACCAAGTGGCTTCTATGTCACCGAACAAGAAAAAAAACACTGGGCTTTTCAGCCGATTACCTCCCCCGCTCCACCCATGGTGAATGGCACTGCTGACAATGCCATAGATCAGTTTCTCCTAAGTAAGCTAGAAGCAGTTGGTCTAGGACTCTCTGACAGGGCTTCTCGCACTAGGCTCATCCGGCGAGCTTACCTGGACATACTCGGAATTCCACCAACTCCTGAACAAACCGATCGGTTTATCGCTGACCAAAGGCCGGACTCGTATTTGCGACTTATCGACGAACTCCTTAGTCACCATGCTTACGGTGAGCGATGGGGTCGCCATTGGCTCGACATCGCCGGCTACGCAGATTCCGAAGGTATGGCNGATGCCGATGCCGTACGCGGCCAAGCATATCGATACCGTGACTATGTAATCCGAAGCATCAATGCCGACAAACCTTATGATCGCTTTGTCATAGAACAACTTGCCGGTGATGAACTTGTTTCATTACCGTTTAAGAATATGAATGCAGAGGCCATCGACTTGCTCACAGCCACAGGNTTCNTACGAATGGCACCGGATGGNACTGGTTCAGGTTCACCTAATACGAACATAGCTAGCAATGCGGTAATGAGTGCGACAATTAAGACTGTGTCCACCTCATTGCTAGGGCTCACGGTCGGCTGTGCACAGTGCCACAACCACCGCTACGACCCAATTTCACAAGAAGAATACTATCAATTCCGCGCCATCTTTGAGCCCGCCTTAAACTGGAATAACTGGAAGACTCCACAACAACGCCAAATTTCACTTTACACGGATGCAGATGTTGCCCGATCAGCAGAGATTGAGGCTGAAGCCGCTAAGATTCTGGAAGAACGCGAGACCAAACAGGCAGAATACATCGCGGCCACCTTTGAAAAAGAACTAGCAAAACTACCGGAAGAAGTGCGGGAGCCACTTCGTGAAGTGCACGCGACACCAGCTGGCAAACGAACACCCGAACAAGAAGCGTTATTGCAAAAGCACCCAAGTGCCAATGTCACAGCAGGGTCGCTCTATTTGTACGACCAAAAGGCGGCTGATGATCTGAAATCCTATTCAGATCGCGCAACGGAATTGAGAGGCACCAAACCAGTCGAAGGATTTCTACGTGCANTNACAGAGCCGGCNGATACCACCGCTCCGGAAACGTTCGTGTTTTTCCGCGGCGACATCGACCAACCNAANCAAGCGGTGCAACCNGGTGAACTGCGAGTACTGTCCAGTGCGGATTCTACTATCCCAGCAAATGACACTTCGCTTCCAACAAGCGGCCGTCGACTGAACTACGCCAAATGGCTAACAAGCGGCGAGCACCCATTACTTGCTAGAGTCATAGCTAATCGTATCTGGATGCACCACTTTGGCACGGGCCTGGTCAACACACCAGGCGACTTTGGAATTCTGGGGGCCACACCAACTCATCCAGCGCTNTTGGACTGGTTAGCAACAGAATTGATGACAAATGGCTGGAGCGTCAAACACCTCCACCGATTAATCATGACATCNCGGGCCTATCAGCAAACGTCTAAGCGAAACGCACAAGGACAAGAAAAGGACGCTCTCCAGCANTTAATTTGGGCGATGCCCATACGACGATTGGAATCGGAAGTTGTTCGGGACAGCATTTTGAGCATTGTCGAGAAGCTGAGCGCAAGGGCATACGGTGAACCAGTGCCAGTCATGGCAGATCGCACCGGACAGTGGGTCATTGGACAGGAAAACCTTAACGCGGGTCGACCTGGTGCAGTGGTCGACATGAAAGGCGATCAATATAGGCGCAGCATCTATATTCAAGTTCGACGCAGCAGGCCGTTAGCAGTTTTGGAGACATTCGACTTGCCTGAATTGGCNCCCAATTGCACGAAGCGAGCAAANTCCACAGCTTCTACGCAAGCNCTAATGATGATGAATAGCAGCTTTGTCGTTGAACAATCAGAATCCTTTGCAGACCGACTCATCACGGCCCAGCCAGAACCCGAAGGCCAATTGAAACTTGGCTGGAAGCTGGCATTTAGCGAAGAGATTCCAACGGACGTGTTAGAAATTTCCCTTCAGTTTCTGGCAGATACCAAGGCGGAATTCGTTGAAGCCAATCCGGAACAGGAAATGGTGGAGGAATTATCGCACCGCCACGCGCTGGCATTATTCTGTCAGGCCATGTTTAGCAGCAACCAATTCCTATATATCGAGTAATTGAAAGTAGATATGCCTACAAACAATGACAAGCGGATATCCCGGCGCCGGTTTCTAGCAAATCAGTCGTTAGGTATGGGCGGAGTTGCATTTGCATGGGCCCTGAACGAACGATCACTTTCGGCTGCACCCAAGCGACCAGAGTTAACCGTCAAGACATTTAACAATGATCCACGGCNGCCGGATTCTGAGCCCAAAGCAAAGGCCATGATTTCGCTCTGGATGCAAGGAGGCCCAAGTCATATTGATCTCTTTGACCCTAAGCCCAAACTTACGGAACTCGACGGCCAGAGTTTTCCNGGAAAGATTAAATATGACAATGCNGCCCAAGCAAGCTCTAAAGTACTTGGCTCGCCATGGAANTTCTCAAATCACGGCGAATGCGGGATGGAGCTATCAGAGCTGATCCCAAACATTGCAACGATTGCCGATGAAATCACACTCATTCGTTCAATGCATACCGGCGTGAATAACCACGGCCAGTCTATTAAAGCCCTTCAAACAGGTGTCACTCAAAATGGATATCCGACGATTGGCAGCTGGCTGACATACGGACTCGGATGCGAATCAAACAGCCTGCCNCCATTCATGGCGCTGATAGATCCAGGCCAGCTCCCTGTTGAAGGTGTCGCAAATTGGTCCAATGGGTATCTTCCATCCATATATCAGGGAACGGTTATCCGCCCGACCGAACCGAGAATATTAAATCTTACGCCACCAGAGAAGCTTGCCGGTAAGCCTCAGGAACGCTATCTCTCACTTCTAGACAAATTAAATAAGCGACATATAGAAAACNGCCCCGGCGAACTCGATTTTTCNGCTCGCGTTGAGATGTATGAACTGGCAGCACGCATGCAGGTTGCCGCAAAGGAAGCGATGGATTTGTCTCAGGAAACTGAAGAGACAAAAAATCTATATGGCATGGATGATCCGGACACAACGGAATATGGTTCCCGCTGTCTTATTGCCAGACGATTAATCGAACGCGGTGTTAGATTTGTACAAGTCTATACCCAGAATCAATATTGGGATCACCATGGGGGCATTTTGAAGGGCCTGCCATCATCCTGCAAAAAAGTTGATAAGCCCTCAGCCGCGTTGGTGAAAGATCTCAAACGGCGAGGCCTCTTAGATTCGACAGTCGTGCATTGGGGTGGCGAGATGGGCCGGCTGCCTGTTATTCAAAACGAAGCCAATATTGGCCGTGATCACAACACATACGGTTTCAGCAGCTGGGTTGCCGGCGGCGGTTTCAAGTCCGGCTATACCCACGGTGCAACTGATGAGTTTGGCCATCATGCGGTTGAAAATGTTGTGAATCATTTTGACTACCACCACACGATCCTCCATCTATTCGGCATTCGACCGGAGGAGTTAACGTACGAGCACAATGGCCGGCTCCGCAAATTAATTGAGACTGAGAGCAGGCTGGTCACAGAATTGCTTGCTTAAAGCAAACTNTCTAAAGGGTCAGCCNAAATACTACGGCAAGNAGAAACCGNCATTCTTTGAAAAAGATGTGTGGTGGAAGTGGCATCAGTCTTTTCAACNGGATAACATGGGTCTAAGCGACTCAAACCGCATTTGACCTCTCTATGAACTAATGAGGAAACGAATCTTGAAGACACGAACATTCATCATTTTGGCAGTNATAACATCTTTGTTTGTGCAGGGGATGTCTGCAGATGCCGCCGAACTAAACGTTCCACCTAAGGGNTTTAAAGCCCTCTTCAANGGCAAAAATCTTAGTGGCTGGTANGGCTGGTCAACAAAGAATCCAGAAGANCTCTGGAGCATGAGTGCAGANGACCAGGCAGCATACAAAAAGAAGTCACTCGAAGATGTCAATCAACACTGGAGTGTTCAGGACGGTATTCTGGTCAATGATGGCCATGGCCTTTACCTGACCTCAGAAGAAGAATTTAGCAATTTCGAGTTGCTGATTGANTACAAGACGGTACCGAANGCNGACAGCGGAATCTATCTGAAAGCTGTCCCGCAAGTGCAAATCTGGGATTNCACCGAAGAAGCCAAATTCGGAATTGGTGCGGACAAGGGATCCGGCGGGCTTTGGAATAACAGCAAAGGCGCTAAAGGAAAAGACCCTCTCGTGCGAGCAGATAAACCATTCGGCGAGTGGAATAGTTTCCGAATTCGTCAAATTGGGTCACGCACATGGGTTTGGATGAATGGCAAACTCCTTGTAGATAATGCCATTATGGAGAATTACTTTGATCGCTCTCGCCCCTTGTTCCCACAAGGCCCGATACAGCTTCAAACACACGGTGGTGAAATCAGTTGGCGGAATGTGTTTGTACGCGAGATTAGTCCTAATGAAGCAACAGACATCCTCAGTGAGTCCGCTGACGACAAAGGATTCGTGTCGATCTTTAATGGCAAGGATCTGAGCGGTTGGCAGGGAGCAACGGCGAGTTACGATGTTGTTGATGGTGCTATCCAGTGTCGCAAAGGCACGGGTGGAAATCTCTTCACGGAAAAAGAATACAGCGATTTCGTCGTGCGTCTTGAGATTAAAACTCCTCCAGCCGGCAATAATGGTCTCGCAATCCGATATCCGGGCAAAGGCAATCCAGCCTTTGATGGCATGACAGAGCTACAGGTTTTGGATGTTGAGTACCCAGGGAAGCTTGCACCGTATCAATTCCACGGTTCGGCTTATTCCATGGTCCCGGCTCATCGCGGTTATCTTTACCCGGCTGGACATTGGAATTATCAGGAAGTAACCGTAGTTGGCTCGAAGATTAAAGTAGAGCTAAACGGGTCGGTGATTCTCGACTGCGATCTCGCCGACGTAACAGACGAAGCGAAAATCAAACAGCATCCTGGCAAAGACCTAAAGAGCGGATTCTTCGGCTTCGCCGGACACAATGATCCTGTTCAGTTCCGAAACATCACGATTAAAGAGCTGAAATAAGAGATGCTTACAAATCGAACCAATCAAGAGCGTGGCTTTTTAGCTACGCTCTTTTGGTATGCGGACTCAATAGGAGCTAGCAATTAGAACGTTATGAATATCAAGAATGCCCTACTTTCCATTTCACTAGTGCTGAGTCTGGCACTAACAGCTAGTTCGCAAATCCGAGTGTATGAGGATGGCAAGCTACCAGCGGATTCACGTCTAGGTGAGCTACGGCACTTGAACAATTACTTTCCGTTTGACGTGCCTGAAGACATAGATTCATGGAAACAACGACAAGCTCAATTACGGAAACGATTGCTCGTTGCTAACGGACTATGGCCACTGCCCGAGCGAACACCTCTAAACGCGAAAGTATTCGGCAAGACAGAACGCGAAGGGTTTACCGTTGAGAAGGTTTACTTTGAAAGCTATCCAGGCCACTTTGTCAGCGGCCTACTCTTTCGGCCAACCGAGTCCAACGGCAAGCACCCGGCCGTGCTATCACCTCATGGGCATGGCGGGCGACTACAGGATCACGGCGATGGGATAAAAGGCTTGATAGAAAACGGTGACGAAGTGTATGAAGCTTCGGGACGGTTTCCGAAGCTTGCTCGATGTGCACAACTGGCTCGCATGGGATGCGTCACATTTATTTATGACATGGAAGGTTATGTGGATTCCCTGCAGTTACCAATGGAGGTTTCGCATCGCCTAAATAACGCACGACCGGACCTGGAATCTCCGGAGCAGTGGGGGTTTTTCTCAGCACAGGCTGAAATGCGATTGCAGAGCATTATGGGAGTGCAGACATGGAATAGCATCCGTGCACTCGACTTTCTAACGGCATTACCAGACGTCGATGCGAAGCGTATCGGAATCACTGGCGGCAGCGGTGGCGGTACCCAGACAATCGTATTGGGTGCTATTGATGATCGACCAGTCGTTTCATTTCCACAAGGCATGGTGTCTACCGATATGCAGGGCGGCTGCCCGTGTGAGAATTGCAACTTATTGAGAGTCGACACCGGCAACGTGGAATTGGCCGGTTTGTTTGCTCCTCGCCCGATTGCAATGACAGGCGCAAACGACTGGACGAGCGAGATTCAAACCAAAGGATATCCGGAGTTGCAAAAACTCTATGGTCTCTACGATAAGCCGGAGGATGTATTCTGTGTGTCGTATTTACAGTTTGGGCACAACTATAACTATGTAACACGGCGTGTAATGTACCACTGGTTTAACAAGCATCTCGGCCTTNGGCACAAAGAACCAATCGTTGAAAAGGATTACCAGCTGCTTACTGATGAGCAAGTTCACGTTTGGGATGATGAGCACCCTGCCCCGGAAGCAGGTGTANCTCACGAAGTAAAATTATTAAAAGCAATCGATGANGCGTCTAAAAAGCAACTCGAAAAACTCATTGCCGATGCAGAGGATCCAGCCGCGACCTTTAAAAAGATTCATGGCGAGGCAATCAAGTCGATCATTATTCATGGATTACCTAAGAGCGATGATCTGGAACGGGAAAAAGTAAAGAAGGTTGCCCGAGACGGTTATATCGAGTTTGGAGATATCCTGCGCAACAAAGTAACTGGTGCTGAATTGCCNGTGGTATCGCTGTTTCCGACAGAGCAAGAGTGGAACAAGACTGTCGTCATTTGGCTGAGNGGCGAGGGCAATGCCGGGCTTTACGATGCCGAAGGTAAGCTAAATGCAACAATCCAAAAGCTACTGTCGACAGGCAGCTCTATTATTTCGGCGGACTTGCTTTATCANGGGGAATTCCTAAAAGAAGNAAAGAGCGTGGAGTCGCAACGTCTGGCTACAACAACGAATCGAGCTGTATCGGCCTATACGTTTTGTTACAACCATACTCTGTTCTCACATCGAGTTCATGATGCATTAAGCCTGATCTCATTTGTTGCAAACGANGAGCACGNACCGAATGCNATTTTACTGATTGGTGCGGCCGGTGCCGGGCCAGTNGCGGCAACNGCCAGAGCGATAGCAGGGTCGGTCATCGATATTGCCTTCATCGACACCAANGGTTTTCGNTTNGCAGATATTACNAAGTACTCGCATCCGGAATTNTTCCCNGGAGCNATTAAGTATGGAGATTTGCCCGGGATNCTGGCNTTAAACGCTCCACACCCATTGGTAATAACCGGTGAAAGCAAATTGCCGGCTCTTGTCAAACAGATTTATGGTGAGGGTGGTAAAGTAATCCTCACTCCTACATTTGATTCAGCGTTTTCCACTAACTAGTTAAAGCAGAACTATGCCCAAGATTCGTCGAGTTGCAAAAAAGGGCAACATTAATCACTCCATTGTTGGATGGTGCTTTCAAGACCATTGGTCGATGGACGAATTAATTCCGATTGCCAAGCAGCTTGGTTGCGGCAGCGTGGAGCTAATTGGTCCGGAATTCTATCCAACGCTCAAACAGCATGACATGGAACTGGCGATCGCTGGGATCGACATTGGTGTGCCTCCGTTTACACAGGGGTTCAATAACCCTAAGTATCATGAAAAAGTGATTGCTGCGACCAAGAAATCGATTGATGAGTGCCATGCATTCGGTTGGAAAAAAGTTATTGCTTTTACCGGCTACGAGGAAGGATTATCTAAGGCAGAAGGCGCAGAGAATTGTATTCAGGGCCTGAAGGAAGTGGCTGGCTATGCAGAAGCGCGGGGAGTGACCATCTGCCTGGAACATCTTAACACGCGAGATGACACGCACCCCATGAAAGGTCATCCCGGATATCAGGGCGATGACGTGGAATACGTNGTGGAAATTCTAAAAGCTGTTGGATCAGAAAACGTGAAGCTGCTTTTTGATATTTATCACGTATCGATTATGAATGGCGATGTGATTAGACGGCTACACCAGCATAAAGAGGTGATAGGCCATATCCATACCGCTGGGAATCCGGGTCGTGCTGAGTTAGACGATAATCAAGAGATTAATTATCCGGCGTGCATGAAAGCCTTGCTGGAGATAGGCTACAACAGCTATGTCGGTCACGAGTTTATTCCGACCAGAGATCCTCTTGCCGGCCTTGAGCAGGCAATTGAGTGGTGTGACGTTTAACCACCGATGCATGCCATTGCTTGATTCTGCTTATCTGGCGAATTAAAACTAGACTATCCCAAAAACAAACACGAATTGGATTACTTATGCGCAAGTTTCTCATGTTGGTTGCTTCAGTTACCGCACTTTTACCGGCCNTGGCACAAGCCGCACCGAACTCATTTGATTTGGTGCTGCGTAGTCGCGTAGCCACTGAAGAAAACAGTGTGCGTTATCATGCTGTNCTCGAGGAACAGAGTTGGAAAGCTACAGAAACCGCGGTAATTGTTTGTGACATGTGGGATCTGCATCATTGCCTGAATGCCACACGACGTGGCGCAGAGTTGGCACCTCGCATGAATGCTTTGTTGAAGAAAGCCCGTGCTCAAGGTGCAACCATCATTCATGCACCGAGTTCTTGCATGAAGCCATATGCGAATCACCCAGGTCGCAAACGGGCAATGGCCGCACCGATGGCGAGTAAATTGCCTGAGAAGATCAGTGAATGGTGTTACAGCATTCCGTCCGAAGAAGAGGTAGAGTATCCCATCGACCAGTCTGACGGTGGTGAAGATGATGATCCGGTAGAACATGAAGCATGGGCAAAGGAGCTTGAAAGTAAAGGCTTGAATCCCAGAGGTCCGTGGACAAAGCAGACTGATTTGCTAACCATCAAGAAAGAAGATTACATCAGCGATAGCGGTGTGGAAATCTGGAATGTCCTAGAGCAGAAAGGGATCAAGAATGTGATCCTTGTCGGCGTCCACACGAACATGTGTGTACTAGGCCGCCCTTTTGGCCTTCGTCAAATGGCTCAAAACGGGAAAAACGTGGTATTGGTCAGAGACATGACAGACACCATGTACAACCCAAAAATGAAACCATATGTCAGTCACTTCACAGGCACTGATTTGATTGTGGAGTACATCGAAAAAGTTGTCTGTCCAACCGTCACCAGCGATCAGATTCTTGGCGGCAAACCGTTTGTCTTTAAGAATGACACACGACCTCATGTGGTAATTGCTTGTGCGGAACGAGAGTACAAGACTAACGAGTCATTACCCGGATTCGCGCTTGAACAACTTGGCAATGACTTCAAGGTGAGCTTCGTGCATGCAAATGCGAATGAACGAAATGATTTGCCGGGGATTGGCGTTCTGGAAAATGCCGATGTGTTACTCGTAAGTGTGCGACGGCGAGTGTTGCCGGCCGACCAATTCGCCATCGTGGAGAAATTCATTAAGAGTGGGAAACCCGTTATCGGAATCCGTACAGCAAACCACGCTTTTTCATTGCGTGGTGAGGACCCACCGTCAGGTTACAAGGCATGGGAAGCATTCGATGCGGAGATCTTTGGCGGTAGCTACACCGGGCATCACGGCGTGGGCCCAAATGTAAAGTTAGCTGCAGCAAAACCTCATCCAATTATGACCGGAGTGGATGTGAACACCTTTAAAGGAATGGGATCGCTATACAAAGTGAACCCACTTTCGAAAGGGACTACTCCGCTTCTCACCGGAACGATTGAAGGCCAACCGGTTGAAACAATCGCCTGGGTGAATGAGACGAAGTATGGGGGCAAGGCTTTCTATACCTCGCTTGGACACGTCGACGATTTCACACAGCCAGCGATGAATAGGTTGCTCAAGAACGCAATTCTTTGGGCCGCGGATAAAGAGATCAAATAGCCAGAGATTAAACGAGCTCTGGAATGACTCCGCCCTCGTCGAGTAAGTATTGAGGCCGTCCGCTTGGGTCATCAATTGTCGTGCGTTCAGCTGCAATTCCCAAGTTGTGATAAAGCGTGTACAGCGCATCTTGGTAATGGATAGGTCGGCTGGTCGCTTCGCCACCCGTGCGATCTGTGCTGCCAATCACTTGCCCGGTACGCATACGTCCACCAGCGAAAATCGCAGGTGCTACTCGTGGCCAGTGGTCACGTCCAGCATTTCCATTGATCTTTGGCGTACGGCCAAACTCACCCCACAAGATAATTGACGTGTTATCAAGCATTCCTCGTTCTTCGAGGTCGTTGATAAACGTGACGATTGCATGGTCAAGAATCGGCAAGGTGTACCGCATGCGATTGAAGTTATCGCTATGTGTATCGAAGTCACTGATGGTTAGGGATACACATCGCACGCCGGCTTCGACAAGGCGGCGTGCCATGAGCAATTTCAGCGAGGCTTTCGGTTCGTCGGCGGTGGTAAATCGCCCGACGACAGGGCGATCAGGGACCATGTATTTTTCAAGGACCTTGGGGTCTTCGTTAGATAGATCGAGAGCGTCGGCAAATGTGCCCGAGAGCAAAATCCCAGTGGCTTGCTGTGAGAATCGATCCATGGCATCCATCATGCCGGTGGCGTCCACTTCGCGCCGAATCTTATCCAGGCTACCCAGCAGTGCGTTACGACTGTTTAACCGCTGTGCGTTCAGTTCTGCATTGAGCGAGAGACTCACGGTATGGTTAGAACCGAGAGCAGCCAATTCGTTTACCATTCCAGGCTCGAGTGGCCGATTAAAAATGCTCGAAAGGTCTGGACGGAAAGGTTTGTATGATGGGCCAAGAAATCCGGGGCGAGCGCTGTTTCGGACAAGCGGTCGACCCTGCATCATATCGACGTAGGTTGGAGCAGGATCCGTAACTTTGCCAAGTAGCTTGGTCAGCACGCATCCCATTGCTGGCCGACCACCAAAGCCGGCAAGGTTGCGAATATCAAAACCGGACATACATTGGAATGCATCGTGTCGGCCTTCGGCGCCAACCATGCTACGAACAAATGCAAATCGATCAGCATTTGCTGCCATTTTCGGGAGCAATTCGCTGATCTGAATTCCGGCTATGCTCGTTTGAATCGGGTGGAATTCGCCACGTGTTTCCATTGGCGCATCGGGCTTCATATCGATGGTGTCCATTTGAGGAGGACCACCATCCAAATGGATGTTGATAATTGCCCGCTCGGATGAACCAACGCCCGCTTCTGCCTCCAGGCGAAGCATATCTGCGAGTGTAAGCCCAAGCATGCCCGCAGCACCTGCCGTGAGGAATCCACGACGGCTAACACCATCGCAATGCTTATATGAGTTTCCAGTGATGTTCAACATCGTGCTTCTACATCCATTCAGCGATTGGCTTGCCTTCGATCAGCTGGACGGGACGACCGTCTGGGCTGTGCGCGATCAAATCGGAAGGCATTCCAAGTTTCTGATAAATCGTGGTTGCGATGTCTTCAGAGAAATATTCATCCTTCGACACATAACCACCCTCAGCGTCGGTAGCTCCCAAAACGTGGCCTGCAGGTACGCCTGCTCCGGCCATCATGGCAAACCCTGTTGATGCCCAGTGATCACGACCGCTGGCAGAGTTGATTTTTGGGGTACGTCCAAAGTCGGTAAGCCAAACCACTAAGGTTGATTCGAGCAGTCCACGCTCTTCCAGATCCATGATTAGCTGTGGAATCGCTTGATCTAACGGAGGCAACCGACTGTCTTTGAGTGACTTAAAGTTGTTTTGATGTGTATCCCATCCACCGTCAGTTACGGTTACGAATTGAACTCCCGATTCGACAAGCCGACGTGCCAGCAAGCAGCTCTGTCCGAAGCGGTGGCGTCCATAGGCATCCCGAGTAGCGTCTTCTTCACTCTCGATGTCAAACGCCTTCTTGGTCTCCGGTGCCGTGATCATATTCAGAGCGGCTTCGTAGTACTCGTCCTGTGCCTTTAGGGCATCTTGCTGTAGGTCGGCGCGACGCTGTAGTGCATCAATNTTCGCCAGTGCGTTTCGGCGGCGATCGACACGTTCAAAGGTTACACCTTCTGGTGGAGTTATATCCCGCACGCTGAAGTTGTCAGCATTTGCATCGGCNTCTATCACAAATGGATTGTGTTCAAGCCCAAGGATGCCACTTGTTCCACCACCGAATCGCCTGTCCACGTGGTCATTGAGTTGAATAAACGGGGGAAGTGCTGACTGGAATCCATGGAAGTAACTTACGACACTACCATAGGTCGGGTAAGCGACAGCGGCATTGAATCTGCGGCCCGACATGACCCATTGGTCTGCCGTACCGTGACTGCCATTTCGTGGNTTCCAGCCTCTTAACAATGCAAACTTGTCAGCGTGCTTTGCAAAGTTGGGAACGATTTCAGTGAATTGAACACCGGGAATAGCTGTATCAATAGCATTGAATTCGCCACGTACGCTTACCGGCGCATCCGGTTTAGGATCAAACGTATCATGGTGACTGGTGCCACCGCGTGTCCAAATAAGGATGCAGTTCGTCTTATTTGCAGGCTTGGCCTGGGCCGTGCCGCGTAAGTAGTCGGTAAAAGATAAACCTAGCCCCGACAGTGCACCAATCTGTAGGAATCCCCTACGACTGATACCATCACAATTCTTATAAGCGTCATCAATACGCTGATTCATCGNTTCTTGTTCCTGATTGATTTGGTTTTGTGCCATCACCAGAATTATGCATCTCAATGAGATCTAAGCACAATATCATCTAACCTAATGTTAGCAGAGACTCAAAACCCCTAAAAGAAGAATCGGCGTTGTCAGTGCCAAAACCGTAGCTACAAGCGGAATTAGATGCATTCCTCTACTTCTAAAGGGGGGGCTAATTAATAATGTCGCTATGGAGTTTTAAAACATAATGGCACATACTGGAAATAGTGGTGTTTACGCCCGATTTTCACATGTTTTGAATAAGCGTGATTTATCCCGCCTTTTGAGAGCCCCGCCCTCCGTGGCTCACGAGTTTAAACCTATGACACGTCTAATCACTCGATTTGCCACTCTGCTGAGCCTTGTCATAACTGCAAGTACACTTAGTGCTGCCGGGCCCTACCAGGTGGTGCCAGAATCGGTAGCCTTGAGCGGCAATTTCGATCAAGCACAACTTGTAGTAATGTCATTAAGCTCTGATGGTGCCGTTACATCGGAGTCCACAGACGTTTCCGCAGAGGCAAGTTTTCAGTCTTCAGACCCATCGGTTGTGGAAGTCCTTGCGGGTGGTGGATTAGTTGCNAGAGGAAATGGCCANGCTGAGATTCAGCTTTCCGTAGAAGATTGGTCAGNGACAATCAGTGTAACAGTCGATGGCATCGAGCCGAGCCCAAGTATAGATTTCGCCTATCACGTTCAGCCATTGTTATCCAAGTTGGGTTGTAACATGGGTGCGTGCCATGCCAGTCAGCATGGCAAGGGAGGCTTCATCCTTAGTGTGTTTGGGTTTGAGCCAAGCAAGGATCATCAGGCCATTACCAAGGATCGCCTACAACGNCGGGTGGATTACATCACACCGGACAACAGCTTATTCCTATTGAAGCCGACCATGCAGGCACCACATGGTGGCGGCAAGCGACTGCGCAAAGGTACGGTAGCTTATGACACCCTCGTCGCCTGGGTCGCATCCGGCACACCCGCTCCCAGCAATGAAGCAGCGGAGGTCACGCAACTGGAAATCTACCCTAACCGTCGGGTTGCAAAAGTTGACGATCATCAACAACTTCGAGTTCTGGCTACGTATTCCGATGGAAAGGTGCGGGACGTAACCCGGCTTGCCCGTTATGACTCAATGAACGAAGGAATGCTGAGTGTAGATGACAACGGCGTAGTGGGCGTTCATGCGGAAGGCCAGGGTCCGATCATGGTGAGATTCGAAGGCCACGCTGGNTTGTTTATTGTCTCGGTGCCATTTAGTCAGCGACGGGAGCTCACGGATTGGCAAAGTAAAAACTTTGTAGATGAACTAGCCGCAAAGAAGTTCGTCGAGCTTGGCATTGAACCNTCGACTGTCTGTGATGACGCAACATTCATTCGTCGTGCATTCCTCGATGCGGTGGGCGGTATGCCAACGGCAGAAGAGGTGAGTGGATTTCTNGCATCAACCGATCCAAATAAACGCAAGGTGCTTATCGATAAGCTACTTGGACTAACCGGAGACCCGGCACAGGATATCTACAACGATCGCTACGCTTCTTACTGGACGNTAAAGTGGTCAGACCTGATCCGAAACAGCACTGACAATCTTGGCGAACAGGGCATGTGGTCACTACACAACTGGATCCGCGAATCCTTCCGTGTGAATAAGCCAATTGACAAATTCGTTCAACAGATCGTGACCGCCAAAGGGTCAATCTATATGAATGGTCCAGCGAATTACTTTCGAATCAATGGCAATGTAAACCAATTGACTGAAGCAACCGCCCAGCTATTCATGGGTGTACGTCTGGAGTGTGCGAAGTGTCATCACCATCCGTTTGAAAACTATAGCCAGGCGGATTACTACGGCATGGCTGCATTTTTTGCACGGGTTGCCACTAAGAATAGCGAGGAATTTGGCCTGTTCGGCCGCGAGACGATCGTCGTTGTTCAGGATGGCGGTGATGTAAATCACCCGAAGACNGGCAAGAAAATGGTGCCTANCGCACTGCACGGGCCCGAGCTTTCACATCCGCTCGATCGCCGCATNCCGCTGGCTAGCTGGCTAACATCAACTGACAATGACTGGTTTGCCAAATCCGTTGTAAATCGATATGTAAGGTATTTGTTGGGCAGAGGATTAGTGGAGCCAGTCGACGACTTGCGTAGCACCAACCCCGCGACGAATGAAGAGTTGTTTGAGGCATTGGCAGAACATTTGGTCGCAAACGACTATGACCTAAAGCAGCTGATNAGCGTGATCATGAACTCCCGCCTATACCAGTTAAACTCACAACCTACCGCGGAGAATAGTAAAGCCGGTGATTTCTACGCGTACTACCGAGTTAAGCGTCTTGCTGCTGAAACACTGCTGGATAACATCGATCACTCCGCCGGCACAAAGACGAAATTTCAAAGCCTGCCACTTGGGACCAGAGCGATTGACNTGCCGGATGCNAACTACCCGAACTTCTTCCTCAAGACGTTTGGTAAGCCGCGGCGAACCAGTGTTTGTGAATGTGAACGATCACCCGATGAGAATCTCGCTCAGGCCCTGCACACGTTAAATGGACAGGTTGTTACTTCCAAAATAGCTTCTGCGAGTGGGCGAATCGCCAACCTCATTGAAAACAAAACCGAGTCAGGTGAGATCATCAATCAACTCTACATCTCCACCCTTGCGAGAAACCCCTCGGATGAAGAACGGGCGGTTTGTCAGGAGATCGTCGACGCAGCGCCCAATCAAAAAGAAGGTTTGGAAGACTTGCTCTGGGCGTTAATGAATTCTAAACAGTTCCTCTACAACCACTAACCGAAGGCCTTCGGGTCAGCAGGAGTCATGCTGTGACCAAAATGCGATTAGCATTCCTATCTCTCCTATCTTTGATCATATGCGTAATCTGTAATGCAAGCGCAAATGCGCAGCAGTCGTACCCCATGATCATGAGCCTGGATCCGGTGGCCATTCAAGTTGGCACGACGACGGATCATGTAGTGAAGTCGCGATATGATCTGTGGGGCACGACTGATGTATTCATTAGTGGAGAAGGCGTTTCAGCAGAAGTCATCCATCCGGAATTGAAGGATGGCGAAGACCCACCGTCAATTACCTCGCTTACGATTCGTGTCACAGCTTCGGCAAGTGCTCAGCCAGGAGTGAGAGATTTCCGGCTTGCGACACCGCGAGGCGTGAGTACGGTTGGGCAAGTCGTTATCGTTCGGGACAAAGTCGTGCATGAAAGTCAGGCAAACGACACACGAGAAACTGCCCAGCCATTTGAGTTGCCATCGGTGATTTGCGGAGCAATCGAAAAGGCTGAAGACGTAGACTATTTCAAATTCAACGCTACGGCCGGCACCAAGGTGACCTTTCATGTCCGGTGCATGCGATTGCAAAATCGGATCCATGACCTTCAGACCCATGCTGATCCGATGATCACGATTCGTAATGCAACGGGATCAACGATTGCGGCAAACGACAATTATTTTGCCGGTGATTGCTACCTCGTGCACACGTTTCAGCAGACGGGTGAATTCTATCTGGAAATCCGCGACGTACGCTATAAATCTAATGCGTATTGGGAATACAGTGTTGAAGTGGTTGACCGGGATTTTGTAACAAATGTGTTTCCACTAGCTTTGCCTATAAATCGCGCAACGACCGTTGAGTTGATTGGTAGCGACTTAGCAGAGAACATCATCAATCTGGATCCAAAATACACTCGCGTTAAACAGGGATCTCAATCTGTATCGATTCCAATGGGAGCGCAGTTATCCAATCCTGTTTCTGTGTACGGCACGTACCTGCCAATCACGTTTGAATCTGCGGCAGATAACAACTCGGTTGAGTCAGCTCAGGAAGTAGCTGTAAATACTGTGCATAACGGCTGTTTGGAGAAAGAGGCTGATGTTGATTACTTTGCGTTCCAAGCCTCTAAGGGTGACAAGCTGACCATCGATGTGATTGCCCGACGTTGTGGATCGATGGCAGACACATATTTACGAATCGTAAACGCGGAAGGAACGCAGCTGAATTCCAGCGATGACTTTACTCGTGGAAAACGAAACTACTTTGATTCCAAGATTGAGAATTGGACCGTTCCAGCGGACGGAACGTATTATATCCAACTACACGATCGCCACCTGAGAGGTGGTGCTGAATATGTGTATGCAATCCGTTTGTCATATGATGCACCGACATTTGAGCTATCACTCGATACAGATAAAACGCAAACCACACCGGGCACTGGCGGAGTTGTTTTCTGCAGGGTTACGCGGAAGAGTGGGTTTGCCGGTGAAATACACCTGCACGTCGACGGTGTACCAGAAGGAGTTACCGCAACAGCGAGTCGTATTCTGGCCAGTGGCAACGATGGCTGTGTAGTATTCAAGGCGTCACCGGATGTCGCGAAAGGCATTCACAATGTGCGCATCTACGGCACCGCTGAACTGGAATTACCAAATGGTGATAAGCAATTGCTTACGGTTGAGGCAGCCCCTTATCAGGAAACATACATGCCAGGTGGCGGACGCAGCCATTTCCCAGTGGATGTGCATACGGTTTCAATAGCCGATCCGAGTGATTTACTGGCTGTAACGGTTTCGACAAGCGAGGTAACGATTACGCCCGGCGGTGAAGCTGAGATTGATGTGGAAGTGACTCGCAAAGAAGGGTTTGCCACGAACGTCTCACTGGATGTGATCTTCCAACATCTAAATACAGTGTATGGAAACTCTCTGCCCAAGGGAGTAAAAATGGATGGCAACAAGAGCAAAATCTTGTTAACCGGTGATTTAGCAAAAGGTAAGATCACACTGGTAGCAGACGAATCCGCCGAAGCTGTCGATCGACAACTCTTCTGCGTGATGGCAAACGTGTCGCTTAATTTCGTGATGAAGGCTACCTATGCCAGCGATCCAATTTTTATTACGGTGGCACCAAAGAACGAAACAGTTGATGGGGCTAAATAGTTTGCTGTGATCCACTCGGTAATCTCAGCTCGGGTAAGAACCAGATGACGTACAAGATTATTCAAATTACAGATACGCATCTATTTGAAGATCCCACTGTTGAGTTGCTTGAAGTGTGTACAAACAAACGCTTCGAGTCTGTCCTATCGCATGTAAACCAGCATCATGCAGATGCTGATCTGATGGTGATTTCAGGGGACTTGGTCCATGATGACGGTGCGGCTTATCAACGGCTGCATGGTCTATTAACGGACTGGCATGATCGGCTCGAAGTAATTCCCGGAAATCACGATGTGCGTGAAGCTCTAACCGGCGTCTTTCCTTGCCAAACCCGGCTGGGTGATCAACATATCACTTTTGATGTCAAACATGGTGGCTGGCGGATTATCGGATTGGATACACTAATCGCCGGACGTGTTGAAGGTGACATTGACGACGCACAATGGGATTGGTTGGAGAATATCCTCGTAGCTGATGGAGATAGTCCAACGGCTATCTTTATGCATCACCCACCCGTTATCGTCGGCAGTAAGTGGGTAGATAAACTTGGGTTGGCTTCCTTTGAGCGATTCAATGTTGTGGTAGAAGAAAACTCTCAAATCAAACTGGTCATTTGCGGGCACATTCATCAGGAGTATTCCCAGCCACTTGGGCAGGCCATGTTGTATACGACGCCGTCCACGAGCGTCCAATTTTTACCTGGAGCTACAGAGTTCACAACCGATTCCGTGGATCCCGGCTATAGAACGATTGCCATCGAGCATGATGCCAGCTTTGTCACCGAAGTAATTCGTGTGGCTAACGCCGATTGAGGACCATTTGAATTGATGGTCAAATGAATTTTCGCTAGGACGTGATAACTCCAGCACATTTAAGTCCATTCTCGATGAGGTCCAATCCATGATTCGTCCATTCTTTGCCCTGCTTATTGGATTTGCTGTATCAACAAACAGCGTTGCACAGGATAGCCCAGATGTGCTTGATGGTAACGTGGAAGCTGCCACGGAGTTGGTCTTTACCGAAGGCCCCGCATACCACCGGGATGGCAGTGTGTTTTTTACAGATATCGCTAATAACCGAATCATGCGACTGAATCCCGGTGCAGATGAAGCTCATACGTTTCTGCAGCCGAGCGGTCGTGCAAACGGGTTGATGTTCGATCCCCATGGCTTTTTAGTCGCTTGCGAAGGCAATGAAAAAGGTGGCCTTGGCGGCCGAAGACTTGTCCGAATAGATATCGTCAGCCGCAAACGAACCGTTATCGCAGACCGCTTTGAAGGCAAGCGATTCAATAGTCTCAATGACCTGTGTATCAACAAGCGCGGGCAGGTTTATTTCACGGATCCTTACTATGGTGCGGATCGAGACCAGCTAGAACTCGATGTTGAGGGTGTTTATCGTGTCAATTCAGATGGTACAGAGCTGGTTCGTGTTCTCGGCAAAGGCCAAATCTCACGGCCCAATGGAATTGGCCTCTCACCGGATGAAAAGACGCTTTATGTTGTGGATAACCACCCCATTATTCCCGTGCGAAAACTGTGGGCTTTTCCATTGGATGGAGATGGCAATATTGCCGGTGATGGCAAGGAATTGTACGACTGGGGGACCGGTCGAGGTGGCGATGGCCTGTGCATCGACCAACAAGGCAATGTATATGTGACAGGTGGTGCTGACCGAAAGTACCCAAATCAGGACACTAGTAACCCAGCCGGAGTCTACGTGATTTCACCCGAAGGAGAGCTTCGTGGGATTATAAAAGTGCCTGAAGACATGGTTACAAATTGTTGCTTTGGTGGCTCGGATCTCAAGACGCTATATATCACTGCTGGTAAGACTATCTGGCAGGTCCGCACAAAAGTGGCCGGGTCCGTTCTTTGGCCCAAAGCCGAATAAGTGAAAGTGAATGCTGAATCGATCCTGCCACGGATGATCTCGGTGAGGCTGTATTTCAGCGCAGCGCTAGTAAGGCACTAAAAATATTTGTGGGCCTAGCTTTTGCCGGTACGATGATTGCTAGTGGGGTTACGGGCCTGATCGGTGTGGACCAACTTCCATGATTTGAGGCCGGATATTCNATAGGACAGTAGATTNGCATAGTGAAGCCCCCACTTTTGGTGGGGTAGGTCATGCAGGTCGCTCTTGGATAGTGCATACACTTCACGCATAATAGAAGTGAAATGAATTGCCGAAATAATCCCTTGTTGCTTGCTAGTGTTTTATGCTGCTTCTGCGCCGTCAGTAGTCTGTTTAGCGCTGAGTATTCTCGCATAGATGTCACTCCACAGCAGGTCGTTCTGCAAGGCAAAGATGCTTCGTTTCAGCTCCTGATTACAGGATATTCTGAAACGGGAAAAGCGACGGACTTGACTCGTACAGCGAGCTACCGGATTGATGGCGAATCGCTGGTTCAACTCAACGATTCGGGAATCATTCGAAGTCTCCAGGATGGTCGGACTCGCGTCGTTGTAATGGTGGATGATCGGGAAATCTCCGTCCCGGTAAGTGTGGATTCATCTGACCACCGGATATCGTTGAATTTTGAAAACGACATCGAGCCNATTTTATCCAGGTACAGATGTAATACCTCCGGGTGCCATGGAAAGGCTGAAGGTCAAAATGGATTTAAGCTATCCGTGTTTGGTTTTGACCCGGTTGCAGATTACTCTGCCTTGGTGATGGAGGCTCGCGGGCGCCGCGTCTTTCCATCGTCACCTGAACGGAGCTTGTTACTGCAAAAGATGAGCGGCGGCATACCGCATGGCGGTGGGATACCCATTGACCCAGCCCGACCCGAATACCGGACAGTGCGAGATTGGATTCTCGAAGGCATGCCGGTGGGCTCGCCGGAGGATGCGGTTGTTACAAAGATTCAGCTGACTCCGAATCAACAGGTTATGCACCGAGGTGACCAGCAACAACTGAGAGTAGTGGCCACGATGTCAGATGGGCGTNAGGTGGATGTGACGGAACTTGCTCAGTTCAGATCGAACGCTGCGGCACAGGCTGTTGTGGACCCCGAGGGGCTCATAACCACCGGACAGTCTCCAGGTGTCGTAGCTGTAATGGCCACCTACATGGGAAACGTAGATGTCTTCAAAGCATTTATTCCCCGGGTCGAAGGCTCAATTGATTTTCCAGAAGTCGCAGAGAACAACAGCATCGANTCACACGTTAATAACCAACTGAAGAAGNTAAATATTATTCCNTCNGGTCGTGCAGANGATGCAAGTTATCTTCGTCGGGTGTATGTAGACCTNATAGGCACACTTCCAACCGCAGAAGAGACGCGCCAGTTTCTAACAGATGTTAGAGCGGACAAACGTTCTCTAATCGTTGATGCTTTGATGGAAAGGCCGGAGTTTGCTGATTACTGGGCTCTCAAATGGTCCGACCTGTTGCGCGTTGATCGGCTCGCACTTGGGCATAAGAATGCCTACTCCTATTACAACTGGATTCGAACATCCTTCAAAGAGAATAAACCACTGGATGAGTTAGCGAGAGATTTGATAACTGCGGAAGGTCCGTTGCGAGAACAACCAGCAGGGACCTTTTATAAAGCCGTGGGTGGCGCCAATAAGCAGGCAAGCACATTGTCCCAAGTACTCTTAGGAATCCGAATCGAATGTGCGGAATGCCACCACCATCCATGGGATCGTTGGAGTCAGCAGGATTACTTCGGCATGCAGGCGTTTTTCACTCAGGTGAAGTTCAAGCCGTCGAATGTAGGAGAGATGGTTTACGCGGACGGCAATCCTTCCACGAAACATCCTCGCTCAGGAGAAGAAGTTTTTGCTCATGCTCTTGGCGAAGCGATGCCGGAATCTTCGCCTACTGGAGACAGGCGATCAGTACTTGCAGACTGGATGACGGATGTTGAAAATCCGTGGTTTGCACGCAATATGGCAAATCGTGCATGGGCACATTTCATGGGCAGGGGTGTTGTCGAACCAGTGGACGATATTCGTCTCACGAACCCGCCGTCCAATGCCGCATTGCTCGATGATCTGGCTGAGTATTTGACGAAATACAATTTCGACTTCCGGGAGTTGATACGCTACATAACGGCGTCGGCAACTTACCAGCGTTCCTCAGAGGTTAACGAATCCAATAACCTTGATGAGCAGAATTACTCGCGGTTCCTTTTTAAGCAGTTGCCGGCCGAGGTGTTTCTTGACGCAATCAGCCAGACGACAGGTGTCCCTGCCAAGTTCGATGGCGTACCACACGGCAGCCGGGCAATTCAGTTGTGGGATAGCTCGGTCAAGGATTACTTTCTGAAGACATTTGGCCGACCGGCACGAGCAACAGCTTGTGAATGTGAACGTATTGGGCAACCCACCGTCACACAGGTCTTGCACATCCTAAATTCCCCCGACATTCAGGAAAAACTAATTCACAAGAGCGGCCGCGTGCAGTCACTTATAGATAAAGTGAAAGACGACGGGCAATTAATTGAAGAACTATACCTGACGTTTTATGGGCGAATGCCTTTACCACAGGAAATCGAATACTGTTCTGAATATCTGGAAACAGCCGATAATAGACTTGTCGGCGCATCCGATATCGCTTGGAGCTTAATGAACTCGCTAGAGTTCGTATTTAATCACTAATTCGTGATGGAGATTGAGAATCATGGCTGTAGTCAATTCACACAAATACTGTGATGGTATACGGCGTCGTGACATGCTTAGCATTGGATCTATGGGCTTATTTGGCTCGATGATCAACTTGCCGCGAGTAATGGAAGCCCAGGCGCGTGCGGCTGCTGAAGGCAAGCCAGCAAAAGATATTTCCATGATTTTGGTATTCCTACATGGTGGCCTGTCCACCATCGATACCTGGGACATGAAACCAGACGCACCGGCGGAGTTTCGGGGAGAATTTGATCCTAAATCCACGAGTGTGCCGGGGATTCAGTTATGCGAGCATCTTCCTAGCTTGGCGCAACAGCATGACAAATTCAGCGTGGTTCGTTCCTTTGGACACAGTAACAGCGATCATGGACCAGCTGACCACTACTTATTGACCGGCTATCATCCGGTGGCCGGATTCAATGCCGGATTAAATCCAAATAACCAAAAGCCGTGCATGGGCTCCATCGTGGCACGAGAACTTGGGCCTCGAGGAAGCGTTCCGCCCTATGTAAGCATTCCCAAGGTTCACAATAGTGCCGGATCGTCTTATCTTGGTGCCGCCTACTCACCATTTGGTGTTCTTGCGGATCCAAGTGCTCCGGATTTTGCTGTTCCGGATCTGGCACCGCCTGTTACGGTTGATGGAAAGCAGCTTAACAATCGTCGAGCTCTGCTCAGCAAACTAAACCGCTTTGAAAAAGCCGCTGAAGTTACCGCAAATCAAAGTGCCAAAGCGCTGAACACGTTTCAACGCAAGGCATTTGAGTTGATGACATCTGATGCAACAAAGGCTGCTTTTGATATTTCCCAAGAACCTGAAAAACTACGAGATGAATACGGGCGACATACGCTTGGCCAAAGCTGCCTAATGGCACGGCGTCTTGTGGAAGCAGGTGTCCGGTTCGTATTTGTGGATCACAACAATTGGGATACTCATTACAACAACTTCCACGTGTTGAAGAATGACTTGCTCCCTCATTTGGATAGTGGCATGTCTACGCTGCTTCGGGACTTGGATGATCGGGGAATGCTGGATACCACTCTGGTTCTGGTAACCGGCGAATTCGGCCGTACACCAAGGATCAACGGTTCAGCGGGTCGTGATCATTGGGGACCAAGCAGTGCGATTGCAATGGCTGGTGGTGGCGTACATGGTGGCCGAATCATTGGCGCATCAAATGAACGTGCAGAACGCCCAGCCACAACGCCTTATGGCCCGGCTGACTTGGTGGCTACGGTTTACCATGCCATGGGAATTGATCCTGCTACTGAATACGAAACTCCTGAAGGTCGCCCCGTCCCGGTTGTGCCCGGTGAAGGTCGTGTGATTGACGGCTTGTTCTAATGACCCTCTCAATTGGACGAGACGAATGTACCGTAGACTTGTTTTAGCTGTATTCCTTGTTGCAACCTGCAGTACGTTGCACGCTGATGATCCGACTGTCAGCTATATCTTCCCAGCGGGCGGTCAGCGAGGCACGACGGTGAACTTCAACGTCGGCGGTCATTATCTTCGCGCCGAATGTCCATTTGAGATTCTTGGAAATGGCATCCTGACCGGCAATACCATTAAGCGGAATACCAGAACTCAGTGGTTTGAAGGTCCGCTGATTCCCATGCCAGCATCACAAGCGAAAGAGGACTATCCGGTTGATCAGGCAGGCGAGTTAAGTATCGCCGAAGATGCTACGCTCGGGTTCAGGCGGTGGAGAGTTTGGACAAGTCAGGGTGTGATCCCGACTCAAAAGTTTGTTATAGGTCATTTGCCTGAAATCATAGAGCAGGAGATTGATGGTACACCGATTCCGCAAGATGTGACTTTGCCAGTAACGATCAATGGCCGCGTATTCCCACGGGAAGATGTGGATCTTTGGAGATTCGATGCCAAGGCAGGCAAAGAATATACAGTCGAGGTAATGGCAAAGCGCCTTGGCACAGGACTCGATTCTCATATTGAAGTCCTCGATAGTGAAGGCAAACGGGTTGCCGAAAACGGTGACTGGTTTGGCGAAGACTCATTTCTGAGATTTAAGGCTGAGTCCGACGGAAAACACACTGTGCGGATTTATGATGCTGCGTTTGGTGGTCTTCAACATTACGTGTATCGATTGACGATTACAGATCAGGAATACGTAGACCATGTGTTCCCGCTTGGTGGCCAACGGGGCAAACCCCTAAAGCTGCAACTGTTCGGGCAGATGATTCCCGAGGAGCCAGTGGAGCTTAGCGTTTCACCGGATGCTGCTGATAATTGGGTGTTTGACTTATCACATAAAGGGAAGACGCTCAGGCGATTGGAATTAGATATTACCGATTATCCAGAGGTGCTGGAGTCGGATGAACAGCGGGCAGCAACTCATACTGTGCCGGTAGTCTTAAATGGTCGAATTCAGGACGTGGGCGAAGAAGATACATGGAATCTGAGTGCGACAAAAGGAGATGTGATTAACTTGGATCTCAAGGCAGCTCGTCTGGGATCCTTGCTCGACTCTCACCTGGCTGTGCTTGATAAAGATGGAAAAGAAATCGCAAAGAACGATGATATTCAAAACGGATTAACGGATTCGAAATTGGCTTTTACCGCTCCGGAGGATGGTACATACCATGTGGTTATTAAAGACAGGTTTGGTAGATTTTCCGCGGGACAATTCAGTTATCGATTAGTGGTTAGTAAGCCTATCAATCTGGAAAATGGCCTGAAGCTGACGTTGCCGGTTGATGGATTAACGGTGATCCGTGGCCAGGAAGGAAAACTGAAGGTTACCGCAGAGAGAGTTGGCGGTTGGAAAGGCCCGATTGAACTATCGGTAGCTGGTCTGCCGGAGCATATTACGCTGGATGGCCTGACGATTGCAGAAGGGAAATCCGATACTGAGATCAAGATTAAGCCAGAGGATCAATCAAAAATTCAGGCAACGAGTATCACCATTTCCGGTGTCGGAACCGTAATGATTAAAGAAGCAGCTGAAAATGAAGAAACGCCAGCTGAGACTGTAAACGCCGTGGCGGTAAAGCTGGCAGAGAATTACCTTGATATTCAGCAGGACGCACTGATGCTATCAGTGGCTATGCCAACTCCGTTTAAGATCTGGGGTACGTTCGAAACAAAGTTTGCACATCGTGGCTCATCGTATAAACGCTCGATGTTTATCGAACGAGAAGATTATGACGGACCCATTGAGATAGTCATGGCTGAAAGGCAAGTACGGCATCTACAAGGTGTAACAGGTAAGCCCATTTATGTGCCTGCTGGCGAGAACGGATTTACCTACCAAATTCAATTGCCCCCATGGATGGAGATCGGTCGTACGTGCAGAGTAGCGGTGACGGGAATCGCAACGATTACCGACCATGATGGTACGGAGCACTTGGTCAGCCATACGTCCCACGCACAAAATGACCAAATCATTGTGCTGGTAGATGCTTCTAAGATGTCAATTCAGGCCGCTGTTTCGTCCATGCAGTTTGAACCCGGAGAAGCGGTGCCTGTCACAGTGACAGTGAATCGGGGCGATAAGATTCAGGGAGATGTAAGTGTATCCGTGACGTTGCCGGAGCATATTTCTGCAGTTACTGCCGAGTCTATCGTCATTCCGGCTGACAAAACGGAAGGGATTCTAAACGTCCGGTTTGACGACGCGCCGGATGCAGTGTTCAATATGCCATTAACAGTCCGTGCTCGTATTGATGAAGGTACTGAGCATCATACGGCTGAAGATAAAATAGATATCGTTAAGTAACACTCTTATCCGGACTCTATACCTAATGAAGCGACGCTCTCAATATCTCTGCGCCCTCCTTTTATTCTTTGTGTGGTCGATGTCAGCCAAAACCTTTGCTGCTGATCGACCGAATATTGTCTTTATATTGTCGGACGATCATCGGTGGGATCAGCTAGGATGCGCAGGACATCCGATTGTGAAAACACCGCATATTGATCAAATGGCAGCGGACGGTGTTCGTTTTAAAAATATGTTTGTAACCACGTCGATCTGCGCAGCGAGTAGAGCAACGATCTTTACTGGTATGTATGAACGTGGTCATCGCTACACCTTCGGTACTGTACCGATCGCCAATGAATTCATCTCAAATAGTTACCCGACAAAGTTAAAGGCCGCAGGATATCAAACAGGTTTTGTCGGTAAATTTGGAGTCAGCGTTGAAGGTGGCGTTGGGCCGATGTTTGATTACTTCAGACCTCTGAATCGAAGTCCTTACTTCAAAACACAACCAGATGGAACTCAGCGGCATGTTACTCAGATTGCCGGTGACCTGGCGCTGGAGTTTCTTGAGGCACAGGAGGCGGGCACACCGTTTTGTTTGTCGATCAGCTTTAATGCGCCCCATGCTGAAGACGGTGACAAGCAAAATCACTACCCCGTGCCGAAATCCGTTGCCGAAATCTATGACGATATCAAAGTGCCATCAGCACGCCTTTCGGATCCGGAAATCTTTGCGGCTCATCCCGAGTTTTTGCGACGCAGTATGCAGCGAGAACGATTTCACTGGCGTTGGGATACGCCGGATAAATTCACTAAGAATATGCGCGGCTATTGGGGGATGATCAGCGGTGTGGATCATGTTGTCGGGCGTGTGAGAAAAAAGTTATCAGAGCTAGGACTGGATAAAAACACGATTGTCATTTTTACGGGTGACAACGGTTACTATCTCGGTCAGCGTGGATTTGCTGGAAAGTGGTCACACTACGAAGAATCGCTGCGTGTGCCTCTCGTGGTGGTTGACCCACGCCTTGCAGATAAGCAACAAGGAACGGTTCGCGATGAGGTTGTCCTTAATGTCGACCTTGCTCCGACGATGTTGTCAGCCGCCGGTGTGGAAACGCCAGATACATATCAAGGAACAGCACTTACTGACTTAATCTCGGGTCGGGAAATAACTAGCTGGCGAGATGACTTTTTTTGCGAACATTTGTTTCATATTCCGGGGCGGATTCCAAAGTATGAAGGCGTACGAGGCACAGAGTGGACGTATGCTCGCTATATAGAGCAAGAGCCACCATACGAGTTCTTGCATAATCTACGAGATGACCCAGATCAGCTAACCAATTGTGCCGAGAACCCGGCATATGCGGATCAATTGACCAAAATGCGAGATCGTTGTGATGAATTGATGAATGAACTGGGTGGTGAATACAGCCGGGAAAAATTTAAACTGCGTAGAGATGTTCAACAGCAATCTCCTGCAAAACCACAGCCAGCAAAAAAACCAGCGGCGAAGCCAGCAAAGCCATCGGAACGCCCAAATGTTGTGCTGATTATTTCTGACGATCAATCGTGGACGGACTATTCCTTTATTGGACATGCTGCCATCAAGACTCCATCGATCGATCAGCTTGCCAAAGAGAGTGCTACGTTTCTTCGCGGATACGTCCCAACCGCACTTTGTCGGCCATCGCTGGCTACGATGATTACCGGGCTATATCCACGGCAACACGGTATCACAGGGAATGACCCGGCACCAAATCATCCGTTGCCTCCCGGCGGAAACTATCAAACGCTGCGTAATCAGCTGATTAGCAAAATTGATACCTTAGATACAATCCCCAAGTTACTCGGAGATGCCGGGTATCTAAGCCATCAAAGTGGAAAGTGGTGGGAAGGAAACTTTGCCCGTGGCGGATTCACGCACGGAATGACCCATGGAGATCCAAAACGCGGTGGAAGGCACGGTGACGAGGGCCTGAAAATTGGTCGGACAGGAATGGATCCGATCGAGGAGTTCATCGATCATTCGCTTTCAGAAGAGAAGCCGTTCTTTCTTTGGTATGCACCGTTTTTACCTCATACACCACACAATCCACCCCAGCGACTGCTTGAGAAGTATCAACAGGAAGGACGGCCTCTCGCAATGGCCAAATACTATGCAATGTGTGAGTGGTTCGATGAGTCATGTGGCGATCTTTTGGAGATCATTGATGACAAAGGTCTTCGGAAGAAGACACTGGTCATTTATGTCACCGATAATGGCTGGATACAGCGTACTCCATCGGTCGAAGTGCCTATGGGTTGGCGATCTCAATATGCCCCACGTTCGAAGCAGTCACCGAATGAAGGCGGAGTTCGCACCCCGATTATGGTGCGTTGGCCTGGCCATGTTCGGCAAGGAAAAAAACAAGCCTTGGTATCAAGCATCGATATCGCGCCGACAATTCTGAAAGCATGTGGCGTTGAGGTGCCGGCTGCCATGAGCGGCATCGATCTGTTGTTGCCCGCGAATAATAAGGGCTCAGCCAGGGCAGGCGTTCTGTTTGGCGAGAGTTATGCTCACGATATCGCAGATTTGGAAAACCCAAGAGAGACGTTGCTTTATCGGTGGGTCATTAGTGGAAATATGAAACTGATCCGCACCTACGATGGCACGGTCGGCCGCTACAAATCAACACATAATTTTGCGAATAAGGCTACACAGCTATACGATTTGATGTCAGATCCGCATGAAAATGACAACCTGGCTGAAGAAAATCCACAGCTAGTTAAAGAGCTAACGGAAATTCTCAATGATCACTGGGATACAAGTGGAAAGTAGACGACTAAGTAATCGTCAGATCTTCGACCCATCCATCAGCGTAGTCCCGTTGCCAGTATTTCATGGCGGCATCATCACCAACGATGTGACCATTCTTTGGATTGATACTTAACGTGCGGCCGGTACGCTGAGCGATATTGCCGAGATGGCAAAGCATCGTGCTGGTATGCCCGATTTGTATCTCCGCATTTAGAGCCAGTGGCGTATCACTTCGAATAGCATCTAGGAAGTTTTCGATATGCTCGATGTCTCCATTGTTTCCGGTGCCACTCTTTACTTCTTTATTAGAGCGGTCGTACATCTTCCAATTACTGTTTCCGTCTACTTTGATACAGCCGTCGCGACCGTAGAAATCGACAAAGCCACTACCGTTGCGATTGCAACTTAAGCCTTGCCATGTAACGAACTTGTCGTCGGCAAATCGATAGGTCACTGTGCTTGTGTCGGGAGTTTGTTGGTCATCATCGAAGAAGTACCGACCACCGGAGCTTGATACCTGCACCGGAAAGTCTACTCCTAATCCCATTCGTGCGGCATCCAGAGAATGTACGCCGTTATTTCCTAGCTCACCGTTTCCCCAATGCCAGAACCAGTGCCAGTTGTAGTGGAGGTAGTTGTTTACAAATGGAACTCGAGGTGCAGGACCTTGCCAGTCTTCATAATTGATGTGCGGTGGTACTTCAGCCTGTTCTCCTGTGCCAATGCTGCCACGAGCGCTAAAGTAGTGTGTGCGTGCATGATGAACTTCACCAATGGCACCATCCTTAATTAATTGGACAGCTTCCTGCATGGAGACGCTGCTGCGTCTTTGCGAACCCATTTGAACCGCACGCTTATACTTTCGTGCAGCCTTGACCATCATCTCACCTTCCCATGGATTATGGGAGCACGGCTTTTCAACATACACGTGTTTGCCCGCTTTACATGCGAGAATAGTTGCCGGAGCATGCCAATGGTTTGGTGCCGCACATACAAGTGCGTCGACGGATTTATCGTCAAGGATTTGTCGGAAGTCTGTAATTGCCTCGGGAGTTTTATCAACAGCGCCCTGCACGAGTTTTGCTGCGGATTCAGCTCGTTCACTGTCAACATCGCATACGTACTTGATTTCGACATTTGGACGTTCGGCAAATCGAACAGCAAGGGATCGGCCGCGACTTAAACCCATGACCCCAATAACGATTTTTTCGTTTGGGGAATCCTGAGCAATTGCATTGGATGTTGTTGCAGCTGCAGTTGTCGCTGCGGTTGCTTTAAGAAAGTCACGGCGTTCCATGATTCCACTCCATGTAGAGAAATGTTTGATCGTGGTGTTATTTTACTTTATCCCGAGAGCCTTCTTAAGCGCTGCAGGTAGTTGATCGGTTGCTTTTTCTGATACCCAGGACCAGCTGTGCCCATTGAATCCGTCTGCATAATCACGTTTCATTGGAATGTAACCAGGCCAGGACTCACCGAATCCGATACTGAATACGAAGTTATCAGGTAGTAACTGTTGTGCCATTAATTGATAGCCAACAAACGTCTCGCCCGGGAAGAGGACAACTTTTCCGTGGCCAAAGTCAATACACGCCATGTCGATAGGGTGCTTTTGCTCTACACGATTGAGGCTGCTGAGTGACATCGCTGCCGCGATGCGTTTGATTATGTCGAGGTTTTTGTTTTCGAGTTGTTCCGTGAGGATGGCACGCTTGTATTCCGGTTTCTGGTTGTATTCAAGATGAAACGGGATACTCCGGAAATCAATTTGTGTAAGTGGCTGGGGCTTGATAGAGTCAAACGACTTTTTCATGCCGGTGTAGAGGCGATCCGCAAGTATCTGGCGGTTATCTGGTGAGCCGTCGTTGTATTTTCCCGCAGTGACATCGCCACTGCACCCGGATAGATAAATGTGTTCTATGTCACGCTGTTCTCGCCGAAGCCGTTCACGGGCGATGCCAACGAAGTCCCATGTTACGCCGCCACGTCCGTAGTAGCTCATGGGATGGGTGGCATAACTGTGAATCGCGAGAACGGGTTGGTTGCCGTTGTAAAAAGCTATGGTCCGAACAAATGGATCGATATCACCATCCGGCGCGGCGGCGTAGTGTTTATTTCCACCACCGGAGCTTCCGCGGTTATGAGTGATGCGGCCGTCTGCTTCCCGGACGCGTCGGCTCGAAGCGACCTTCTCTACTTTGGCCATGCCGTAGCCAATGTGGCTAATGGGCTGGGAGTGATCCAGTGAATCTCTGACGGCCTGCGACACTCGCTCGATTGTATCGTCAAGAAAGGCGGTATTGTGAAGTTCATTTGACAGTCCGACACTGTCCAAGAGCAGTTGTGCTTCTCGGTCAACGACAGGGGCGTCATGCTGGTGAAGTGCTGTGACGATTACCCGTTGTCGCTCAGTGCCAGCGGCTTTAGCAAATGCATCACGAAGCGCATCGTATGCCCCGTTACGAATTTCGCACCAATCAAAAGCTGCCAGGACGATTGGTTTGTCACTGCTGTGTAATACGAATCCATAGACTCTTAACGGATCAACAATCTTCTGCGACTTCGTGCGCAGCAACCCCATACATCGATGCCCAAGTGGAATCGTCACATCAGCTGAAAACGTACTGAGTCTATATTGCTCCGCGTGCACCGTCCGAGCAAACGCCCCAATCATGGACACCCATATTATGGCGATGCAATAAAGAATTGTTTTATAGGGTTTTGAGTTCACAACTGCTCCTGAAAACAATAGGCAGTCTATATTTTTAATACTGAAAATTTACGGACAAAATTCATGGACAGCCTATGATTTTTCGACACAAACAAAGTGGGCGTCCATGACTGGCATCAATCAACTGGTTCGATTTCGAGTTCGAAAATGTCGGTTGAGCCGTTCTTCTGTGAGATGAATGCGAGCTTTTTGCCATCTGGCGACCAGGCTGGGAAGTCATCGCGAAAGTTATTTTTTGTCACTTGAGTGACGTTTCTCGAGGTTAAATCCAACATGAAGATCTCATGATCACCATCACGCACACTCACAAATGCAATTCTCTTTCCATCAGGTGACCATGCGGGGTGGATATCTCTTAACGGATGATCCGTCAGTTGAGTCAGCCCTGTGCCATCAGTATTTACAGTGAACAGATCGTAATTCCCTTCCTTACTACTGCAAAAGACAATTCTCTTGCCATCAGGTGAAACGTCCGGCCATCTGTTAATTGCTGACAACTCGGTAACCAACCGTCGGTTTCCCCCGTCCACATTTACTATGGCGATCTGCTGGCCACCTTCCCCGGATTCGTTGAAGACGAGCTGTGTTGTGCCAGGAATGAACCTCGGCCGTCGTGCAGTGCTTCTCGCACCAACAGGTCGATACGTGGCTTCTGTTTGCTCCGTCAGATTTCTTATAACGACGAAGAGCTGCGGTGAGCCAGAGGTTTGACAGTATGCAAGATACTTTCCATCAGACGAAAAAGAAGCATCGTATAGATGATCAGTTGTTTCCTCAAACATCTTGCTGGTCTTACCTGTCGCAAGGTCCTGTTTGATAAGAAAGACGCGACCCATGTCAGACGATAGCGAATAGTAGAGATCCTTACCGTCCACGCCGTAGCAAGGGCTTAGTTTCCAACGGCCATCTTTAGTGATTTGTTTGGGCTCTGCCGCATATGAGCTCACAAAAAACACCAGAAGCATGGCGAACGCATTACATAAGCGGTTCAAATGCATGGCTGTCCTGTAAGATTCTGAATTCGGCGCGTTGCTGGCTGGTTATCCCCATTTTTTCAAGGATGGTTGTACCAACCATGGCGGGATTAAACGGTTCGGTAATAGGACTTTCGGCTCGTTTATCACTTGTTCCAATCACATGGCCTCGCGGCACACCCGCCCCGGCCCATACGGAAAAATAACATTGATGCCAATGATCACGGGAGCCGATGCCATTGATTCGTGGTGTTCTGCCAAATTCACCCATGCAAACGACCAAGGTGGTTTCAAGTAATCCTCTGTCATCCAAATCATTAATCAACGTAGAGAAAACTTGATCGAGCAACGGTCCGTGCAAATCCTCCATCAACCCGAAGTTATCCGCATGTGTATCCCATCCATAATCTGAAAAGCCATACAGCACTTCTGCAAATTGACTCCAGTTCACTTGGACATATGGAACACCTGCCTCGACAAGGCGTCGTCCTAGAAGGCAACTTTGTCCAAAGGAAGATTGGCCGTACGCATTGCGGGTTTGTTTGGATTCGCCATCGAGATTAAATGCTCGGTTGGTCGTCGACGACGTTAGTAACTCGAATGCTTGGCTGTAGAGATTAGCTAGGTCGGTTGAGGACAGTTCGTCCACTTGCTGTTTAGCAAAATTGAGTTCTTGCTGCAGTTTTCGTCTGTCACCAAGTCGATTGGGAGTCAGTCCATCGAGCAGATCCAATCCAGGAAGACTCACGTCCCCGGCTTGATCGCAATGAATCATAAATGGATCAAAGCGGCGCCCCCATTTGTTGCCACCGGCGCCCAGACTTGGTCCTCGTCCGTCGCCAATGGCACCTTTCGCCAGAGAGACAAAACTTGGCATACCACCAACTCGTTTAGCACGGGAAACGATGGAGCCAAAATTCGGCTGATAACCGAATGTTGTGCCATTCCCAGTCTCACCACCATCGGTTGGCTCGTATCCCGTCATCATGATGGACATAGCAATTAGGTGGTCAGCGCTATAATTTACATTTGAACGACATACCGTGAACTTATTACTGATTGCTGCGCACTTTGGCAACAACTCAGAGAAATAAACCCCAGGTGTCTTTGTAGAAATGACGTTGAATGGCCCTCGGTATTCCGATGGGGCATCGGGTTTGGGATCAAATAGATCTAGATGGGAGGGAGCGCCAATTAAGTTAACAAATAAAACAGACTTTGCCGGTGCATCGACAGCGGCTTGTAATTGACCAGTCTGTGTGGCGAGCCCGGCAATAGGAAGAGCTGCACCAATCTTTAGTAGTGATCGCCGAGACAGCGGCGAACCACAAGTGCGAATTGGATTATTACCAAGGTTTAAAGTCGTCATGGCGAGCTATTTGATAATATCGTCTACAATTCGGGCCTCTGAATTCACGACGAGTTGCTGTTCTTGTCCATTATGCAAATAAACTAAATCTTTATGATCGATACCAAATAACTTTAAGACAGTGGCCTGGTAGTCATTAGGCTTAATGATATTCTCTGCTGCTCGGTGCCCAACTTCATCGGATTCACCGTACGTGATCCCGGCTTTAACTCCACCGCCGGCCAGCCATGTACTAAAGCCTTGGCCATTGTGGTCCCGACCGCCAGTATTAGGATCGCCTTCGACAACAGGGAGCCTTCCGATTTCACCACCCCAGTGCACGAGCACTTCATCGAGCATACCACGCTGCTTGAGATCTTTCACAAGGCCAGCAGATGGTTTGTCCGTCTTACGACATGCACTTGGCAGCGAATTCTTAAGGTCATTGTGGTTATCCCACGGCTGTCCACTATGAAACAGTTGCACGAATCGCACTCCACGCTCTACCAACCGTCGCGCGATCAAACACCGGGTTCCGTATTCTCTCGTGTCATCATTATCCAAGCCATAAAGCTTGTGAGTTGCTTCCGTTTCTTGAGAAACATCAAGAGCTTCACGAGCAGCATCCTGCATTCGAGCCGCAAGTTCGTAGCTAGCAATACGCGCTTCAAGATCATGTTCACCCGGGTGACGTTTCGAATGGCGCCGATTGAGCTTGTTTAAGAACGCCAAATTCGATGACTGAACCTCACCTTTTAAATGCTGCGGAGCGTCGAGGTTTAGTATGCGAGGCTCTTTCGGTCTCAACACCGTACCTTGGAAGAGAGAGGGCATCCACCCGTTGGACCAGTTATGTGTACTATCCACAGGGTGGCCACCAGGATCGGTAAGAACCATGTATGCAGGCAAATTTTGGGATTCACTGCCAAGGCCATACGTAATCCAGCTGCCAAGCGCTGGTCGCCCGGTTACACCAGCGATACCGGCATTCATATAACGAATGGAGACTTCGTGTCCATTGTGTCCCGTATGCATAGATCGAATTAGACAAATATCGTCAACGATCGTGCTCAATTCGGGTAGCAGTTCAGATAGTTCTGTACCACACTCACCGTGTTGCTTGAATTTAAACGGTGTACCTTTGAGGACTTTTGTGGCACGCTTAATAAAGCTGTATCCGATTTCGCCTTCATATGTTTTTCCATCAAGTTTGGTCAATTCCGGCTTTGGGTCAAACAAGTCCATATGAGCAGGACCACCGTGCTGGAATAATGAAATCATCGCCTTAGCAGTTGGCTGAAATACAGGTTGCTTGGGGGTCAGATCATACACGTCGGGCTGAAGCTTAACCGTTCGAGGTACTCCGAGAAGATTTTCTTCGCTCAGCATGGTTGCAAGAGCTACCATTCCAACGCCCATAGCATTCTCTCGCAGAAAACTACGTCGCGTAAATTGACTTGCAGATGAATGTTCGTTCATTTCAATACAACTTCTCTTATTCGAGATACAAAAACTGATTTGATGTTAGTAAGGCTTGACAGTAATTCGTCATCGCTTGTTCAAATGGAGATTCGTTTCCTTCACGCAACAGGATCTCAAGTTGAGCGCTAATGAACTCCAACGACAATGTCACATCTTCTCTGGTTGGCTTCCTTCCATAGGCGAGCTGCCAACCAAAGGCAACTTGTTCAGCCACCGACGACTTTACTTCAAACTTTTTAAGGTCAATTGGCCCGCGGAAGTCGGCCGATGAGTCCCATTTCTTTACGACGTTTCCATTGCCATCTAGCAATTCAAACCAAAAGTGATTTCCGAAGCTATCTGAGGCATGGTCGGCTTTTTGGTTAACAATTGTGTCGATCGTCTCGCCTGCTTCCACGTCGAAGGTAGCCTCATACATCGTTTGATTTGTAAAAGCCTCTGTCTTTGTCAGCTCTCCTTGTCGACTGCTATACACCGAAAGTGCTATACCATCTCCGTTATCGCTGCCGTGTGAAAGTCCACCACCAAGTCGGATCTTGCCAGCTACTGGTGCTGTCCAGCGTCTAATTGGATTGTGCGTATTACTATGAGTGTGCCCTCCCGAGGCATTCAAAAAGGCCCAGCCGATATTTTCGTCGGGCACCTTGTCACCACCCTTCCAGGTGTTATCTGCGAAGTGTGGAAACTCTGTGAAGTTTACTTGTGCGGATGCGCCATCGATCGACTCGCCTACATGACCGTATCCATACGACCACGGATCAGAATTTGAGAGTGCAGCGTCTGGTATCGTCACTGTAAGGTTTTCAATTGTGGTGGAATCCACTTTGCCATTTGCCTCCAGATTTAGTCTAGCGGCAAAGGCTTTGGCAAAATTAAGGATAAAGTCACTGTTCATCAGCATGAGTGATTGCGTTGCAACGGTAGACGTTTCTCGTTTTGTACAGTTGATTTCCATGGCGGGAGCATCAAAAGCTTTTAGGATGCTAATCGGCTGAGTTCGTTTCATCTGCAAGTAAATACTGCGTCGCTGTGTATCACCATTAATGATGACTTGGCCGGAGGTGTCCGTTGCAACCATCGTCGGTGCGCCGAATTGTGTTCCATCGAGTCGGTTGGTGACCTGGAGAATGGAGTCGCGAATAGCCTCTGCATCTAGCCGTTGAACGGGGAAATGCGAATATAAGGTGTTTCCGCCATCAAGTTGATCTGCTTCGGCTGTTCGCAAAGACTCCTGTTGATAAACGGTGGAAGTCATGATGATCCGGTGCAAGTGCTTTAGACTCCAACCACTAGCCATGAATTCATCGGCGAGCCAGTCAAGTAAGGCAGGATGTGTTGGCATCGTGCCGAGGCGTCCAAATTCGCCTGGTGTGGATACGATTCCCTTGCCAAAATGATGGAGCCAGAATCGGTTGACTAGAACCCGACCCACTAATGGATGCCGTCCGCTCGTAAGTCGTCGTGCGTATGCCAGACGGCGTCCGGAACTCGGCAAGCTGCCATCGTTATCTGCGATTTCAAACGGACTCTCCGCCGGTGATGCAACGGTGACGCCACCAGGTTTTACCTCATCTTGAGGTTGTCGGTAATCACCACGATAGTACAAAAACGTAGGGTCAAATTCGCCCGCGGATTCGGTCAGCGCTCTCAGGTATTCATGTGGCGGTTTAGTTCCACGAAGCTTAGCAATCTCAGCATCCATTTCCTTCAGCTTGTCAGCATAACCTTGGTTGTATTGATAGAGCACTCCGGTGCTCAGGTTTCTGATATTTGGATTTGTTGCCAGTAGCTCATTATGTTCCTCAGTTCGTTTGTCACCAGCGGTTTTATAAGCTTCCTCTAACTTGCCGCGTATTGCTTCATCGACCTTTTCGAGCTCCTTTTGAAGCACGTCTGCCATAAACTCAGCTTGTTTTTCATTACGTGCAGTGACTTGCGTTTGTGCTTGTGCTTCGATCTCATTTGCTTTGGCGTGATCTTCATCTGTGTACAGCGATATGGCTCTGCTGTTGGGTTGCTTCCATTTTTTGGGATTGAGCGCGGGTTCGAATATGGCACGAAGACGATAGTAATCTTTCTGTGAAATGGGGTCGTATCGATGGTCATGACACTGGGCACAGCCAACGGAAAGCCCAAGCAACGAAGTGGACACGATCTTAACGGTGTCAATCATCACCTGCTCTCTTGCGACAGCATCGTTTTGAGCACTTGTTCCATCTGCAGCCATGCGGAGGAATCCGGTTGCAGTAAGCTTTTCGATTTCCTGAACAGTCATATTCTTATACGGAGGATTCACCAGTTCATCACCAGCGAGTTGCCATGTAATAAACTGATCAAATGGCATATCGCTCCCGATAGCTTGAATTACCCAATCACGATATTTGTATGCCCAAGCTCGAGACGAGTCATTGTTTGTGTAACCTTCGGAGTCAGCGTAGCCGGCAACATCGAGCCAGTGCCTTCCCCACCGCTCGCCGTAAAGCGGTGAATCCAACAATCGGTTTATCAACCCAGCCCATGCATCATCAGACGTGTCATCAAGAAATGCTTGTACTTCTTCAGGCGTTGGCGGCACGCCGAGCAGATCCAGACTGGCTCTACGAATCAGTGTTTCTTTATCAGTATCAGAAGCAAAAGTCAGCCCAGCAGGCTCCATCTTCGCAATCAAAAATGCGTCGATTGGCGTACGGATTCTGGTTGCGTCTTTCACGGATGGAACAGCTGGACGAATCAGTGGTTTAAATGCCCAATAACTTCGCTCTTCATCAGAGACACCCAATCCGGGTCCGATGCTTGAAGGTTCGGGGCGAACTGTTTGAGCTCCTTGCTTGATCCACTGTACAAGCATCTCGATTTGATGATCCGGTACACGGTGATTGCCTGGCGGCATTTCTCCAGCTCTTACCCGTTCGACTAAGTAGCTGGCATCAGCGTCACCGGCGACAATTGCTGGGCCAGATTCACCACCGGCGAGCATAAACCGGACCAACCTTAGATCCAGCTTACCTTTTACTTCTTTTTCGGCACCGTGGCAGTCGAAACAGTGGGCACGAAAAATTGGTCTTATATCGCGCTCAAAAGTTAATTTGTCATCTTCTGCCAAAACAGACGAAGAAGCTGTCACTACTGACAAAACAGCAAATGCAAATACCAGAAACGGACCAAATCGATAATTCATAGGAATTGGTTTCTCAAGCGGCGGGATTACTTGAAACGGTGGGAGAATCTTAATTGATTACCTAGATCATTATAACAGGGATAGGCCGCCNGTTTCATAGCAGCTTTNCGTGGCAACAATCTAAAACAATCTAAGACAGGCATGATTTACCTAGAATTCAAGCCTNAGATGGCCGGATAAACATAGACTGTCCATGATGGAAATTGGAGAACATAGATTGTCTATGATTCAAAAGAGAGCCATTTGGCGGTNGCGGAGAGATCGGGNAGTAATCCNGTGCCGATGGCNGCTGAAATTGCAGCGCCAGTAGCGGCTTCTTCTCGTTGCGCCGGGCGCAATACCGGCATNTCAAACCGCTTCTCAATACAATGTTGTAAGATTTCGTTTTCACGAATACCGTTACCTGCACCAACGATTTCTGTCATCCCAGTGACACCAATACTCTNAATAGCTTCGTATCCTTCAAAAAACACACTGGCCATTCCTTCCAACAAGGACCGAATCATATTTGCGGGTGTGAAATTATCAGGGTCAATTCCACTCCAATTAGCCCTAACATCAGGATCCTGACGCGTACCGGTAAATAANGGTAAACAGGTCATGTCATGTGTTCCATTTGTCACTCCGGCAGCTAAGTCGGTCATCCGCGCAAACAGGCTTCCCTCAACTTCAACATCAAAGAGAGACTCACCAACGAGCCGAAAGAATCTTTCTAGCGCTGCATAGCTACGACCACCGCATGCGCCGACATTTGCAAGTAGAAATCCACCGTATGGAAATGGTCGAACTTCTAATGCTGGATGTTCACCGGTCTTCTCGCTGTATGCTCCGACCTGGCCACCCGTCCCCACATTTATTGACAACTGAGAATGTCGGTCGCTAACACTCCCCAAAAAACTTGCTTGGTTATCACCCAAAGCTGTAAATACCGGGATGCCTGCCGGAAGCCCAGTTTCCTGAGCAATCTCCGCCGTCAATGATCCGACAGTTTCCCTAACCGATCCAATGCGAGGCAATATCTTAGATGACCAGCCAAGCTTACCTATAGCATCTTCATTCCACTGATTTTCGTGAATATCCAGAACACCGGCACTCCCCGCGGCCGTTGGATCGCTTGTTAATCCGGCCTGGCACAGTCGGCTGGCTACGAAGTCCATAATGAATGCCGCCTGGCAATTCTCAGGAAGCTGACCNTTATCCGCGAGCCANGTTAGCGTCAGCCCCATAAAGCCTGTACGCAAATAACAACCGTGTCGTTGATATTGTTCATTTCCTAACCGACCGACTAGAGCATCGACATATGTGCCACCGTCCGGGTGCGGATCGGCACCTCTTTGGTCTTGCCAGTTGATGTAGGGTGAGACCGGCTTGAGATTCTCATCAACGAGTACGACGCCATGCTGTTGGCCAGTCATCCCAACCCCGACAACTTCTGACGCTCGATGACCGAGCAGTTCGGAAACTGCATTGAGACAGCGTATTGCCTGAGTCCAAATGCGTTCCGCATCAAATTCACAACGACCCGGGGCGAGCCCGTTAAATCGAGAATCATTGGCAGTCGTTTTTGCGCCGAGGCTCTNACCCGTGTCACCATCTATTGCAAGTGACGTAATGGTCGTTGTGCCGATATCTAACCCTAGAACAACCGCCATACAGAAGCCCCTCTTGTTTCAAGCCGACTGATTATTCGTCTAAATCTACAACGACTTTATCTTTACTTGGTTTAGGCGTTGATGAAACACCGAGTAAGGCGTCCATTTTTCCTTCATCAGGCTGACTAATTATGACATCGTATTTTCCGGCTTTAAAGACATGCGGCTGGAACTTAGACCCTAATACGCGCAGCGTGTAGATTACTTCACCACTATCGTGATTGCGGACTTGAATCACTGGGTTGTTAGTCCCTTTGACCTGAATCGGGGGCAGATAGCCACCGGCTTTCTTAGCAAAGTTGTCTGATTGCTTAATAGTNCGCGGCCAACCGGGATATTGTCTCGAATCTGACTTGCTNGGATCAGCAAACCGTGGCCAACACTCCATCGTNATCGTNTGATCCTGTTTATTCATTCGTACNATGCCGTAGCCTGGCATNTTNTTGTGAAGATCTNTGGGTTNTACCCCCANNTCTNTTCCNGGATTNGTCGCAGCAAANACNGTTACCTTGTTCTTAAAGCCATCNANATGATCCCCTTGCCACGATGGTGCCGTTAACGGACGGTTACTGCCAATAGACTTTGGCATCCACTTGCGCGGATAGAAGTTAGCGATGGAAGGGACGCAAAAAGACCAAATCGAGTCACGGTGGTCATCGATCCCGTGATGTACGATGGTTGCCAAGTGTTGATCACCGGCGAGATGAAAAGCAAATCCTTTACGAAGAGCTTCTATTGCACGATTGCGACCTGATTGTGGCCAGCCATTACTATCCAGATCCGCAATCAAATATTCCAGTCCGCCGCCATGATGTGTAGCCATCCCGGCAAATATCGTTTGCGAGAGGGCTATTTTCATATCAGCCTGCTTCCAGTCCTGCGACCAATGATCTAAGAAATCCAATTGTCGCTGACCAAGTAGTTGCACGCCGTCAACATCTGCAAGCATCACATCAAAACTAGGATCGTTGATATGATCTGGTCGAGCTGTTCCAGTTGGTGGCAATCGACCGGCACATCCACTCTTGAACTTACGGTCTTCCAGTATGGCGAAGCTAACACGTCCGTATGTCATATCTGTGTAATAAACACCGATACCCTGCTCCACGGGTGTCGCATCGAATGGATCAGGCAAGTGGCTTGTCTGAGTGCGTTCCACCATGCGAACAAATTCTGCCGGATGTACATAACCGCCGAAATGATCCCGATGGATAGGACGTCCAGCTTCACCCCATAGATTGCCCTGATATACATCATGGTCATCAGGGATGGTGATACAGGGTATGTCTCTTGCAATATCTCGATATGCCCAGCACCATAAATACCACTTATATAGATAGTCATCTAAGAGGTGTTCGCGATCTGCAAATGTGGGGCTTCGGCCTTCATAAATCTGGTCACCTGAAAAAAAGAGGACATCCGGGTCATGAATGGCTACATGTTTAGTGACATCTGTGTGCGGAAACCAGCTTCCAGTGCGCCAATCAAAAGGTGTCTGGCCAATTCGGTGTGACATGTTGTGATTTCCAGTGAAACCTGCAATCACAAGCTCTTTCTTTCGTAGCGGTTCTTTGCGAATGATCCCCGACCAGGCATGGATCTTTCTAGTACCGTCCCAATCTTTAGCTACATATTCAACACGGAAGGGCACATCCTTACTGCTATCCCAATTTTCCACTCGTAGCTGAACCGTATTCCCTGGGCGAATTACAGCACCGGTTGAAACCAGGTTCCACTCATCGGCCTTGTTTATAAACAGCCGAGCACTATCAGCATCTTCTACACTTACAGGTGCCAACTGGGCCGTCATCTTCAACGTGTTTTCATGCAACGTGTATTGAGTGGCAAGGATTGGCCCAAAAGATCGTTCCGGCATTTGTTTGAAACGCGTTCCAGAGAGCTTTAGTGCATTGAACCAATACACGCCGCATTCGTCGTCACCCGAGATCTGGCCGGGGTGGGCAGCGATTGCAACATTTCCGATTAACCGTTGGCCATCGACTTCCATTTCGCGTGTTTGCAAAGGGACATCTGGATCACTTGTAAATAGCGAAAGTCTCAACTTATATTTTTCGTTTTCAATTGGTTCGCCGTACAAGACGAGCCGTCCAGCCATGAGTTTTTCGATCGGTGCATCAACAGGGATTGCATTTTCATTTCCTTCAAGCACATAAAGCTCAGCAATTGTTGTGCTTGGCCGCTCTAGATGGGCATCCAGAGCAACAAGTTTAAGAAAGCGTGCTTGTGTGGAATCAAAACGGATGATCTGTAATTCACCATTGTCCGGCAGCGACCCTTCTTTCAGGGGCTTTCCCCAATCCTCAGGGTTGTTGCTGGCATATAACTGAAAACGTTTGATCCGTCCGGCTGTCTGCTCGATACGCGGTTGATATGCGATGCCGTTAAAGCCCTGCTCAGACTGCATGTCAATAACAACATAATGCGGATGTACGGGCTTCTTTTCTTTCCATTGAGTGTGCCAAATTGTAGCGTGGTTTCCGTCGAGGATATTTGACGCCGGTGACCCAGATTCTACGCTATCGACGTCAATTACTTTCCAACCGGTTCTATTGAGTGCTCCTGAAATGGAAACTGAAGCATTCAGACTGCCTGGCCTTTCGAAATCATCAAAAAAGAGCGTTCCATTTGGCCGCACACCGGCAAGTAGCCCGGCACCGGGCCCACGAAATTGATGAATAATAGAAGCTGCACGATAGTCCATCCCACCGTTGCCGGCGCCAATTAAGAAGCCCGCGGCGCTATTGGGTGTTACAGTACCATCTTCGTTTGTCAGGCCTAGTTGCACCTCCATGCGAAATGGCTCATGGCGATCAATCAGTGGATGTGTTAGGACATGCGCCGTGCGCAGCGAAAGTTTTGCTTGATCGGCAATACATTCAAGGCGATCGTTGCGAACCTCCCAATCTTGGAGACGATTGGCCCAGAAGTCGCTTCCAATCCAGCGGCCCTCCGAGATCCGATTCCAATGATATTCGACATCGGCAGCCTGAAGCGTGCCTGCAGCGTGAGACAGGCAGATGCATCCCAGTACCAATNCCGCGCTGGCTAACCGCACCCGAGCAATCAATTGAAGAGACTCCTGCGACTTAATCGCTGCATTTGTCCAGAATGANATCAATTTGAANCGAAGTTGGTTGATGATCTTTAGAATTGTCAATCCGAGGTAATCTCGAGACCACTGTCCGCACTGTCCGCACTGTCCGCACTGTCAGCACTGTCAGCACTGTCNGCACTGTCAGCACCCGCCTTAATCATGCCCATCAATTGNTCTCGAAGTGCCTCGGTAAGAGTCANAGTCAAGGTAACAGAAGCTTCTTGTTTTGCGACTACGATTACATTCAACAATTGTTGTGCAAACTTTAGTGCTTCAACTTCCTCAGCGGGCAGNTTTGGATTGTTTGCCATTTGGGCAACCTGACCACCGAGGATGGCCTTTCCTAATCCAAGTGCACCGGTCAGAGACTGATTCACCTGCAGCAGTGCAGCATCGTCAGCTGCTTCCATTTCGATCTGTACGATTTCGTCTTGATCGAGATTCACCTTTACCGTCGACGCAGTGACTTTGGACATTCCGGCAAATGGGTTCAATCCTCCCGCATCAGCTGGCGGTGCTTCAGGCTCTGGTGGTAATAGTGCACGAATAACAATGTCACTGCTCAAATCGATAGCACCAAAGGACTTTGCAAAGTCTGATTGTCCACCGCCACCCTCAAGAGCTGATTTAAGCGACTCTACCGGTCCGGCAAGGACAGACTTGGAAGATGGCAGATGCAGTGCAAATTCATCGTTGTCTCCGAGGAGATAGCACTTTTTACCGTTCACGTCGATCGTCTTTTCCGGCGGCAATGTGGACGTAATAAATTGCAAAGCGACGATATCCTGATCTGCTACACCGTAGATGATCATGTCCGTTGGAATCAATGCTGATGGATCTAATGCAGGTCCACCTCCCAGTTCAGGCGGGCCGAAGCCAGGCTGGTAATAGACAGGTTGAACATTCGAATCATTCGCAGATCGGATATTGCTGCCGAATGGTCCAGCGCCAGCACCTGGTAGAAGGCCAGCGGGCGCGTCCAACTCGGCGAATCCGTACAAGCGTTGAACACTGCTGACATCGAATCCAAGCTGGGCTTTTAGTGCATCGATGGGATTCGGCTCACCTTCGGGAACCACGTTTTCTAGAATGGTGTTAAACAAATCACTACTGATGATTTTTGACGGATTAACAACGATGGCGATGTTATAGTTGTCAGCAATTAATGCAAGCACGTCATCGCTGGCAGTTGCTCCGGTATCGTCTGACGAAGCTGCGTTGACGAAGCCGTTGACGTGTCCGCAGCTTCAATCTCTTCAACGGTTGTGGCATCTGCCGAGTCAACTGCAGCGACTTCTGGCAANCCGCCACCGTCGTCCTCGGTGTTTATGCTGGTTTCAGACTGTGAATCTCCAGCTGAATCGTCATCCCCGCCGCAGCCGATCAACAATGCAATGGCAGGTAATAGAGCGAAAATAACTCGTGGAAANCGTGATTTGAATAACATTTTCTATTCCTTTAAGTAATNAGTATGCGTTATTTAGCAAGTCGTCTTGCAGCGGTTTGATTTATGCGTCAATTTCAAATCCTGCTCGTTGCTCACGAGCGACCATTGCGCTTGCCTGTTCGTCGCCAACAAAATCTTCTTTTTGTGGATCCCAAGTCAGTTTGCGTCCGGTAAGCATAGCGATATTCGCCAGATGGCAACAGCTAACGCTGCGGTGATGGGTGAAGACATCCGAGACCGGTTGTTTGCGCGACTTTATTGAGGCAAAGAAATTCACCATGTGAGGCTGAGGGTTGCCGCCATAGAGTTCACGAACGGACTCGTTCAGCTTTTCCTGTTCTGATTTGCTAGACATGATTTCTTCAACAGGCTTACCTGTGAGGCTACCGCGGTTGACTCGGATTCGACCTTTATCACCCGCTAGAATCAACTCGTTTGGCCCGCTCGTTAAACGGATGGATGTTTTATCCGCGAATGTCATCGTGCAGTCAAAGTCGCGAGCGACATTGTAACAGTCTGGTTGCGTATTAAATGTGCCTTTACCTTCAATGGCTGTTGGCCCGGTTTCCCCGTGTCCAAGAGCCCACATGGCGATATCTGTATGATGNACACCCCAATCGGTTACNTGCCCACCGGAGTACTCAAGCCACCAGCGGAATTGATAGTGTGTGCGTTCCTTGATGTAAGGTGTATCAGGTGCTTGTCCAAGCCACATGTTCCAGTCGAAATGGGCCGGCGGTTCGCCGCTCTTAAATGGTCCACCGGATTGTGCTGTTCCNACAGATGAAACAGCATGTAGATTGTCACCCAGGNGTCCGCTGCGGGCGATGGCAACNGCTTGTATGAACTTGCTTCCGTATTCACTTCGCTGTTGAGTACCAACTTGAAAGACACGCCCGGTTTCTTTAACCACTTTGCAAATGAGCTTTCCTTCATCGATGGTCAGCGTAAGTGGTTTTTCACAATAGACGTCCTTGCCTGCCTTCATGGCATCAATGGCAATTTTTGTATGCCAGTGATCTGGAGTACCGATCGTTACNGCATCCACGTCCTTGCGGTCTAGGACTTTGCGGTAGTCCTGATAGGTATCGCAGGAACCATATTTGGATGCAAATCCCTTGGCTCGTTGTTCATCGACATCACAGCACGCCACCATGTTTCCAAGTCGCCCGGCTTGATGACCAATACCTGAGCCACGCCCGCCATTTCCGATCGCCGCGACATTGATTTTGTCGTTTGCAGCGTTGTTTTCCTGAGCGAAAGCATCTTTCGGGGAAAAAAAGTACGGTGCGGCACTTGCTGCAACGAGACCGGAGGCAATGAACTGTCGGCGGTTTGACTGCTGAAATGACATCGGTTGTTCCTCAATCGTTTCCCNGATGACTCAATGAGTAATAAGCATAAGCCACTATTGATATTTGAAAAGCTTTTTCATTCTATCACGCAAAGCGGTTGATGGCAGTTACTGCATGTGAATAACTTGTCTGGAGCATTCTATCTGGACTAGTTGTTATTCAGATCGAATGTCCATTTCCGCAAAACCCCGCGGCTAATGAGCGATACCAAGAGAAAAAGTACTACCCCCAGAGCGGCAGATAAGAAGATACAAGCAAACAACATATCGGTTTTTAGAAGCAAGCCTGTTGATTGCACATAATAACCAAGCCCTTTAAGTTTGTCCGATGCGCCTGCAAAGAATTCTCCAACGATCGCTCCAACTACAGCCAGTCCACTTGAGATTCTCGCACCAGTAACAATGTGCGGCACGGCATTTGGTAATCGCAGGTTAAAAAGGAGTTGCCATCGCGAAGCATTGTAAAGCTCGAACAACTCAACGTGTCCTTGCTCCAAAGACGTCATGCCGGTCGTGGCATTTGTGATAATTGGAAACAAGCTGATAATCACGACCACCGTCGTCACCGACTGAAACCCAAACCCAAACCAAAGGACGATCAGCGGAGCAACAGCCACGATTGGCATCGTCTGCAGAAAAATTGCGTAGGGATAACAGCTCATCCGAATGAGTGCGGACTGGGAGAACAAAATGGCAATCGAAACACCTGCTATTACGCTGATTAAGAATCCCAACCCGGCGGCAGCTGCTGTGGCCAGCGTAGCACTCTTTAGCGTCTGCGATTCAGTTACAAATACATCAAGTACATCAGATGGTGAAGGTAGGATATAAGCCTTCACATCAAAGACACGCACGGCGAGTGCCCAAAGTGCTACAAGCACAATGAACAGGATAGCTGGCCACAGTATGCGGTTAANCTTGGTGTTCATGCCAGCGCCTCATTAGTCTGATGCATGTAGAGTTGACTTGAGACGTGCGTAACGAGCTCGGTGTACTCCTGCTCTGTGCGCAAGGCGGCTGTTCGCGGTTGATTTAGAGAGATCGCAATTGTCTCAGCGATTCGTCCGGGGTCTGACTGCATGATTGCTACTTGCTGGCCAAGGAATACAGCTTCACCGACATTATGGGTCACAAAGACTGTCGTGCATTTCTGCTCTGCCCAGATCGCAAGTAGATCTTCATTGAGCTGTTGTCGTCTAAGCTCATCAAGGGCGGCGAATGGCTCATCAAGAAGCAGAACTTGAGGATTGGTGACTAACGCACGTGCAATGGACACACGCATACGCATTCCACCGGACAATTCTCTGGGGTATTTTTGCCAGTGTGTGGAATCGAGACCAACCAACTTCAGTACACCTTCGATTTGTCCGTCGTCGTTAGAGTCATCGCGAAGTGCCAGTGGTAACGCAACATTTTGCCATACGGTACGCCAAGGCAGTAACGTCGGATCCTGAAACACAAACGACCGGTTGATTGTCCCGCCTTCATTGAACTGTATGTCACCGTCGGTAGGGCTGGTCAATCCAGCAATAAGCCGTAGGATCGTAGACTTACCACAACCGGAAGGTCCCAGAAGCGTTAGAAAACCGCCCGATGGTATGTCCATTGACACCTGGCTCAGCACTTCTGGTCCAGTTCCAAATTGTTTAGACACTGAGTTCAGTAAAATAGCGGTCATAACATTACACGTTCNCAGTCGAACCACTCAATCAGGTGTTCGTTGGGCATAGGGCATATAATGGGGATTGTCGATGCAAGCGTTTGCAAAAATGGCATTCCTAACGACTGTATAGTAGTTAAAAATGAATAGCGGTGTGAAGCGGCAGATTTTCAAATGAGCGGATCGATGTATAAACCGACAGTGATTCAAGGCACTGCGCCGTCTGCGCAACAAGCACCAACGTCCATCGGAATAGTCATAATCGACCATGGTTCCCGACGAGAAGAAAGCAACGCCTTGTTCTCGGAAATGGTAAGCCGGTTTCGTGCAAACTCAGAGTTCACCATTGTGGAAGAATCGCACATGGAGATTGCAACACCGGATTTGCAAACAGCAATGCGGTCATGTGTTGAACAGGGCGCCACGACAGTAATCATCCACCCGTATTTCTTGGCGCCGGGCCGACACGTCAGCGAGGACATTCCGAAGATCGCTAAGGAAGCAGCGGCAGATTTTCCCCAGTTGAATTGCATCGTGACGGCGCCGATTGCAGACCATCCGTTAATGTTTCGTGTAATGGATGACCGAGTTACCGAAGCCATCTCTCACTCGACCAGCGAAGCGGAGTAGAGTCTAGCAGCCGTTACTTAGGCACGATCAGGCAGGTCATACGACGACCATTTTGCTGAGGAGTCTGCTCGACTTTGCCGAATTCGACGAGGTCTTCGATCACGCCTTCCATGACACGTCGGCCTTCTTCGATATGGGCCATTTCACGACCGCGGAAGATCACTGAGATCTGAACTTTGTCGCGGTGCTTCAGGAATTTCTGAGCCTGCTTGACCTTAAACTGAATATCGTGGTCGCCGGTCTTTGGCCGCAGTCGGACTTCCTTGGTTTTGGTTGCATGAGAAGAGCTTTGGTTAGCTTTCTTCTTCTTTTCGTACTTATATTTGCCGTAGTCCATGATTCGGCAAACAGGGGGCCGTTCGCTCGGTGCCACCTCAACAAGATCAAGGCCGGATTCGATTGCACGCTCGAGTGCGTCAGCTGTTTCAATGATTCCTAGTTGTGTTCCGTCTTCGTCGATCACGCGTATAGGAGTTACACGAATTTGATCGTTGACCCTTGTCTGGTTACGTTCGATGGCTCATGCCCCTTTGTATAAAACCAAGTAAAAAGTAGTGGAAACCGATCCTGAAAGGACATCTTAAATAGAAAGCCCATAATGTGAGTATCGCAATCTAGTCCGTGGAGAGTCAACTACTGATTGGGTTATTTTTTAGCGGTTTGAGTAACAAAAGATGTCACCGCTACCCTTCTCCACCGTCGTCATCGCCATCACCCATTTCAGCAGCACCCGGGAAAACTACAGGACCGGGACGATCTTCGCCTATCAGAAGCGGACCTGCAATGTCGGCGGCGAGTTGTCGACCATAATCTTGGGGCTGCTCGTGTTCATGAGAGCTGTAGTCGATATTGTTCTCTTCCTTGAACATGTGCAGAGTCTGAGTTGGGAATGCAAACTGTACACCGATTGCCGAAGCAAGTCTCATGATATCGAGCAACAACCGATGCCGCTCACGCAATTCTACGGACCAGTCCGGGCAATCGAAGAAGGCATAGAGCAATACATCCAGGCTGCTCGAAGAGAAGTCATTAAAGTAAACCTGGTAATAATCTTTACGCGTGTAAGGATGTCGCCGCAGTAATTCCCGTGCTCCTTCGCAAAAAGCATCGATCTGGTCTGGTGTAGAGTCGTATTGCAAGCCAATTGTCATGCGAACCCGACGAAACCGCCGGCGACCCATATTGTCCACTACAGCGGTTGTTAGCCTACTGTTGGGCAGCGTCAGCACGGAGTTATAAAACGTTCGTACCCGCGTGCTTCTCATCCCCACGGATTCTACGGTTCCTTCAACACCGTCTGTTACGATCCAGTCCCCGATTTCAAACGGTCGGTCAGCCAACACTGTTACGGAACCGAACACGTTACTGAGCATGTCCTGTGATGCAAAAGCAAGTGCGGCAGTACCAATTCCGAGACCACCAACCAACGCCGTTACGTCAAGACTAAATATATCCGCGAAGAGGATCATACCAACGCATACTGCAAAGATCTTTAGACCCTTACGGAACAAAGGAATCAGCAAATCGTCGAATTTGGTATCGGTACCTAGAGCCTTGCGTTGCAGGAATCGGGTGACAATATCAACGAACCGAAAGGACGTCCACACGGCGGCAACCACCGTATAAAACTTCAGGCCAACCAGTAATATCACTAAGATTGCCTCAGGAAGACCGATCAGCGATGTGCCCCAATACCAAACACCAGCTTGAGCGAGTAATCCAATTGGCTTCCAAAGCCGTTTACGTTCTTGTTGTTCTGCTTCGGGCAACTCTTCAGGCGGACGTTGCTTGAAAACTACGCGGCATGTCCATCTTAAGGCTGNCCGTATGCAGACGTCCGCGAATACTCCGAGCAGTACTAGGAAGAAGCAACAAATCCATTGATAGTCGGCCAACAAAAAATGTGTGTCATGCAGCCAAATTGGAAAGACGGCACGTACCCACTCGGCCGATGCCGATAACTGATTCGGATCGGATGTACCCTCTTCACCGGCTTCGTTTTCACTCGCTTCATCACTGAGCACCACTTCTGTCTGCTCGGTTGGGATATCAGCTTGTGTCACCAGCAAATCGTTGATCGGACCTTGCTGCGCATTGGTTGCCGGTACGCTGATTAGCGAGACAAAAATGAAAAAAAATGCGAATCCAGAGAGAGTTGAACGCACGTGCACTCCTTTGGTTTGATTGCAAAGAGGTGCGGAATCTTCTCAGAAATGACAATGTGAGGAAAGGCGAATTCTTGCAGGCTTTCCGGTGGATGGATAAACGCTCAATTGCAGCCTATTCCACCGCCACAGAAATAAATGCATCGTTTATGTCGAGTGACGCATCAGCGTGGTCGATTTCGGCAAGCTGATCCAGTAGAGTTTGCCAGCGTTGAGTAGTCATCATGCCGATTTGTTCTGAAGACATTCCTTCGGTCAGTGACAACGGCTTGATCGCAGCGGCCCCAAAGGCGAGTGCCTCAACACTCATCTGTTCGTTAATGGAGTGAATATACTCGTTCGTTTTTGTCGGGTCGTCGAGGTAATCCTGCCACCCCTTTTTACTTGCACTCGTCATCTTTTCGACCAATGCAGGATCGCTGCTAATCCTGTCACCGGTTGTAAAGAGAATACTGGTGTATGGATTGAATCCCAAGTCAGACACCATCAACACGTGTGGTTCAGCACCATTTTGCTGAGCAACAAATGGCTCACTGAAGACGTAACCTTGCTGCCCGAAGTTCTTATCTTCAAGAAAGATACTTATAGGTTGGTATGGCACAATCTCTACGTTCTCAAGCGGCAGATGCTTCTGCATATACACTGCGAAGCTACGACCACCACTCATAGCAAGCGTCATATCATTGAGCTGGTCAAGCGAAGTTATTCCGGAGCTCTTATGTACCATGATGCACCGAGGGCTATCCTGGATTGGTGCCAGTAGAGCGACGACATCTGCTTCTTGATTACGACCCGTGAGGATCTGGTCGGCATTACAGACACCAAACGTGTCCTGCCCAGTGGCAACGCGCTGAATGACAGGTGCGTTCTTACCGCCAGGTACGATTGTCACCTCGATACCTTCCGTGGCATAGTGGCCGTTAAGTAGCGCAGCATAGAATCCACCATGCTCAGCTTCAGGAGTCCAGTTCAGCAGCAGTGATACTTTGGTGTTACCCTCATCAGATTCGTTTGTCGAAACACTTGAGTCATCGACGGGTGTGATGGGCCGCTCTTTTTCGCACCCGGTAATGAACAAGGCAAACAAGATAAATGCAAATTGAACAACGTTGTTCATTTTGGTCTCCACGTGAACGAAAAAATGGATTCTGGTTGGCNTTATTTCTCNGTAGCCANGACACAGCGAAGTCCAAGGTCATCTGCCTTGGCGCCGGNAGGTGCTGCTAAACGATAACTTGAAGTCAACTCCGGTGGCTTGCTCTTCCAACTACCGCCACGCACGATGTATCGTTCTGCGTCATCAGCAAGCTGCGGGTGTCCGTCGGTTGGCGCACCTTTGTAATCACCGTCGCTATCAAGACACCACTCCCAGAGATAGCCATGGACATCNTAGAGGCCCCANCTGTTGGGTTTNTTTGCGCCTACTGGCGGATCATTCCCAGCNGCATTTCCGCTGAACCAGGCATACGGGCCAAGGTCTTCGGCATCGTCACCGAACGAATAGNCCGTTGCTGTACCGGCACGTGCAGTGTATTCCCATTCTGCTTCTGACGGCAATCGAATCACCTGATTGTNTTTAATTAGCTTTAGTTCCCGCATCATGGCTGTAGCTTTTTTGCAGAAGTTAATCGCATCTTTGTAGTCGAGCATTTCAACGCTGTTGCGGGGCCCCGTCCACCGACTGGGGTTCTCGCCCATCACCGCTTCCCACAGATTTTGCGGNACTTCGTATTTCGCGATTCCAAATGAATAGCTGAANGTGACTTTTCTTACTGGTTGTTCCTTATCACCGGCATCTTTTCGTCCCATCTCGAACGACTTTGGATATTTTCCTTTGCCAGGAGTAATCTNTATAAACTCCTTACGGAATATATCTAGAAGTTCTTGTTGTTCTTTTGTTGGTTCCGCGTGCAAAGAGTTAGCCATGGAATTCAGCACAATGGTAAGGGCGAAGAGCAGTGAGAGTGTGGATAGGTTTTTCATATTGAATTCAATAAGAGAAAGAAGTTACCCGGAAAA
>PAXU01000034.1 GCA_002714565.1 Rhodopirellula sp.
GACTTCTTTTAACGGCATCATACATTTATTCGGAAGTCACATGTTACGACGATCGATTTTACAATTCTTGCTGGTGCTTACTTGTGTACTCACAGAGATGAATACACNNCTNTATGCACAANATCTNCCNAAGGCTGCAGATNATTTGAAGGTCGAACTGATTGCCAANGAGCCATTNGTGAGAAACCCGTGTGCTATGGCCTTTGANCATAAGGGCCGACTCTTCATAGGAATGGGGCCGCAGTACAGAAGCCCAACACCGGAAACGCCAGGAGACAGTGTGTTCTTGCTATCCGACACGGATGGTGATGGTCAATTTGATTCTCGCAAGNAATTTGCTACCGGGTTCAATTCGATTCAGGGTATTGCCTGGCACGGNAACGACTTGTGGATCGCCAATGCACCGGAGTTAACAATCGTTCGTGATANGGATGGCGATGANATTGCCGATGAGTACATCCTTCTATATACGGATCTTGGAAATCTTGAGCATGGACTGCATGGACTCACTTGGGGGCCCGACGGTCGTATGTATATGTCCAAAGGCAATTCCAAAGGTCACACGCGGCCCGGGCATGTTGCACCGTTGCCGTTTAGAGAATTGTGGGGAGTCACGGCGCCGGANGGCAGTNCGGATTTTCCGATGCCAGGCAGGTATACGCGGGATACCTATAAGCACTCATATCATGACCCGGCCGATGACTGGGGNCGTGAAGGCGGCGTTCTGGTATGCGACGACATGGGAGAAAACCTTGAGATCGTGTCACGCGGATTTNGAAACCCATGGGATATCGCATTTGACGATTCGTTTACATTTCAGGGCACCGATAATGATCAGAACGAAGGTGATCGCGTATTCAATCCATTTTTTGGATCACATTATGGCTGGGGGCATCCTTGGAGCGCTCACTGGACGGGACAAGATCATCTTCCAACGCCACCCATCACCGGCAAGGTTTTCCATGGTAGTGGCACGGGAATTACTTATTGCAACTCTCCAGCTCTACCGGAACAGTATCAAGGCATTTGGATCTTTAACGATTGGTTTCGTCGAACGACGTTTTACTATCATCCAAAATGGAGCGGTGCGCATTTAACTCCGGATACCGATGACTGGGTCGAATTGGTCGCAGGCCAAGACACCNTATATAAGCCCACCGATATCGAAGTTGCTCCTGATGGCTCGATCTATATTCTTGGGTGGGGCACCGAATATGGTTTACAGGCCGATGACCAGGGGAATCANGTAAANGAAGGCCGCATTTTTCGAATCAGTGCAGTTACACCAACAGGTGCGCAACCTGTCCCGCCAATTGATACTGAAATCAANAAGTACTCGGTGGCTGAATTGATCAAGTGTTTTAATAGCCCGATAAATGCCGTTCGCGTGTATGCGCAGGAAGAACTGATCCAACGCGGCCCTGCCAATCTACCGGNACTTCATAAGACACTTCGCGCAGGTGGACTCACGATGGCGGAAGAAACCTGGTTAGTGTGGGCGATTGGCAGAATCAGTGTCGATGATGCAGATGGCATGGTCTCGGCGATTATTAGCGATGGCAACCTGTCGTTGAACAAACGTATTCAGGCAGTACGGGTGTTGTCACATCAATGGCGAGGAAACGATGACCCTCGCACGATTCATAAAGCAATCATCTTTGCGGCGGACAGTGATGAACCGCGGATCCGATTTGAGGCAATACAATTCTGCATGCGCAATCCAGCGGTTGAAAGTGATCAAATACTACTAAACGTTCTTTCAAATGAAATGGACGACATCGTGTATTACGCTGCGTGGCAAGCCTTACGCAGGACTCACTCGNTTGAAGGCAAAATAAAATTGCTTTCCCATCCTAACGGCGGTGTGCGGTGTGGTGCCTTTCTGGCGCTGGCAGAAGATCGNCAGCTAACGGGCATTCAGATTCGCGAGTTCTTAGCGGATGCAGATGAACGCGTAAGTGCAGTTGCTGTCTTGTGGCTTGCCAAAGGGACTGGAAATCCTTTGATCCGCGTCGATCCACCGGGTGGTGAATTCACTGCCAAAATTCGAGTAGAAGTGCATCCAGGTTTGAAGCCGGCTGACATACGTTTTACGCTTGATGGTAGCGAGCCNTCAGCCAAGTCGCCACGGTGGCCCGGCACACTTGTTTTGTCAGATACCACGACATTGAAAGCNGTAATTCTCGTTAACGATAAGCCAGTCGGAAACGTCGCTGAACATCTCTTTCGTAAGCTCAGCGCAGAAGAACAGGCATCGAGGAGCGGAATCACCGCAGTGCGAGCCAAATCAGGTAGAGTCTATACCATTCGGGATAACGGAATGGTGTTAGGCGCGCAGGCTTATACCGACAGGCAATACACATTTACCAGTATTCCGGATGCGATCAAAGGGTCATTGTTGATTCAAACGCCAAATGAAGATGCCGATNAGGTCGGTGATGGAGTTTTGCAGATAGATACAGTCATTCCCACGACTATCTATCTTGCCATGGATAACAGAGTGAATCATCCACGTTGGTTAAAAGAGCATAAGGTGTTTAGGTTGTCGGAAGATATGCTTGATACTACGGACACCGGTTTTAATGTCTATATTGGCAAATTCGATGCCGGTCGAATTATGCTTGGCGGTAATCGTGATGATAAGACGATTGGTGGGCGATCCAACTACATTATTGGAATTCTCCCCGGCAGCCTGCCGCAGCTACAGAATGCTACGAAAATTGANTCGGCGAAGGTGTTGCTGCCGCACGGTGATGTAGCTCGTGGTAAGGCACTCTTCTTTGCAACGGGTGGTGCTGGTTGTGCAAAGTGCCATCGCCTCGAANAATCANCGACTGCAGTAGGATTTGGTCCTAATCTCGATGCATTACGTAAGCAGCAGGATCCGCTACATATCATCCGATCAATTCTGACACCGAGTGCTGAGGTGAAAGAAGGATTTGCAATGCAATACATCGTTACGGTTGATGGNGATGTAGTGACNGGGATCCTCATGAACGAGTCGGGAACNGCAGTTCTATTGGCTCAACCAAATGGGACNACNAAGACGGTGAAGGTAGANGANATTGATGTGCGAGCAACGCAAAAAATCTCACCGATGCCGGCCTTTGATAAGACGCTTACTCCACAGCAAGTAGCTGACTTGGTTGCGTTCTTGTTGGATTAGTGNTTGCGAGATTGGCTCACCGGAGGGAAATATTCGTTATTTTGTTATTCCTTTAATACAATAACGAGACAATTTCTGTCTCCTTAGTACGGGAATACAAATGAGCCAAGTGCCTCCGACCGATCCAAATGATCCGAATCAGCCTCAGCAGCCCCAACAACCACAGCAGGCAGTGCCAGCACAACCCNCTCAGCCAGCAGACCCCGTTCCAGCACAACCNGTTCCGGNNCAACCCGNTCCAGCAGACCCNGTTCCGGCACAACCNGTTCCGGCACAACCNGTTCCGGCACAACCCGTTCCGGCACAACCCGTTCCGGCACAACCAGTACCGGCACCGCAGACAGGAAGTCCCTATCAGGGGCCGGGTGTCGCACAGCCTGGTCATTACCATGTACCCACACCACCTGTAAATCAAGGACGAAGTGACGGAGCGTTGATCCTTGGTATTCTGAGTATCGTCATCGGGACAATTTCACTCTTGTTGTCAAATATTCCGTGTCTGGATTTCTTAACCGGAGGTTCNTTTACGACCGTTGTATTGATCTCCATTGGACTAGGTGCCGNTGGTCTAATGGTGGGGCTAAAGGCAAGNGGTGGATGGATCGNACCAACCATTGGTATCGTAATCTCTGCGTTGGCCTGGATTAACCAAGCTCGCTTGAACGATAGTCTTGAGGGCAGTTTGAATGAGTCAGGTAACAGCACAGAGATTCGTGAGGCGATTGAAGAACTTGAAGAGAAATTCGAAGATGCGAACGACCCGTTTTGAGGGGATGAGCGCAATGCGAATTCGGAATCTCTAGCTATGTCATCAGATACCATCTACCGGCTCGTAAACGCTTGGCTTGCTTTTTGCAGTATTGTCGCAGTCGCTGCCTTGTGGACTGCTGATATCAGGGATGATGAGCGTGTTGGTTGGCGGATGTTCGATTATGAATTACCAGAGCTTTGTACTCAGAAAGTCGAAACAGGCGTACCGTGTGACAGTTGTGGGTTAACTCGCAGTTGTATTTCTTTTCTGCATGGTGAATTNGATCGCTCGCGTGCATTTCATATCCACGGNGTTTACTACATTGCTTGCTTACTGAGTCAGCTTGTGTTTCGCTTATTCCAGTTGCGTAAAGGAAGTTTGCGACAATGGTGGCTTGAGCTCGCATTTGACTTGCCACTATTTGCTCTCGTGTTNACTTAGCAAGCAGGGCGATGGGCTTCAGCTTAAGAGGTCGAAGCTCATTCCTCTAGCTACTGTCTTTCGCGCCCGATCGGTGTAATAATAAACCGGCAATAATTAGCTACTTTTTAGCTAGTTGTATTTTCTGGAAATCGACTTATCTTCCGGTGGGAGAATTCAATGCCACATCAAAACACACGGCGTGACTTTATAAAGACATCAGCTGCTGCCGCAGCAGCCTCAAGTGTTCCATATTTTGCATGGAACCCAAAAGCGTTTGCAAACCAAGACGCAAATGACAAACCGAANATTGGTTGTATCGGCGTAGGTAGCATGGGTTCCGGCGATGCACGTGCTCATGCGAGATTTGGAAACATTGTTGCAGTTTGCGACGTGGATGAACGTCATGCCTTACGAGCTAAGAACGACGGAAATATCGGTCGTGGACAGGCCGATGCTTATGAAGATTACCGTAAAGTACTCGATCGCGATGACATTGATGTTGTAAGTGTCGTGACTCCTGATCACTGGCATGTGAAGATCGCTATTGAAGCTCTTGAAGCTGGCAAACACGTATTCTGCCAGAAGCCGCTCACGCTGACCCTTGAAGAAAACCAGTTAATCCGCCGTGCTTGCGAGAAGCATAAGGACAAGATCTTCTTTGTTGGTACACAGCAACGAAGTGATCGCGGTCGCTGGTTACGTGCTGTCAACATGGTACAGAAAGGCCTGCTTGGTGATATCCAAAAGGTAACCGTGGGAATCAACGGCTCGCCGACAGGTGGTCCGTTCGACGTTGTTGACGTTCCCAAGGANTTGAACTGGGAAATGTGGCAGGGACAGGCGCCGTTGGAAGAATACCGACAACGACGTTGTCACTACGAATTCCGTTGGTGGTACGAATACAGTGGTGGTAAGTTCACCGACTGGGGTGCACACCACGTTGACATTGCTCAATGGGCCCTAAGTCAAAACGGCCCAGGCCAGGGCCCTACTGAAATTGATGGTCGCGGTTGCGAACATCCGGTGGAATACAAAGACGGTTATGCNACGGCGAAGGACTCGTACAATACGTCACACCGTTTCTCGGTCAAATGTAAATTCCCTGGTGATGTGGTTGTTGATGTGACCAGTCAAGGTGATAACGGAGTCACATTTGAAGGAACCGAGGGTCGTATCTTTGTAAACCGCGGAAAAATCGTCGGTAAACCAATCGAAGAAAATTGGGATGACGGTAAGTTCACTCAGGAAGACGTCGAACGACTTTACAAAGACAAGCCGCACGAAGGTCACAAAAACAACTTCTATCGTTGTATTCGTGAAGGCGGCCTACCGGTCTCAGATGCGTTTTCACANGTTCAGGCGATGGCCACTTGCCATCTGAGCGCGATCGCTGCTCGACTTGACCGCGTAATCAAATGGGATCCGGAGAAGGAAGTCATCATCGGTGACGATGAAGCCCAATCGTTCGTCGCTCGCGATCGTCGGGAAGGATACGACATCCTGAAAGTCTAGTATTGATAGGCATTGAGTCCACAAGAACGCAGGATGGCAATTGAGTCTGTCCTGCGTTCTTTTTTTTGCGCGTCATGAGTTACAACCAAACATACTACAATTCGTCACCTTGATCGCAACTGCGGGTATCATTAATGGACTGCGGTACGAAAGAAACAGGAACGATCTAATGAAGCCACTCCTTACATTGTTAATGATGATCTCATTTGGACTCATGACTCAGGCATCTCAAAAGCTAGTCGTTATCGCCGGAAAGCCATCGCATCCACCTCGCATGCATGAGTTTAACGCTGGCGTGCAGTTGCTGAATCAGTGTCTTGGAAGTGTAAAAGGTTTGGACGTACACATCGTCCTCAATGGCTGGCCCAAGGACGAGCGAGTATTCGACGGTGCTGATGCCGTGGTGTTTTACATGGACGGGGGCGGACGGCACGAAGTGGTACAGGAGAAAGGTCGGCGGCTAGAACTTGTACAAAAGTGGGTCGATAAAGGGATTGGCATCGGGTGCATGCATTACGGCGTGGAGGTGATTGCAGATCAGGCGGGCGAACATTTTCAAAAATGGATCGGCGGCTACTACGAACATATGTTCTCNTGCAACCCGATTTGGGAGCCAAAATTCGATGTGCTACCAAAGCATCCNATTACTANTGGAGTTAAGCCATTTAGCGTGAAAGACGAATGGTACTTTAATATGAGGTTTGTAGGTGAAATATCAGGAAACACAGCGAAGGATCAGGATGGTTTGCAGTTTACACCNATCTTGGTGGCGCAACCTGGTGATGCAGTCCGAAATGGGCCGTATGTTTATCCAAAAGGTCCGTATCCGCACATTCAGAAAAATAAAGGTCGACCNGAAGCGATGATGTGGGCAGTGGAAAGAGAAGATGGTGGCCGCGGCTTCGGCTTCACAGGCGGTCATTTTCATGATAACTGGGGCAATAGCGATTATCGCAAGACGATTCTCAATGCAATGGTNTGGCTGGCGAAGGGCAAGGTTCCCAAGGGTGGAGTACCTTCGGAAGTCAGCAAACAGGATTTGGACAAGAACCTGGATCCCAAGAAGTAGGCTGTTTGGCATCAGGGTTTCTAGTCGATATTACATTTATATAGTGGTAGTTTTTTCCACGTGCTAGAATATGAATATGAACAGTATGCAAAGAATCTCGCGACGTAGCGTATTACAAGCTGGTGGTGGCGCACTTGGTGGGCTCGGTTTGGCACAACTGCTTGAGGCTCAGGAAAAGTCGAACACGACATCATCTGCTGATAATCCTGCTGTCATATTCGTCTGGCTCCCAGGCGGTCCGCCGCACATGGAGATGTATGACCTGAAGCCGGATGCACCAGAAGACTACCGTGGTATTTACAAGCCGATCGGGACGAAGGTTCCCGGCATGGATATTAGCGAGATGTTTCCACTTCAGGCGAAAGTGGCAGATAAGTTCAATATCATTCGCTCGGTGCACCACAAATTCGCAGATCATGGTGGTGGGCACAAACGATTTCTAACCGGGCGACTACCAGCTACGCCAACCGGTTTTGTAAACGATGCTCCATGNGTCGGCTCAATCGCTTCCAANAAGCTTGAAGGTTATAACAACCCNAGTGGGTTATGCAATTACATCGTTCTTGGNAATGGCCGAGTAAACTCNGTTGATACCTTTTCGTTTGGTGCAGCNTATTTAGGCACAGAGACTCACCCGTTTAATGTCTCCGGTGATCCGAATGCAGATTCCTTCAAAGTCCAAAACCTATCATTGAATGCNGGACTGTTNGAGGAACGACTCAACGATCGCGTTTCNNTNTTAAGTGGTTTGGATTCACTTCGTAAAGANGTTGAAACAAGTGGCTTAATGGACGCCATGGANACNTTTAACGAGCGGGCGATTTCGATGATCACNTCATCNGCTGCTCATAAGGCATTCGATCTGTCTCACGAATCAGATGATCTGCGTGACCGTTTCGGTCGTCACGAATGGGGACAGCGTGCGATACTGGCACGGCGTCTCGTAGAAGCTGGTGTGCCTTGGGTAACCGTGGTTATGGAAAACCCGTATGTGTCAGGTATCAGAATGCCGGACTGGGGCGTTTACAACTGGGACAGCCACGCAGTGAATTGCCATATTTTCCGGGATGCCGAAGTGCGGTTCCCGATTTACGACCAAGTAGTGTCGGCAATGATCGAGGACTTATACGATCGTGGCCTGGATAAACGCGTTATGCTCGTAGTCACCGGCGAGTTCGGCCGGACACCGCGAATCAATGAACGCCAAGGCACCCAAAGTAAGCGTTTGCAACCGGGCCGTGACCACTGGCCAAGTTCGATGAGCTTCATCGTAGCTGGTGGTGGAATGAGAACGGGCCAGGTGATTGGCGCAACGAATTCTCGCGGCGAAGAACCCGTGAGCCGGCCATTATCACCTAATGATCTTTGGGCAAGTGTCTACAAGCATCTTGGCATCAATTACGATGATTCCTACCCGGACTTCAGTGGACGGCCGATGCCGATCTTACCGTTCGGCGATTCTATTGATGAACTTGACTCGGTCGCTTGATATCACCGGGACGCTTCGTCTCTAATTCATGCTAGAAAGCTAGATCTCATCCTGTCAGTAACTGAGATCTGAGGTGAATGCTCATTTACCTTCAATCATGCTCTCAATTTTAAGACATGTTTCTCATGCCATAAATAGATGTACACGCTGACTATTGATTATCCAGCAGTAATCGCGCGACGTGTTCAGCAACGAATCGATTACCTTCTTCGTTCCAGTGTGGGTCGCCTGGGTACACTAACGGGAAGCGATCAGTAGCCTGAAACTGTGGAAGTAGTGAGAAAACCTCAAATTCGGCTTCCAGTTTCTTTTCATCGAAATACTCAAACATCGCCAACTCATGTGGCTCGCCGAGTTTGTATTTATAGCCTTCCCAGTTGTTTTTACATTCTTCTGTATTCCAATGCTGGAACCGCGGCGGCACCACAAGAACAAAGCGGGCGTCGATCTTCTTGCATTCATCTGCGATCTGTTTGATGTAACTCCAGCTATGATCAAAGAATGGACGGGTCACTTCCAGAGGATGTCGGAAGATAAAGAATCGATTGGTTTCGGTTATATTGCCAACCTTCGCTTCAAATTGATAGTAATGCGGGTTCTCACTCTTACCGAACATCAATCGGCTCATGAGTTTAAATGGTGCGACCAATGCTTCATGGTTTCTGATTGAGCTTGTCAGTCGCCAGATTGCACCAAGTTGCAATGTGTCAGGGCGCACTAGCTTGCCGTATGGCCCTCTCGCGTCTTTGAGTCTTTCAATGTCCCGGTCATACCAATAGTCATCCCCAATGTCGTTGGCATCGAGCATCAGGACGACCGTCTGTGGGTTGTATTTGAGAAGGTCTCGACGAAGCAGTNTTAATTCCAATATCGGTGAATAGCTAATCACACCAGCATTCAGGACAGCAATGTCATCGGAGCCNGCCTCTTCTCTCAACAGGTNTTCAAGGTAATCAGGGTAGCCACGTCCTTCNTGNTTTCCAAATCCGAAGGTAAACGAGTCGCCGATACAGACAATCNGCTGTTNTATTTCGTTGAATTCCTCCACGGAGTACTTNGTGCGAAATCCATCTTCATTGGTAATCACATCGACNCGTTTATCGTGGAAATATCCAAAGTCCATATGTTCATCGGCGGGAGATACATGGTGAAGATCCGCGTGGTAGACAATTCGGTACTTTGGCAANGCGAGTCGNGGATTGAGGAATCGGAGGGCAAATTCNGCTACGACGATACAAAGAGTTGTCGCGAAAATCCCCAAAAGCATTTGTTTCCAATGCGATCTTATTTTGGACAAGACNATGAGTGCCAGCATGGAAAAGCACCAATAGACGACGATGGAGATTAGAGCTGTTCGTTGATTAGCGNTACCGTCATTGGAAAGTTGATCCAGCGNGCCGGACTGTACAACACCGGCCAGTCCGGCAGCGATAACGCTAATNAGGATTNCTAGTTTGAGATACGGCCGACGGGCTTGTTCTGACATCTGCGTTGGCTGTGCTTCTGCGGGTTATTTCACTGCATATGTGATGTGCTAAATTGTGTATGGATTGTAGAGGAATTGTTGAATAAGGATCTATGCTGATGTCCGNCAAACACACCGCGCTGAGTATTGTATTTTTGGTCGTATGGTCGACNGGTCTTATTGCAGAGCCAAAAGTCGTAAAGGTATTTCCAAATGGACTNCCGGCAGATGCTGTGAAACTGCCTGAAGACCGAATCGCTAAACTAAAGGCTGCGAATACCGACGAGCGTATAGCGTACGTTGCAGAGCCGACCTTNACCTTGTATCCCGCTCCCAAAGATGTTGCGACCGGGTGTGGCGTNGTAATTTGTCCAGGCGGTGGATATAACATTCTTGCGTGGAATAAAGAAGGAATCGAACTTGCCCAGTGGTTCAATAAAATCGGCGTCTCAGCAGCCGTACTAAAGTACCGCGTACCACGCAGAACACCGGATATTCACCACGAACCTCTTCAGGATGTACAGCGTGCCATNCGGTTGTTTCGTTCGATGGCCGNTGAAATGCGAGTCGACGTGAATCGTGTCGGTGTACTTGGGTTNTCAGCNGGAGGCCATCTTACNGTCATGTCGGGTACGAAGTATGACGAGTTGGCTTACCCTAAATCAGATGCGATTGATGAAATCAGCGCACGCCCGAACTTTATATGCCCAATCTATTGTGCTTATCTGGGAAATAACTACTCAGATAACAAACCGGAGCTAGGTGATCTCGTGAAAATTACGAAAGAGACACCGCCAGCATTTCTTGCAGTCACATTCGATGATGTACACCGCGGCGTGCAATCAGCACTACTTGTTGCCGAATATAAAAAGGCCGGAGTGCCAGCGGAGGCCCATATCTATGCAAAAGGTGGTCATGGTTACGGCATTCGTCCAACGGGTAATCCGGTGGAAACATGGCATCATCGCCTTGCTGAGTGGTTGGAGTCGAGTGGCTGGCTGACGAAGTAATCAAGCCAGTGAGTTGCCCCATTACCAATTGGTACATGCAACGATTAATTCGTGATAAACTCGTAATCATACTTTTCTTTCTGTTTTCCAGAGAATGTACTTTTCACAGGATTGGCGCATCGATGTCAAGATTCCGTATCTCAAGCTTTGCACTGTTCGTCAGTTTTGCTGTTTCAACGGGCGCTTTTTCAGCAGAGAAATTGGTATTAGCTCCCAATTCAAATGTGGCGATCATCGGTAACACAACCGCGGATCGCATGCAGCATCACGGTTGGCTGGAAACGTACATTCAGGCACTGCATCCGGATCAGAAGCTGGCATTTCGCAATCTCGGATTCTCCGGCGATGAAGTCGTCTTGCGACAGCGGTCGGACAACTTTGGTAATGCAGATCAATGGCTAACCAAGGTTCAGGCCGATGTAGTATTCGCGTTCTTTGGTTACAACGAGTCGCTAAAGGGCGAAGCGGGTCTGCCGGGTTTTAAGTCAGATTTGGCAGCCAATATCGACGCGATGCGCTCGCAAAAATATAACGGTACTTCCGCACCAATCCTCGTATATTTCTCACCCATCGCACACGAGAACTTAAATAGTCCTCATCTTCCAAATGGAGAAGAAAGTAACAAATCGTTGGCTTTGTACACTCAAGCTATGGCTGAGGTTTGCCAGTCGAAGGAAGTGCGATTCGTGGATTTGTATTCAAGTAGTGCGAAACTCTACAAGATTGCACAGCAGCCATTGACGATGAATGGTATTCATTTGTTGGAACATGGTAACCAGGCGATCGCGCGTGTGATTGTAAGTGAGTTGTTTAATACAGCAGTGGAAACTGATGGTAAGTACCTAAAACAACTGCAGGAGGCGGTGCTTGAAAGGAACTACTACTGGTTCAGTCGTTACCGCGTTGTGGATGGCTATAACGTCTACGGAGGCAGGTCGAAACTCGCCTGGTTCAATCAGTCCAATGCGGATGTGATGAAGCGTGAGATGGAAATCTTTGACGTGATGACCGCCAATCGTGATGCTGCTGTATGGGCCGCTGCCAATGGGAAAGCCATTGAAGTTAACGACGACAACTTACCCAAAGAACTGGAAGTGAAACCAAACAAGCAGGGGCCACTTGAGGATGGTAAATTCCCTTATCTCGGTGGTGTTGAAGCAATTTCCAAGTTCACTGTCGCCGAGGGTATGCAGGTGAATCTCTTTGCATCCGAAGAGATGTTTCCAGAGCTCATCAATCCGGTGCAGATGGCGGTAGACACCGATGGTCGGCTATTTGCATCTGTCTGGCCATCATATCCTCACTGGAATCCTACAGAGCCACGCCTGGATCGCATCGTATGCTTGCCGGATGAAGATCGCGACGGCTTAGCTGATAAGTGTGTCGTGTTTGCGGATAAGCTAAACAGCATTACGGGATTTGAATTTTGGGGAGGTGGAATGCTGGTAGCTGCACCGCCGGAGATTTGGTTCTTAAAGGACACCGATGGCGACGATAAAGCCGATGTCAAGATTCGCATGATGCAAGGACTCTCCAGCGCTGACACGCATCATAGTGCTAATGCACTGGTCATAGGTCCGGATGGCGGCTTGTATTACTCCAGGGGTATCTTCAATAAGGTGGCAACTGAAACACCGACGAAGACATTTCGAAGTGGTGCATCGGGCGTCTATCGATTTGATCCAAGAACATTTGAGTTAGAGTTTGTGTTCCCAATTGGGCCGAATCCTCACGGAGATGTGTTCGATCAATGGGGCTTCCAGTTTGCAAATGACGGCACTAGTGGTACCGGTTCTTACGTCAACATTGGAAAGGGAATTGGAAACAAGCAGTGGTTCAAAAAGCGCGTACGACCTGTCGCGGCGACTGGAATCCTCTCAAGCAGCCACTTCCCGGATGCCAACCAAGGCAATTTCCTCATCTGTAACTGCATCGGATTCCTCGGTGTATTGCAGCATGAAGTTAGCTACAACGGGGCCGATATTACAGCGACGGAAATCGAACCGATTTTGGTATCGTCCGATCCAAATTTCCGACCTACAGATGTTGAAATCGGTGGCGATGGTGCGATTTATGTGTCTGATTGGGCAAATACGCTCATTGGCCACATGCAACACAATATGCGTGACCCAAACAGGGACAACCAACACGGTCGTATATACCGTGTGACATATAAGGGTCGTCCACTTGTGGAGCCGGTCAAGATGAAGGGCCAGCCAATCAGCGAAGTGCTAGAAGTATTCAAACGACCTGAAAACGGCTTTCGATATCGAGCGAGACTGGAACTAAGTGGACGCGAAACTGACGCTATTGTGAATCAGGTCGGTGCATGGGCAAGCAAGCTCAATGTCGATGACCCGATTGATGCTCAGGCACTATTGGAATGTTTGTGGGTATTTGAAGAACATCGAGTCCCCAATATATCATTGCTAAATCGCGTGTATTCTGTATCAGAGCCAAGGGTGCGTGCTGCTGCGATTCGTACGTTGGGTCATTGGGCAGGAGATGTCGAAGAATGGGAGGATACTCTCAACGCAGCGGCACGAGACGATTCCAATCTGGTTCGTGCCGAAGCTGTGAAGGCTGCGGTGGAATTTCAGGGATTGGTGGCTGCAGAGGCATTTTTTGAAGTCGCATCACGACCAACGGACCCGGAATTGACGACCATTCTCAACTATGGCAGAAGTAATCTAAACGTCGATGCCATTGTTGATGATGCTGTCAAAAACGGAGTTAAACTTTCATTGGCAGCTCAAATGTATGTCCTAAGAAATGCGAGCGTCGAGGATTTGCTGAAAATGGACAAGACAGAGGCCGTCTACAAAGCCGTTCTCTCTCGTGAAAATGCGAACGTAAAGCAGCTTCAACAATCCATCATAGGTTTGGCGAAGATTCAGAATAATCAGCCGATCGACTTGCTGCTGGATCTGATTGTGACACGTGACAACGAGGACGGTGCCGGTTTAGATGGTCTTGGACGTTTGTTGGCAACGCAACCAGCTGAGCAGCTACTAGCTGCCCAGGGTGCTCTTGAGGAACTGGCGATAGATGGGAAATCAGCAGAAACGCGCCAAGGTGCGTATGCAGCCTGGATTGCCGCTGATGGTACAGGCGACGAAGCATTTTTATCTGCGACAGTAAATAAGGATCGTCTGCAAGATTTCCTTGAAGCTGTAGCCATCGTCGATTCCGATATTCGACCTGCCCTTTATGGCAAAGTCAGCCCGCTGATCAGTGAGTTACCAGCCGGCTTGAGTGTGGAAGAGGAAGGCAGTGATTTGCGGGCAAATGGAATCCACGTGGATTACTATTACCCAGCGAAAGGCAATGTTGCTATTGAGACACTTAATACCATGACGCCGTCTGATAGTGGAATTGTTCCGCAGATTGTCATGAACGTGCCACAGCGCAAGGAAGCTGATAAATTTGCACTGAAATTTACAGGAATGATAAATGTTCCCAAGTCGGGGCGTTATACCTTCTTTATCATTTCAGATGATGGTTCGCGGGTTTATATAAATGATAAGCAGTTAATCGATAACGACGGCCTTCACGGACCGGTTGAAAAGTCTGCAGCAATCGATTTGTCTGCAGGTAATCATAAGCTGGTTGTGACCTACTTCGATAACGGCGGCGGAGATGGACTAGCTGTGACATGGCAGGGGCCTGGCTTCAACCGCCAGCCAATCGCTGCCGAGCGACTGGTTATCGGTGGTGGCGAGACAATTCATGATGTTGCAATCCGCGCATTGGGTTCTATTCCCGGCAACGAAGTCGAGAAGATTACAGATCTTTCCGCTTTAATTCGATCGGGGCGATCACGATCTGCCGCCGTCGAAACTCTCGGGTTGATCGATGTGAAACACTGGCCGGAGGCTGAGATTAAACCACTGATCGACAATCTCGTCGGTTATCTAAGCGAAATGCCAGCTCAGGTGCGAGCGGGTGCCATCGCAGAAAGTGCGGTCAATCTCACGAAGAATCTGACCGCAAGACTTGAGCCGGCCGATGCAAAGGCCGTTTTGGACAGATTGCAGAATCTTGACGTTCGCGTTATTGCAATTGGTACCGTGCCACATCGGATGATCTATGACAAAGAACAGATCGCTGTGGAGGCAGGTAAAGCTGTGGAATTCCGCATAAGTAATACGGACAAGATGCCTCACAATTTCGTCATTACAATTCCAGGAGCGATGCAGGAAATTGGCGAGCTGGCTGAAGCAACTGGCCGTGATCCGGATGCGATGGACCGTCACTATGTTCCTGAATCGGACAAAGTTCTCGTGTCGAGTAAACTCCTGCAGGGCGGTGAGACAGAATCGATCGTTTTCGAGGTGCCGCAGGAACCAGGTATCTATCCTTACGTTTGCACATATCCTGGGCACTGGCGACGGATGTATGGTGCGTTGCACGTTGTCGCTAATCTTGAAGAATACCGACAGGATCCTGCAGCATATTTAGCAGCCCATAAGCTCGAGATTCATGACGACTTGCTTAAACTCAGTGGACGAAGTCAACAATGGAAGTATGACGACCTAATTGAAGAAGTGAATCCACTTCCGGAAGGTCGTTCCTTCGAAGTTGGCAAAGAGTTGTTTAAGGTCGCCAGTTGTGTTGCTTGTCACAAACTCGGTGATGAAGGTCTCGTGTTTGGTCCTGATCTTGCGAAGCTTGATGAAAAGAAACACAACGTTGAACATATCTTGCGTTCACTTGTGGACCCTTCAAAAGACATTGATGACAAGTTCAAGTCATACTCATTTTTGCTTGCCTCCGGCAAGATTGTCACAGGTATGGTTGTTAAAGAAACACCTGATGAAGTGCACGTTGTCGTCAATCCATTGGCCAAAGCAGCAGCAACGGTGATCAAGAAAGGCGATATTGATGCACGCAACGCTAGTCAAACATCAATAATGCCACAGGGTCTTCTGGACAAATTGACTCAGGAAGAGATTCTTGATTTGATCGGGTATGTATTAGCCAAGGGTGACAAAGATCACAAGATGTACGAGATGCACAAGCACTAATCGTACTTAGTGTGCTTGGGGCACTTGGGGTGCTTGGGGTACGGTCGATTAATCGGCGTTCGAAACTAATTGCTATGTTTTCACTTACTCATTGAAAGGATGCGCCACAAATGCGTACCTGGATTAACATGCTCGCGGCTTCAATCGCCTTATGCGCATCATTCATTTTATCTGGATTGCAAGTTGATGCCGCTGAAGGCCCCAATGTGATCTTCATACTTGCCGACGATATGGGGTACGGTGATGTCGGTGCTCTGAATCCGGAATCCAAGATTAAGACTCCAAACCTGGATGCCTTAGCACGCGGTGGAATGGTATTTACCGATGCACACTCCAGTTCATCCGTATGTACACCCACACGTTATGGTGTTTTAACTGGGCGTTACAATTGGCGCACGAAACTGCAGAACGGGGTTTGTTGGGGCTTCTCCCGGCGATTGATCGAGCCGGGTCGCGAAACGGTCGCGTCCATGTTAAAAGGCGCCGGTTATCATACTGCAGCAATAGGTAAGTGGCACTTAGGTATGGACTGGCCGCGATTAGAGAGTAAAGGTGGTGGTTTTGCCGACGACGGGATGCGTTGGGATCCCAAGTACCGCGGCGGCTGGGATGTGGATTTCTCAAAGCCCATTGAAAATGGTCCAAATACAGTTGGTTTCGACTACTTCTTTGGAATCAGCGCGTCACTGGATATGCCACCGTATGTATACATTGAGAATGACCACGCTCACGTTTCCAAATTGGTTGAAAAGACGTTTTACAATCGAACGGGACCTGCTGATAGCGAATTTGAAGACATCGATGTATTACCGCGTATCACGGAGAAAGCGGTCGCATATATCCATGAGCGTGCGGAAGCTGATGAAGACCGACCGTTCTTTCTTTACTTTCCGCTGAATGCGCCGCATACACCGATCGTGCCTATTGAGAAATGGCAAGGTAAGAGTGGATTGAATAAGTACGGTGACTTCGTGATGCAGGTGGATGATTCGATCGGACAGGTGATGCAGGCGCTTGAGGCAAACGGCATTTCCGAAAATACACTGATCATTTTTACGGCGGACAATGGATGTTCACCCGCTGCACGGATCGATGAAATGAAAAAGAAAGGCCACTTTCCAAACTGGATCTTCCGTGGTCACAAAGCAGATATTTTCGAGGGCGGTCACCGCGTTCCGTTTATCGCACGCTGGCCGGCAGTTGTAGAGGCTGGTAGTGAATCAAACCGGCTCACATGTCTGAACGACTTGATGGCTACGTGCAATGAACTTATTGGTCAGGAGCTGCCCGACAATGCCGGCGAAGACAGCGTGAGTTTTCTATCAGCTCTTAAAGGCAATGATGATATCAGTACTCATGAGGCGATTGTCCATCATTCGATAAATGGTACGTTCTCAATCCGACGGAGTGATTGGAAGCTGGAGTTGTGTGCTGGTTCTGGTGGTTGGAGTTCACCGCGGCCTAACCGCGATGAAACGTCAAAGCTCACCGCAGTACAACTCTACAATTTGAAGAATGATATTTCTGAAACAACTAACGTGGTTGCAGATCATCTGAATGTGGCTACAGACTTGCTTGGATTATTGCAGTCCTACGTGAAAAACGGNCGATCGACCTCCGGAGAGTCTCAGGAGAATGCTGTGGACGTCGATGTNTTTCGTGTAAATGCACGAGCAGGCAAGTTCTTCAGCTCTAAGTAATACGAACTGGTTATGCAATGCGTGGGCATGGCTAACAGAGATCGGATAAACATCGTGTTCAGTTAAGGTTCCNAAATGAAACGTCTAAAGCAACTNTTACTTCCTTTTTTGACTTTAGTTCTGGCTTCGCAGGTTTGCGAGGCCAAACGGCCTAACATCCTGTTTATCTATACAGATGATCACACTCATCGAAGCGTAGGTTGTTATCCGGAAAGTTATGACTGGGTATCGACACCAAACATTGATCAACTGGCAAAGTCAGGGACACGATTTACACATGCTTACATCGGAACCTGGTGTATGCCGTCCCGAGCCACTATGCTTACAGGCCTCCATCCATATGGATGTGAATCGATGCGGATGGAGGGTGANTATCCCGGCAGCGCATATGATCCAGAAGTTCTACCGTTTTGGCCCAAGGTTTTTCGACAAAACGGATATGTAACCGCTCAGATTGGTAAGTGGCATACAGGAGTCGATACAGGTGCTAATCGTGACTGGGATTATCAGGTAGTCTGGAACCGCCCCCGTTATATTGAAAATGCCGGAAATTACTTTTACGACCAGTTGCTTGAAACCAACGGTGGTGATCCGGTTATGACGTCTGGNTATTCGACGGACAACTATACGAATCTTGCCGTGGATTTCATCAACGGNAAGCACCGAGATGAAAGCAAGCCGTGGTACTTGTGGCTGTGTTATAGCGGTGTCCACAGTCCATACACGCCAGCCGAACGGCACAGAGAAGAATATCCGGACATTAAAGTAACTCCNCCAGCTGATATTTTCCCACCACGTGCCGGTAAGCCAAAATATGTTCAAGACCGTGATCTATGGGAACTGGGGCCGGACGGNGAGCCGCGAATCAAAGGTGGCGAGGGGATGGAGCGTACCACAGCGGGCAACAAGCCGATTCATGGAAATAGCCTGACTGGTTGGGTCAGACAATATCATCAAGCTGTTATTGCATTGGACGAAGGTGTCGGAAAAGTAATGCAGGCGTTACGGGTGTCAGGGCAACTGGATAACACGCTGGTTGTTTTTACTTCGGATCAGGGGTACGCCTGGGGGCAACATGGATTCAAGACGAAATTGGCACCGTATGATGCCACTATTCGATCGCCGTTGATCGTAAGTATGCCGGGTAAAGTGTCGGCAGGCGCGGTTTGCCAGCATCCGATAGGAGGCACCGATCTACCGGTAACGTTCTTTAGCTTTGCTGGATTAGATCTGCCATGGAAAATGCACGGCCATGATATCACGCCGCTATTGAAAAATGCGAAAGACGATTGGGATCATCCCGTGCTTACGACTTTGCTCGGAGCAAAATACGGAAGTGAGACTCGCGACATTCCTTCAGAGCCAGGTAGCCCACTTCACCTAAGAGGCATTCCGTGGTGGATTTCACTGGCAGAAGGGAGATACAAATACATTCGCACTCTACAAAACAATGAAATTGAGGAATTGTATGACCTGAAACGNGATCCTGAAGAGCTAAATAATCTGGCGATTAACCCGCGATTTACNAAGCGTCTCGGTAACATGCGTCAGAAACTCGTCGCGGAACTGGAAAGAACGGATGCACCATTNGTGGATACGCTGCCACCGGTAAGGTCTCAGGTAAAGTAAGATTCTATTCGTCCGCATAGTCCTTACCGTTAATGCTGTTGACCACGCTTGAGAGCCAGTGGTTTAGTTCGGCTTGGAGACGAGTGACCTTCTTCGAATGTTCGGCGAGGACGTCGTTCGTTTCTTTAGGATCATCCTGCAGGTTGTATAGCTCCCATGTAAGCTCGCTCTGCTTGTTCTCAATNCGATGAAGTTTCCAGATTCCGCTGATCCACGCAGAATGCCCGGGGAATGAATCGGATGCATACGCGGGATCCGGCAACTTAGCGGCATTTAAGCTTGATGGATGTGGTGGTAGATCTTCCCCTTTTTGTTGAGCATTCCAGAGGTCTGACATCCATTTGGCTGACGGAGTACTTATTCCACCAATGGTATAGTCCCAAAACCCCATTGGCTTTTCGCGTTGTTTTTGTGAATCGCGTTTGCTGTGNATAAGTCCGGACAAGCTCATACCGTCAAGCGGATGATCGGCAGGAGATTCAAGCCCAACGAGATCTAGTAGTGTTGGGAAGATATCCGATGTGTTGCAACGTACTGCGCTTTGTATCGGTCTCCTGATCACGGTTGGCCACTCGATGATTGAAGGTACAAGCAATCCACCTTCATAGACCTTGCCTTTGTTGCCTCTGAAACCNCCAGTCGAACCGACACGCGGTAATGCACCATTGTCGCTGCAGTACCAAAGAATNGTGTTTTCGCTGAGCCCTCGTTTTGACAAACCATCGCGTATGATGCCAAATGCCTTGTCCATCCCTGAAATCTCGCCGTAGAAGTCCCGAATCTTTTCGTCCTGATCCTTATACAATTCTTTGAATTCCGCTGTAGCACGGTGCGGGCTGTGTGGGGAGCCAAACCATACAACCGCAAAGAATGATGCGTCGCGTGCGGTTTGACGATCGATCCAACTCAGAGCGTCATTGGCAACGATAATGCTACTTTCACCTTCGTGCTTTGTAGCCTTGCCCATTTGGCTGAGAATAGGATCGTTATCGTAGAAGTTTGGAGCACTAAGCCAATAGTCGAAGCCGTTTCTGCCCGGATTGGCCGGGCTCGTGTTTCGAACNGATCCCAGATGCCATTTGCCAAAGTGCCCGGTTGCGTAGCCGTTCGACTTAAGTACTTCCGCGACTGTGACTTCCTGAGGTCTCATGGGAAATCCCCATTTAAAGACTCCCATGCGATTTGGATGACGGCCTGTCATCACACTAGCTCGCGTAGGCGAACAAACCGGTGCGGCCGCATAGAAGCGATCGAANCGCAGTCCGGCTGCTGCTGCTGCATCAAAGTTTGGAGTTTTTAGGACAGGATGGCCGTTATACGCCATGTCTCCCCAACCCTGATCGTCTGCCATGACCAACACGATATTCGGACGATTAGCTGCTTCGTCATCNCCTCGATCTGATGCACTGGAGATCTTCGGAAATAATAGAAGCGTAATCGCTAGAAGTATGGCCGTTGCCGTATGGCGCCGATTCATTTAGTTATTCCTTAATGCTGGGATCGAGTGACTTTGGATTTAGCGTGACGTGTTTCACGGTGCGCCGGCGATATGTATAGGTTATATGAATCATCCCATCATTGGTTTGAATAACTGCAGGGTATGAATACTCACCTTCGTCATGTTCCAGAGTATGCAGCATCTGCCATTCTTTTCCATCAGTGGACAAGGCCACGTTGAGCATTGATCGATTTCCATTCTTGCGCGTTGTATGGTTGTACACGAGTAGGTGTCTTCCATCGGCAAGTGTCAGTGCATCAGTACCGGAATTCGGGTTTGGCAAATCGCTCGCAGAGATTGTGGTCCATGAATCACCAAGATCGCTTGAGAATGCCTGTCCAACCACACTTTCCTGAGTGCGACACATAACTTGGAGACGGCCATCTTTTAGAAATAAGATGCTTGGCTGTATAGCATTAAACCTTGAGGCATCGTGAATCGGGCCAATGACTTTCCATGTCTTACCACCATCGGAGGACTTCTCAAAATGGACTCTCCAACCATCGTGTTCTGTGCTGGATGGACATAACAAGGTACCGTCATCGAGTTGCACAGGTTTGTTTTTGACGGGGCCGATCAGGTGACCTATTTTTTTGTCATGACCGAGCTTTCTGGGTGGCGACCAGGTCTTTCCGTGATCCTTGCTGGAAATGAGCATGCCCCACCATGATTGGGGTGTTGGACCAACTTTGTAGTACAACTGCAAAACGCCATCTTGAGTTCGAAAGAGCACTGGATTCCAGCAAGGGTGTCTCAATTNATCCGANTGNATGCCATCTGCCACTTCAATCGGTTTNGTCCAGTTGCCGTCGATATGTCGCGAGACCCAGATGCCAACATCCTTGTTTTTTTCATGTGTACCACCGAACCATGCGGCAACGAGGCCGACAGGTGTTTCTTCAATGGTGGAGGCATGACATTGTGGGGTTGGCCTGTCGTCGTTNCCATAAATGAACTCCACCGCATGAGGTTCTGCGGCAAAGGTAGGCAGCGTGAGTCCGACAAGAATTAGGATGATGGNGATGATTGCGGGCTGTTTATTCATGTAATAANTCCTATTGTGCACTTCCNCCAGAGGTNTCTTTGCGGAACATCAAAGGAGACAGTTTGTCTTTAACTGGCTTCAAAGCATTGTTGCCCAGCCGGTCTACGTTTTTAGCGATGTCAAACCAAGTTGTGCTCATCGACTTAACACGATCGCGGTTTTTAGATGATAGGTCATTGAGTTCATTTCTGTCGTCCTTGAGATTATAAAGTTCCCACCGGCCGAGCTTTGCCGAGACAAGTTTCCATGGTCCCTGTCGCAGCGCACGATCTGTGCCGAAGTGAAAGTAGAGAGTTTCATGACCTTCACGCTGCTGTCCCGCGAGGATTGGAATTAGCGACTTGCCTTGTAGAGGATCGATCTTCCGTTCACCAACGTGGTTGGGATATTTCGCACCGGCGACGTCGATAAATGTTGCCATGAAGTCAATTAGGTGTCCCGCTTGATTCGTGATACTTCCCGGTTCTGTCTTTAAACCNGTCGGCCAATGAGCGATCATTGGTGATGAGATTCCACCTTCGTGCTGNTTTTGCTTGTAAAGCCTAAACGGAGTATTTCCGGCATTGGCCCAGCTTGCATCATAAGTCCAGTAAGATTTAGGGTCCCACGGTTTTAGATAACGGCCGCGTGTTCTTTCAAANGGACAAGCGCCATTGTCACTACAAAACAAGAACANTGTATTATCTAGAAGCCCGTCTGAATCCAGTTTCTCCANGATNCGACCGACNTTTTGNTCCAAAACATCTACCATGGCTGCAAACACTTCCATGCGATCTGCTTCCCATGCCTGCTCTTTCTTGGTGAGTGAGTCCCATGGGGGAATGTGATCCGGACGATCGCTTAGTTTCATCGTGGTGGGGAATAATCCAGTTTCGATTTGTTTTTGAAATCTTGATTGTCGCAATTCGTCCCAGCCATCGTCGTATTTGCCATCGTACTTCTTTACTTCCTCTTCAGGTGCTTGTAGAGGATAGTGAGGAGCATTAAAGGCTACGTATAAAAGAAAGGGACTGTCTTTTCCGGCCATTGCATCGATGAAGTCCAACGCGAAATCACCAATGGCATGCGTCGTGTAAAAGGGGCGCCCATTCAAGGTCTTGGGTACAGCGTATGATTCGCCGTTGAAACGAAAGGAATCGTCGCCAGTGAAGAAATTGGTAGCTCCAGACAGGTGCCCCCAGTATCTTTCGAAGCCAAAGTCAGTCGGTTGTTTTTTTAAATGCCACTTACCTACCATCGCCGTTGAATAACCTGTTGATCTGAGCACCTCGGCAATCGTAGCCCCACGGCTTAACGATGCACCGCCNGCCTGATCGCAATACAGACCAGTAAGGAGTGATACACGTGAGGAATGACACTTGGCCGTGTTATAGAACTGGGTAAATCGCAGTCCGTTTGAAGCCAGGCGGTCCAGATTTGGTGTTTCAATTTCTGAGCCATAACAGCCAAGGTCAGCAAAACCCAAGTCGTCAGCCATGATTAGCACGATATTTGGACGTGACGACTCTTTTGCATTGGCCGTTGATGGTTCAGCGATAAATGATGTTAGTGCGATGTACAACATCAAGAGTGTTTTGTTCATGGTCTNTGTCTGTAAAAGATTGCGATCNTATGATTCGAATNTAATTNGATGGGATGTGTTANGNAAAATNAAACGGTGTGGCTATTTTACTTTTACTCGCCACACGANCGGAGTACGTACGCGGGGCCGGATTTCACCGGTGGGCAAAATCACATCTCCGTTCCATTCTAATGCCGATGTGGTTACTTGATTTGTTGGCATTGCTCCGGCANTGTTCCACTTGTCGCGGGCAAGATCATAAACAAGAGCGGAGCGTGGGAAACCGGGGTGCTTGTCCTTAAGTTCGTCTGCCTTATCGAAAAGAGACCCGTCGGCGCCGCCGAGTACCAGCAATCTATTTTCTGCAATGCCTATAGCAGTGCCGGCCATGACACATCGCGGNAGGTCAGCCAGTTGTTTCCATGAGTGTCTNCGTGGATTGAATTCCCACATGTCGGTTAAAAACTCAGGCTCGCCTGTGNTTTCCCTTCGTCCACTCATCATAAATATACGTTGGCGACCATGTCGTGATTGAGTTGCAACGACGTTAAAGGCNCGGNTGTCCCACGGTGGCGTCTTTAATTGGCGCCAGATTAGCTGCTNACCCGTGCCAAAGGACTTNAGGTTTAGTTGCCATACANTGTTGGTAGCCGTNCCAAGCGCCGCTCCAGTTTGCCCACCAAACAGATACACGCTGTTTCCAGCNTACGCAGCTTGTGCATAAACGATAGGGGTCGGCAATGGTGGCAGTTGATGAATGAGAATCGAAGACTGTTCGGCATCCCACTGAATTAACATCGTGCTGTCAAATGTCCGTGATGAGTCGTTTCCACCAACAGCGATGATTCCATACGGAGTGGTTGTGCAAGCCGAATAGCCTNTGGCAAAGGGTAATTCACCGGCTTTATGCCATTGCGGTTCTGCAGCATCCAGCAACAGGATGTACACGTCTTTATGCCATTGTTTATCTGTTTCCCATATGGGTTTAGGAAAATTTGCACCACCCGCGACAATCAGGGCTCCGTTGTGAATCCCTGTTATAGGGCCAGCGACGCCGAGTTGGTTCGGAACATTCGGTAGTTGTTCCCACGCGGTAGTGTTTTGGGCAAAGATGATCCCCGTCGGTAAAAGCATTGAGATGCATGTTGATATCAATAAAAGTGAACGGCGGTACATAATGGCCTACTCCTTGCTTTCCGAAATGTCGAGCAGCAGTGGAAAAAACTGACCGTCAAGCGGCTGGCCGACAGGGATAGCGTCGGTGCCCTCGAGTAGCGGTTCATTGCTGATAGCACAGACACCGTCGCGTACGGCATTGACGACTGTCGCGCGTCGCGGGCGATCACACTTGTTCTGAAACGATCCGTGCACCATCAACGGATGGTGAAAGCTGCACTGACCGGCTTGCATTTCAACAGCAACGGGATTCTGCATTTTTTCATATTGGTCGTCGCTTAGTACTTGCTTTATGGATTCCATGCCACCGGCGAGCCCTGTTATCGGCAATAGGTCCCATTTGTGACTGCCAGGGACATAGTGCAGGCAGCCGTTTTCAGTGGTTGCATGGTCTAAACCAATCCAACAGGTAAGGTGTGCCATTGGTTCGGTGCGCGTCCAATAAGAATAGTCCTGATGCCACGCAACGACGCCACCATGGAGAGCCGGTTTGCAAAACAGCTGATCATGCCAAAACCTTACGCTGCCGCCAAGCAATTGGCTTGCTGGTACGGTAATCGCTGGATGCCATAACAAGTCATGGAACCCGCTTCCAATCCGCCATGCTCCGAGTGCGTGAAAGAGAACTGTGTTTGGGTCGATGCTCTCATTAGAGTTGTACTCATACCAGTATTCTGCACCGGCATGATCGCTTTGAAAGAATTCGGTAAGTTCATCGATTAACGCTTCGATTTGTGGGTGGTTTAGAACTGGGATGCCCGCTACGTAGCCGTGATCATGAAAGTGCGACACCTGACTATCGGACAATCGAAATTGATCGAGAGTCTGCTTTGCTAGATGATCTGCGAATAGCGACGAAATGGGAGCATGAATCGTAGATAAGTCGTTTCCAGTTAGGGCCAAAGTTTGGTCCTCCGCTCCCAATGTCATACATTAGTAATTCAAGAGTTGTTAATTATAGATTGTCTAACATGTTTCGGGATACTACGTGAACGCTCGTATTCACCACTGCTTCAATGGCATCTGCTTTCGATACACAGCGAATAAGATTCTCTGTACATTCATTGCCGCATTCGTTTGCTTTCCAGCAATAGGGCGATCTCAATCCGATTTGCCGTCACCAGGGATTGGGTTGCTGATTTCAGCAGAGGAATTGCCAGAGTTTCGAGCGAGGCTTGAGAAAGAGCCTTGGAAATCAAAGTTCTCTCAAATCAAGGCACAGGCAGATCAACTCGTCGAACAATGGCCGGAGATGCGTAAACGTATGGACGGTCGTATTGAAACAGCACTCGATCTAACTATCGAATTTGATGCTGTAACAAAGGACGCTGAAACGCGAGAACTCATCAAGACATTAGCCGGCACGGCACAAGGGAAGATGTGCCCGGCTGCATTTGCCTATCTGATTACCGGTGACGAACGATATGCACATGTAGCGTTGGATGTCATGCGTACGATAGGACGGGTGAATCGGTGGGGTTGGTTTAACTGGTCCGGCGTTGCAATGCCTCAGATTCATGCCGGTATGTTTGGCCGAAACACCGCATTTACTTTGGACTTCATCTGGGACAGCCTGACTGAGGAAGAACGTCAGGAACTTAAGGAGCTCATTGCTGAAAAGATCGTTGAACCATATTTCAGATTGAATCTTCATGCACCCGCCATGGGGCTAATGCATCTGCGCAGTAAGAACCAAGGTAGTAATGTGTTCGCAGGTGCGATGATCGGCTGTCTCGTGTTGGGCGATGATTATCCAAACGCGAAGCAATGGCGCAGAAGTTTTGTGCAGACGTATCACTGGCTGATCACACATGACATTGGCTGGGCAGGGCAGGGGCTTGAGTCCGGGATGCCCGGTTACTGGTCGGTTTCAATGCAAAATCTGTATACCGCGGCTGTTTGCTTGCGAAATGTAACCGGAATCGACCTGCGCAGTCATCCGGGATTTGCAGAAGCTACTTATTACCCGCTGATCCACGAAACAACCGTACCACCGGTTAGCGGATTTGATAAACCAATTGATCCAGGGTTTGCCGGAGCAACAGGGATCATCGCTGGAAAGCCAATTGAATTGCCGGCAGATGCATCTGGAAGTACCTGGTGGTATGACTATGCATTGCATCACCCTGAGTCAGCGGCTGCCTATTTCGTTAACCGGTCGATGATCTCTATTACCGAAGGCGGCACACTGAACTTTTATAACCACAACGCTCATCAATCCGGACATTCGCAGATCATTGGTCTGTTGTGGACTCATCCGAGCGTCTATCGCGAACAAAACACTGGTCCGTCCGCCTTATTCAAGACCACCGATCGGATGACCATGATTCGAAGTGGCTATGGAATGGGCCATACATATATGTACGTAAATGGAGATGTGTTTCTTTCGGCACTCGGTGAGATTCTCGGTACGACCGGTGGGCTTTCATGGCACTTTAAGTGGCACGGGTATCAAAAAGCTGAAACGGGTGTTGAGACCGAAGGGGAGGAGTTAGCACCCTCCATGGTAGTGACAGGATCATGGGACGACGACGTTATGAGCGTGATCAATACCCGTTCTGGACCGAGCAACATCACTTACTATCGACCGCAAGGTCACAATGTGGTGCACCAAAACTACATTCGCCGCGATCGGGACATCATTTACATCCGCGATGAACCGGGCAAGGATTACTTTATTTTTGTTGACCATGTGTCGCAGAATGAACCCAAGTGGCATGGCTGGCTTTGGCAGTCGTGGAATCAGGTCTACCAGAACAACGAAGTGAATCGTTCCGCCTATCAACTGAAAGGAGATAATCAAGTCCGGCTCTTAAGACCAAACGCGGATTTGCAGTTTAGCTTCATTGCACCGGGAAATCTGGAATTTGAGGTGGAAGATGCACCCGGGCAACCCAAAACGGCATACATGATGGATCACAATTTGCTTACGCTCCGAGCGTTGGCCGGTGGATACGAAGGNGTTGATGCCAAGTCCATCGAGATTAATCCAGATGCATGGACGGGAATGGGTGAACTGGTGGAAAGCTCTAAGACCGATGCGGATGCGAACGGGGAGATCCCTACAAAGATCTATCGTATTAACGGACGGGAGAATCTCGTGAAATCCCAAGACGAATCGCTAAATGGATTTGTAGTAAATGAGTCTCTCCGTGCTGGTTTGCGTTACAGAATGCGTATGCAATTTAGTAAGACGGATCTAGCCGTCTACGAAAACCTCGCATGGCGATTGAACTTTAGCCTGCTGAATCAAAATGGCGATGTCGTACTTGACGGTAAATCGGAATATCAAAAACCTTCGGCGTTAAGCATGCGAGATCCACGGTCATTTACAAAAACGACACCATGGTTATGGACTCGGTGGGTTTACTTTGANGTCTCAAAGAACATCAACGTCAGTCAGATTAAGGGTGCCTTGTTGGCCGGAGAGTACTCGCATCCGCCGACAAGGATTCATGATGACTCCGTGTTGGAAATTGGCTCGATAGAAATCGAACCGGTTGGAGTTGTGGAGCGAAAGACAGACGAGACGTTTGTGGCCGTTCTCCATCCACTAAAAAAGGGGNCTGACTCGCCTGCGATGGTATTCTCGCAAAGTGGTGGTGCCAGGATTGGCATGATTAAACAAACAGAGTTCGCACAGGACTGGATTATTGCTAACGCTTATGAACCGACAAAGTTTCAATGGGGCACGGTGGTAGCCGAGTTAGCATGGGTTCGCGTGGATGACGATGATGTTGTTACCCATGTTTACTTGCGGAAAGCGGAATACCTGGAATTGGAAGGTCAGGAGATTCTGAAAAACGCTGGTCCACTCGACATCTCCATCCGCTTGACCCGTGGCGGGCAAATTACCAGTATTCGCGCGTCGGTAGATGGTGCCACTGAAATGACAATGTTTGGCAGAACATACCCTTTAGGAAATGGGTTCCATGTAGCTGGTGAGAATCTTCGATTTCAGCCAGATGAGTCTGCCGCCAGTGTCGAGAGTAACACGCTTAAGAGTCAGGAAACNCTGCGTGATGGTCTGGCACCGTTGATTGCTGAGATAATAGACGAGCGTGATTCCATCCTAAAAAGGAATCATGCACTTGGTGCCAAGGTGACTGCATCCGGATATCGGGACGGCCGATTTCCACCGTCGAAGATAATTGATGATAAAACATGGGAGCTTCCCGCTGANGGGAGGCTGGATTATACACAGGAGCCCCTCTTTACGACCGGTCACGGTGGTTATGGGATGGAAAAGCGGCCCTTGTTTGGACATGAAATGGAGTCTTTCCCGTTTTATGTGCGACCTACTTACTGGCTCTTGCCGTACGGTAAGCCTGGTTGGGTACAGCTAGACCTGCCACGCGAACGNCAAATCTCACTCGTGCGTGTCCTCAATACGTCCAACGCGGGGCTCAATGACTATGCGACCATGAAGTTTCGGGTGCAATTGCTCGATGAATCGGGCACGGTTGTGGATGAGAAACACCNGGAATTTGGAAAGGCACTAGACCGCCCGTTTGAGCAGGCCTTTAAATACCCCAAACACTTTGGTCGCTATGGAGCGACGTTTGATGGGATGCTGGAACCAGGCATAAAGGTNCCATTTGGAGATGGTTGGCAAGATATCGAATTTAATTCGGTAAAAGCGCATAGTGTGAAGATCCTCATCGATTCGTTTTGGGCCATTGGTGGCGGATTGAATGAAGTACAGATTTATGAGTAATTAAAACGTCGGTGAAACATGTNATCACCAAGTNTCTCATTTCCNGCTACCNCATCATCAATCGTTTGAATATGACATCTGACAAAATGGTCGTTTCATGCGATAATGCTTTATTAATGACGACCGGTCCTGATTCGTCTTTTACCGTAAAGCGATGTCCAAGCAAAACATGATTCTCTGGTGTTCCGCTGTTTGCGCGCTCTTATGTGTGGATGTAGCAAATGCGGTGGACTTTAACCGCGATATTAGGCCGATCCTCTCGCAAAACTGCTTTCAATGTCACGGTCCGGATGAGGCTGCCCGGCAGGCAGAATTACGATTGGACGATCCGGAATCCCTGGCGACGGTAATTCGAGCAGGACGGCCAAATCAGAGCGAGTTGTTGCACCGAATAACTACATCAGATCCCGAGCAACAAATGCCTCCTGTTGATTCGAAACTGCAGTTGAGTGTCAGGCAAAAAGAGTTGATAGCTGAGTGGATTAAGGATGGCGCGAAATTTGAAATGCATTGGGCATTCCAGCCAATTGCCGATCCAACGCCACCGAGAGTCGTAGGAAGCCGATGGGTGCAAAGTGATATAGATCGGTTCGTCCTCGCACGGTTAAAGCAAGAAGGATTAAAGCCAACTGCCAAGGCTGATAAAGAAACGCTGATCCGCAGATTGAGTCTTGATCTGACAGGATTGCCACCGACGGTCGAAAAAATAAATGAACTCATGAGTGATACCGCGGACTCTGCCATCGAAATATATATTGATGAGCTCTTACGGTCAGATGCATATGGAGAACACATGGCAGTGAGCTGGTTGGAAGCAGCTCGCTATGCTGATACAGACGGATATCAAAATGATCGATATCGCTATCATCATGTCTGGCGAGATTGGGTGATTCTGGCATTTCGCGAGAATATGCCGTATGACGAGTTTGTGATTCAGCAGCTTGCCGGTGACCTGATGCCGGGTGCTACTCTTAAAAAGCAAATCGCGACTGCTTTTTGTAGAAATCATCGCATCAACTCTGAGGATGGCTCTATTCCGGATGAATGGCACGTTGAAAATGTTGCAGATCGGGTGGATACGTTTGGCACAGTGTTTCTTGGACTGACGATTGGATGTGCACGGTGCCATGATCATAAGTATGATCCTGTTTCACAGCGAGAATACTATCAGCTATTTGCCTATTTCAATAATGTCCCTGAATGGGGTGTAGGACCTAATAACGGCAACAGCCCTCCATTTATATCGGTGCCGGATAGCTGGCCAAATCTGACCGAAGAACAGAATAAGTTTCAGGTNCCAGAGGAAGTGAAGCTTAGACGTGCCCGTGAAAATGACAANGGAAACGGCCTAAAGCGTCCTCAAGCCGGTGGACAGGGCACTCTCATGATCATGCATGAAATGGATGAGCCACGAGACACATATTTGTTAGAACGAGGTCAGTATAATCTTCCGGATAAATCGCAGCCGCTCTCACCAGGGGTGCCAAACGTGTTGGCGCCCAATTTGGAAATTCAGCCCGCCAATCGTCTTGAGCTCGGCACATGGCTAGCCAGTCCGAATAACCCACTGACTTCACGTGTTGCGGTGAACAGNATTTGGCAACAATTGTTTGGCACTGGTTTGGTNAAAAGCAGTGAAAACTTTGGAACTCAGGGAGCACATCCAACACACCCATTGCTCCTTGATTACCTGGCATCAGATTTTATGAAACACGGGTGGGACATAAAACGGCTGATAAAGTCGATAGTGGTGAGTGCCACCTATCAACAGTCCTCACATGTAGATTCGCAACTCTACAAGGAAGATCCGGAGAACCAGTTGCTTGCGAGAGGCCCTCGTGTTCGGCTTAGTGGGTTCGCATTGCGGGATCAGGCACTACTGGCCAGCGGTTTGTTGGTCGACAACTTTGGCGGGCCATCTGTCAAACCATATATGCCACCGAGGATTTGGAGAGCGATTTCCAACAATACATATAAACAGGATACCGGTAATAGCCTATATAGACGAAGCGTATACACCTATTGGCGACGTACCATTCCTCCGCCAACGATGATGACCTTTAATGCAGCGTCTCGCGAGGTATGTATCGTTAGAACAGAGCGTACAAACACGCCCTTGCAGGCACTTACATTGATGAACAACACCATCTTCGTGGAAGCTGCGCGGAACCTTGCTGAGCGAATGTTGCTATCAAGTAATGGTGCAATTGAACANCGNATCGAGTTGGGNTTCAGAACGGTGCTGGCTCGTCGGGCAACCGATGATGAACTGGCATTGCTGACGGATCTATATCAGCAAATGCAAGTGCGATTCAATAAAGAGCCAGAACGCGCTACCAAGTTGCTCGCGACAGGGGAATCGAAACACAGTGATCGCCTAAACGACTCTGAGCTTGCAGCAATGACAATAGTTGCGTCGACGATCCTGAATCTTGACGAAGCGGTGGTGAAGCCATGATAAAANCACCTNNACAAGCAGACCTGATCAATCGGCGTTACTTCATGTCGCGCACGTCGACGGGGCTTGGAGTAGCCGGCCTCGCGTCGCTGTTGGCAAATGATTCAATGGCGGCGGATCCAAATTTCCACGAGAGAAACAGAGTTGGCGGGATTGCGGGTCTACCGCACTTCCCCGCGAGGATAAAGCGGGTGATCTATCTGTTTCAATCTGGTGGCCCCGCTCAAATGGACTTGTATGACTACAAGCCCAAGCTAAAAGACCGTTTTGGAGAAGAAGTACCCAAGAGTGTCTATCCTGATGATCGCAAGACGACGATGTCCAATGCACAGGCAAAATTCCCAGTCGCATCCACGGCGTTTGAATTCAAGCCGTACGGAGAGTGTGGAACCTGGATGACAGAGGCCTTACCGCATCTGGGTAGTGTCGCTGATGACATCTGTGTGATCCGGTCTATGTACACGGAAGCCATCAATCATGACCCAGCAATTACGATGTTGCAGAGCGGTTCACAATTGCCCGGTCGGCCGAGCATTGGTTCATGGATTGGTTATGGGTTAGGAAGTGAAAGTGATAACCTTCCGTCATTTGTAGCGATGAGCTCACGTGGTACTGGTAAACCCGGTGGCCAGCCTCTATACGACAGATTGTGGGGCAGCGGATTTCTTCCAAGCCAGTACCAGGGTGTAAAATTCCGTAATCAGGGAGATCCTGTACTGGATATACAGAATCCGGACGGGCTCGATGAGAAAGATCGTCGGCTGATGCTCGATCAATTGCGTCGATTGAACAGAATTCGGTTCGATGAAGTCGGAGATCCTGAAATTGAGTCGCGTATTAGCCAATATGAATTGGCTTTTAAAATGCAAATGTCTGTACCTGCGTTGCTTGATCTAAGTGACGAGCCGCAGCATGTATTGGACTTATATGGTCCGCAAGCGACTAAACCAGGTACCTACGCATACAACTGCCTGATTGCACGTCGCTTGGCAGAGTCAGGAGTGAGATTTATTCAGATGTTCCATCAGGGATGGGACCATCATGGTAATCTTCCCGGAGCAATGCGAGGCCAGTGTAAAGATACAGACCAACCTTCTGCAGCTCTGATCAAAGACTTAAAGCAACGTGGAATGTTTGATGATTCGCTTATCATTTGGGGTGGTGAATTTGGTCGGACAATTTACTCTCAGGGTGCATTGCGACCGGAGAACTACGGTCGAGACCATCATCCGAGTTGTTTCTCAATGTGGCTTGCCGGCGGTGGTATAAAAGGTGGTACAACGTACGGCACCACCGATGATTACAGCGTAAATGTCGCCACAGATGGTGTGCATGTGCACGATTTACACGCAACCGTTCTGCATTTGCTCGGGATTGACCACGAGCAGCTTACGTACAAGTTCCAGGGGCGGGATTATCGGCTAACGGATGTTCATGGCAATGTTGTGAACGACATTTTGTCCTAGCTTGTTTTGGAGACGCATTTAGTGTCTGTCGAATTCGATCCATGGATATTCCTTCACGTAAATGACAGCCATCTTGGTACGCCCCGATCGTATCGCTTTCGCCCAGCAATTAACAAGCGATGGGCAGCCATCAAACAACAGATTGCAGCTATTGACGCCGACCTGCTTCTACACGGTGGTGACTTTACCCGAGANGGCCAGACGCATNAGTTTGAATATGAACAGGCCCGTGATGATCTCGGGTCTATGCCATTTCCTGTGCACTGTATACCTGGCAATATGGATGTCGGTAACAAGCATGCATTGGTGAATGGTGTTAAGCCAAGATGGGATCCTCAGGGACTCGGTTGGCATGATCCCGATCTAAATATGACTGCAGATCGATTGGATCTATTTGCGCAGTACTTCGGGCCCATTCAATGGACATTCGTTCATAAGGAAGTGAGGTTTACCGGTTTTTATGCTGCGGTCGCCGGNTCGGGCTTACCGCATGAAGATGTGTTTTGGGAATTCATGGAATCACTACCGGATTTGCCCCGTTATAGGCATCATGTTGCAGTGATGCACTACTGGCCATTCATGGAGTCACTCGATGAGCCAAACTGGGATCACACGAACGGAGAGCAGTGGGACAATTGGTACTTCTCCATCAATCCGCCACACCGACAACGGATGTGGGACTGCCTGAAAACGTCGGGCGTCGAGATTCTATTTTGCGGTCATGTACATACTGGCCGGCCTGTTCAATTGGCAGATGGAATACGCGTGTACAGGACTCAGGCAGCAGGAAACACGGCTCAACTCGCAGAACGCTGGGACGATTCGGATACTCGGTTTGGTTTTCAGTATTGCACTGTATCAAGTGACGGTATCACGGTTGAATTTGTGCCAGGGCTCGATCAGTGTGACGAGTTTGGAACATTTGGTCCACTTGGGCATCCACCAGTTGAAGAACGGGATTACTCGGTAGCTACAGAGCAACCACCACTGACGCCCGACGAGTAAGAAGGCACACGGTCGCAGGGCGTATGGCTAACTCAACAAGTCGTGCACGATTTGCCCAGGCTGGCCATCTAGCAGTGACTGCTCACGACCGTTTTGCTTGTAGGTAAGCGACTCAGCATCCAGCCCAAATAGATGTAACAACGTGCGGTGATAATCAAAGTGATTGACGATGTTCTCCACGGCATGGTGGCCGAATTCGTCGGTGGCACCATAGGTTGCACCCGCTTTGAATCCGCCGCCGGCCACCCACATGCTGAAGCCGTAAGTGTTATGGTCACGTCCAAATCGGTCGATACCATCATCGTTTTGAATCACGGGCAATCGCCCCATTTCACCGCCCCAATGAACGACGGTTGTATCCAACATGCCCCGCTGTTTCAGGTCTTTAACCAACGCAGCGGCTGGAACGTCTACTTTCTTACAAGAANTGGGAAGCGAAGAGATGATTGAGCTGTGGTGATCCCAGTATTGATTCTTGGTATACAGCTGGACAAATCGAACGCCTCGCTCGACGAGTCGTCTAGCGATGAGACATCTGGCTCCAAATTCTTCTGTATCCGGATTGTTAAGGCCATACATTTCATGCGTTGCAGCAGTTTCCCGAGCTATATCCAGTGCTTCACGCGCTGATGTTTGCATGCGGGCTGCGAGTTCCAGATTCGCAATTCGAGCATCCAGCTCCAGTTCACGATTCCGTGTGGATTTGTGGTTCCTATTCAAATTCCGTAATAGCCCAAGAAAACTCTCCTGCCGCTTACCTTGTAGAGTCTCTGGTGGCTGAAGATTGAGAATGCGCGGTTCAACAGGTCGAACAACCGTACCCTGGAATAACGAGGGCAACCAGCCATTAGACCAATTCAATACTCCTTCAACGGGCAGGCCTTTCGGATCTGTCATCGCTACATATGCAGGTAGGTCTTGAGTGTGAGCACCAAGCCCATATGTCAGCCAGCTACCAAGCGATGGTCTGCCTTGTTGGGTTCGCCCACTATTCATCGCATGAATAGACTGACCATGATTATTGACACCCGTATGCATGGAACGGATGACCAATATGTCATCAACGACTTCAGAGAGACCTGGCAGGAGTTCCGACAGTGGAGTTCCGGACTCGCCATGCTGTGNGAACTTCCATGGCGAACCGAGGATGCGAGAGCTAGCACCAGCAGCATCGTCATATTTGATTTTGCCCGGAAAGTCCTGCAAGTGTCTGCGGTTAAGTTCAGGCTTTGGATCGAATAGATCCACCTGACTCGGCCCACCTTGCATGAACATGGAGATCATGGCGGAGGCCTTGGGAGTGCTTAGTGGTTTACGTGCTTTCAAGTCAAAGCTGCGAATGCCAAGATCTGGCTTGACGGGCTCTGCGCGTGCAGCCATTTGCGTGCACCATGCCAATGCTGCCGGTGCACTGCCTATGGCCAGCTTTGCCAGAAAGTGACGTCTCGTGGAGTCCAGATGGTCGATTGAGTTGGTCATGTCTGTTCAGTCTATGTAAATGAACTGGTTAGATCCGAGAATCGCCTGGCAGATTATTGCCAATACTCTTTCGTGAGATTCACTGTCATTGAGCTCAGGTTCATCCTTACGGATCACGTCAACTTGCTCACGGTGAAATTGCAACAAGCTATCGACCAACGCATTAGTCGGTACCTCAGAAAACGCAATGCGCCATGCTCGTGTAAGTTGAGCGTTTAAGTCGTNTGGAAACTCGGAGANTAGGCGNTGAGCGAATTCTCCGGAGTATTTAACCATGAAATCACTGTTCATTAACAACAAGGACTGGGGTGCCACGTTGGATGTCGCTCTTTTTGTGCAATTCGGTGCTACNGTAGCGATGTCAAAGGTCTCCAATACCCCTAAAGGCCTGCTTCGACGTACCTGNACATAAATNCTTCGACGGTACTCTTCTTCTCCCAGACTGCCGGCAGCACGTGGCTTTCTTTCGCCGTCTAAATCNTCTTCTCCTAATACGATTTGNCCAACGGCATCTTCCATCACAGGAACAGGTTCACCAAACATCTTGCCACTGACTTTACCTNTAGCCGATAAGACTGCATCACGAAGGACCTCTGATTCGATGCGGCGGATAGACTGTCTGGCAAACAGGCGGTTATCCGGATCTATCTCGTCCAGCTGTCCATTTCTCACGGACTGTTGTTTGTACGTNTCGGAGNTAACGATGAGTTTATGTAATCGCTTGATCTGCCAACCNCTCTCAATGAATTCTCGAGAAAGCCAGTCCAATAGTTGCGGGTGACTCGGTCGTTCACCCAGGAATCCGAAATCGCCAGTTGTGTTTACAAATCCGTTTCCAAAATGGTGATACCAAATGCGATTAACCATGACTCTGGCNAGTAGTGGATGTGAATCACTNGTTAGGTGACGGGCATAATTCAAACGGCGTCCGGTTGTTTGAATCGCCNGGTCGTTTGAGGGNATCTCCACTGGGGACGTAATTCCCAATACACTTAAATCGCCCGGTGGGATTGCAGTTTCCTCAGGAGAACGATGATCTCCTCGTCTAAATAAGAACGTNTCTGGTGTGTGATTTGCTGGTTCAGTAAGTGCCCGCACGAATTCTTCTACAGGTATTTGTTCCCGTATGTCATCAACGATCTTTTGCAGGTCATCCATCTCTTTCTTTGAATCGGTTTTCCTGCATACGTCCGCCGCAGCGCGTATTTCAGCTACTTTTGCAGCAGTTTCCGGATCTGTCTTACTAAGGGTCTCATTCGTGACTAATAATTCCGGATGATTATCAAGGAAGNTTACTTGTTCTTCCGTACGATCGTCTGGTTTTGTGGCCAAGGCAGCGTCGGCAACAGGCTTTTCATCTTCCGGTAGTTTGGCGATTAGTTCCGCCTGTAAGTGCTTGATCCGTGTAGATTCGAGTAACGAGGCTATCGTTAGTAGCTCGTCTGCTCGCGTTGCTCGTTTCCGACTATAAAGATAAAGCGAGCCACTGGAAATGTTTTGAATGTTCGGATGCTTTGCGAGCAAGTCGATTTGTTCTTGTGTTCGATCAGCGGTTGCTGTCTCAAAGGCNGTTTTCAATGCTTCACGGATTGAGTCTTCAATCTTGAATAGCTCTTCATACAGTGTTCTCGCAATGTGCTTATCGATAACTGTCTGGCGATTTGCTTCCGCAGCTTTTGCCTTGGCCTCCAATTCGTTACGTTTGGCAACATCTTCCGGTGTATAAAGCGAGATTCGCCGCAAATTTGGTACCAGCCAGGACTTCCAGTCCAAAGCAGGAGCGAACACGGCACGCAGACGGTAGTAATCCTTCTGACTGATAGGATCATAGCGGTGGTTGTGACACCGGGCGCAACCGACCGTCATTCCCATTAGGGAGGTGGTGACAATGTTGATTGTGTCCGCGATCGTCTCATTCTTGGCGACTTCCTGGTCGATTCCTCCGGCAGCGGTACCGTCAGGTGCCATGCGAAGGAAACCAGTTGCTGACAATAGATGTAATTCATCATTACTTAAGTTCTCATAGGGTGCAGGAATTAGCTCATCCCCAGCTAGTTGTTCAATGACGAAGTCATCGAATGGTAGGTCTTGGTTGAGACTTTTAATGACATAGTCACGATATCGGAATGCCCATTCTCTAACTGGATCGCTATCCACATATCCTTCTGAGTCGGCGTAGCCTGCTACGTCTAACCAATGTCGGCCCCATCGCTCGCCGTAACGTGGTGAGGCGAGCAATCGATCAACCAATTGGTCGTATGCCGTTGGTGAGTCATCGTTGACAAATGCATCTACCGCTTCCGGTGTTGGTGGCAGTCCTAGNAAGTCAAAGTAGAGACGTCGAATCATCACAGTNTTTGTTGCAGCGGGCGACAGTGTGAGTTGTTGTTCATTAAGCCTGGCTCGTACGAAGTTGTCGATTGCAGACGCGGCATGTGCACCCGTCTTGCTGGGAATAGTAGGTCGGCTTATAGGCTGAAACGCCCAGAAACTNNGTTCGGACTTTGTGAAATAGTCATCCGTGACGGATTCAGGCTCTGCACCGGCAGTTTTTGCGCCATTTGCGACCCACTGCCTCATTATTTCAATCTCAACATTACTGAGGTTCTTGTCTTCTGGTGGCATTTCGCCAGACTCTATTCGAGCAAGAATCAAGGAGCTGAGTGGGTCCTCAAGATCGATNGCGGGGCCGGATTCACCTCCCTTTACGATCAGCTTGCGTAAACGCAGATCAAGCTCGCCTTTAGGGTCACCGTCTTCACCATGGCAATGAAAGCAATGTGCTTTAAGGATCGGTCGCACNTCAGCTTCAAACGAGAGTTCATCGGCACTGCAGAATTGGGTAGCCAGTAGTATTATTACGAGTGTTCGCATCAGGTAGGGANATTTAGGTGGGCGATATGTACTTAATCATTATAGAGAGTCCAGCTGTATAGAGTCCTCTGAAACCCGACACGTAGCAGAGTTTCATGTCGTCTATTTAAGAATCCAGTCTCTAGCTTCGCACTGCTAATGGAGTGCCATTTGGAATCAGGTCGACTGGACGCCCGGCCGATGTGTAATGATCACTCTGGCTGTAATGATGCGAGCCATTCTGTTAGCTCTTTTACTTGTTCAGGTGTCATACTGCTGACCATATCAAGTCGATGCGAAGGATGGATGGACAGCACATGATCGAGTGTGCAGAGGAGTTCTGAATTTTGCTCGATGCCGTGCAATCGGGTTTCGGCAAGCGGATTGTCTACACGCCCTTTGATCGTTGTGTCGTCTATATCCACAACCTGTATCCAAAAATCCTCGCCCCAACCTCGTGATGGGATGTTTTGCGGTGGGAGCAAGACGAGTGAGGCTGGGTGATCGTGACCGAGAATAGGTTTGGTNGCTTCTCCGTTGCAAACGGGGCAAGTACACGTGGCATCTGCACCTTCATGAACAGAGAATCTTGGTGAATCGATCCTCACTTCCAGGAAAAAGCCTTCTTGGATTTGATGCTTCAGTACGTCCGGAGGGATATGAAAGAACTCAGAGTTTTCAGCGTTCATCTGGACGCCATTGACGAGTTCATAGCCGTTGGTGAATTGTTGAGACGTGAAGTCGTCTGCCAGAGATGACATCTTGAGTTACCCAAATATTGCGTCAATTGGTTGGCCATCAGTGACTCGGACCGGGCGGCCTGTTTGATCCGGGATACCTGTTTCCGGTGCTACGCCCATTGCCTTTAGAACTGTTGCATGGAGATCGTACGGTGTTGCGGGCATGTCCTTTACATAACCACCAATGTTGTCGGATTCACCGTAAATNTTACCACCCTTGATTCCACCTCCTGCCAGTACTGCGGAGTAAACCCCACACCAATGATCTCTGCCGGCAGACTTATTGATGACAGGCGTTCTGCCAAACTCGCCGACGACGACTACGAGAGTGGATTCAAGCAAACCTCGTTGATCGAGGTCCTCTAATAACGCGGAATATGCTTTATCAAATGACGGGCAACAATAGTCGTGNCGCAGCATGTCTTTGCCAAGGTTCACGCCGCCACATATTTCCACTTCGTTGGAACCGTGATTGTCCCATAGATTAAACTGACAGCCATCCTTGCCATAAAAGGTCCAGAANAAATTCACCATTCTTACGTCCGCTTCGACTAGGCGTCGAGCCAATAAAAAACTTTGGCCGTATTCATTCATACCATAGCGTTCACGTGTGGCGGTATTCTCTTTCTTAACGTCAAAAACTTGTTTGATCTTTTCTGATGTAAATAGCTCGTATGCACGATCAACCAGTCCATCCAAGGTGCGCACGGTGTTTGAGCTTGAAAGTCCCTGTTTACCGATAGCGTCGAGTAATTCCTTACGCTGAGCCAATCGGTTGATATCCTGGCCAGATTTGGACAGGTCAAGGTTCTCAAGGTTGAATTCTGTGCGATGCAGTGAATTCTTCTTCGCGGCGTTGACGTCAAATGCGTCGTATTGATTTCCAAGGAAACCGGCTGTTTGTCCTTTGTAAAAATGATCACCAGTCATGAAGTAGCGGGGCAGAACAACCCACGGCGGTAATTGCCCCTGCGCACCATATAGATAGCTCAAGATTGCACCAATCCCTGGCTTGTCGGAAGGCGATGCAGGAAATGGTTTGTTTAGCTGTTGTTTGTCAGCAAGCAATGTTCGCAGAATACCCGGCTCATGAGATTGGGTGTCATGATGCATCGACCGTATGATCGTAAACTTGTCTGCATGAGTTGCGGTGTGTGGAAGCAGATCGCCAATTTGAATGCCGGGAACATTTGTGTTAATCGGTTTAAAATCGCCACGTATATGTTCAGGAGCATCGGGCTTTGGATCCCACATGTCGATTTGGGATGGACCACCACACAGGAAAATGTAGATGCAATTCTTCGCAGATGCGGTAGTACCGATATCCGACTGTCCGGCAAGAATTGACTGGGACATTCCCGTTCCGAGTGCACCCATCGCACTAATCCGCATCAAGTCACGTCGGTTGAGACGTGGCCGACTGCTTCTCGCACCTGGCATTAACTGAAACATANGGCTGTCTGCGATAACCTGTTATCAATTGCGGTTTTTTGTAGATGAGCACTAATTATAGCTTATGAATATGCTGTTCCATCAACAAACTCTNAACGTTGNACATGNCAAATGCTCAAACGGTGCAACGTAGAAANTATTACGTTGATGCACCGGTGAATTCCAATTGCTCATCCCGAAGGAATTCTGCACCCGCCGTGAGTACGGATTGATAAAACGGCGTTTCCGATCGCTTTGCCGCAGCATGCAGCATGCCGCCAATCCACTCGACGTGTCGTGCAAAAAATACATTTGCCAAGTCACNGCAATCCTGAATTTCATGTTGCCGTTGCAAGATGAAATTCATCATCTCCAGCTGTAACCCAGCATGATCTTTGAATCGATATTTGGATTGCGGCGTGATGATTTCCAAATACTCGGCCATGGAATCTGTNGCAGCGGATTCGAATTGTCCGGATTCCCACACTGATTGATATGGAGGGACGAAGTCGCGGGGCCCAATGAATATGTGGCAAAAGTCAATTGCAAGAGTTTCCACCGTTTCGTCACTTAAATCAGGCACTTCGATTTTTAGGTTATGAAATGCAGATTTCAGCGGGTCAGTGTTAAACGTGCTGAGAGTCTCAATGTCGAGCTCACGTTCAATCAGCCTCGCATAGAATTGATATAACCCGGCACGAGCAAGAAGTTGATCCATTTGGTTTTTCGGGCTATTCATGCGAGCACTTCAATTCTTGTACACCAATCAACTGAATATCGACCCTTAGCCTAATCGGGTGACTTTTACGATTGTCGAGTGGAACGCCTGTTGTCCTGTGATCGGATCTGGAGCAATTGGCATGAGTCGGTTTTGGTTCCAGCCATTACCAGTATTTTGCTTCCATTTGCTTGTGTCACCGCCGGACGNATCCTCCCACCACATGTTGCGTTCCCAATCTTCATCTCGGTAACCGTCGGTATCGCTTCCCTGAAGGTGTTCCTCANCGTTAGATTGTTTTTNAGCTTTGGCCACGTTGGTGTACTGCCAATGCCCGCANGAGTTACTCATGGCGATCGCCTGAGGGTGGATGCCGGGCATCGTTACTACAGGGACTCGCATTTTACTAACAACAAGTCGGCCGCTCTCATCACGTTCACCATGCATGATGTTCGGAAGTTCTCGTTCGAGCATTTGGGACTGATACGAGGTTAATTCGATCCAATCACCATCGGCGACNCCAAGTTGTTCAGCAGTTTGCGGGTTGATCCAGGCAGGATTGCTATGGACGATTTCTGCAAGCCATTTAAGATTCATGGTGCGACCNTGGTTGTGTACATTCCACTTGAAGCTCGTCATGATCAGCTCATCGCTATCGAGGTTTTCATGTTCATCAATCTGCCGCCAAATCGGTAACGGATCGATTTCGACATCATGACCCTGATGAGTCTCCGGACGGTTTTTTGTTTTCAGCACACCACTCTGCTTGATCATNTCTTCGCAGTCCTGGTTTTTGCCAATTTGATTTACGAAGAGGCTTCGGATTTCAAACTTTCGACTGGGAGTCATGAATCCGCGAACCGATTTGCCGTCAATCTGTATACCGATCCCGATGCCATCTTTTGTGATAATGCCCTCATCGTTGGTCTCAGCACCCGCCAGATCNTCTTCCGTTAATGGCTTGTTAAAGGGTTCATAAAATGGCTCTCGGTCTTGATTTTCCCATGCTCCTTCATCCAGCAGTCGTNCCAACCCGCCTTTTTGAGTGTCTGGATTTACAGGCACGTTTTCAGCCCAAGTCTGCATGTAGTCAAGCGTACTGCCGTATTCATACGCCTCTTCCATGCCATCGCCAATCTTTCGGGCGAGCTCGGGAAAGAAATCGCGAATATCTCGAGATTCACCAAGTGGTTCAACCATCGGCGTACGAATGCCAACATATGGACGCAGATTGTAGGAAGCTCTCGCATCCAGATCCCACCGTTCCATGAATGTGGTCCACGGCAAGACGATATCAGCGTAATGAGCTGTCTCGTTATAGAAGCAATTAATGCAAACATGGAAGTTAATCAGCTCTTCGTTTGTTAACACTTCCTGCGTGAGACTTTCTTCGGGCCACGTAAGTGGTGAGTCGAGATTATATGTCATATAGGCCTGTAGCTTCGCACGACCTTGCAACAGGTACAGATAGACAATTTCTCCAACTCGCATGCGGCGCCAGACATTTGCGAGTGGATATTCGGGTGGATCTTCAAGCACACTCCACGTCTTAGCTGATGAGGGCATTGCCGGAGTTTTCACGACCGGNTCCAGGCCTCCCCAGGGACTCCAGCACCATCCACCCTTTTTCCCAACGCTACCTACTATCGCATTTAGCAAGTTAATTGCTCGGTCGTTATAGTAACCGTTCAGGTGTGCCGAGGATCCGCGGTTACACATCGTTGTAGCTGCGGGCGCTGCTTCCGCGAATTCGATGGCAATGCGTTTAATATCGTTCGCATTAATGCCGCTCACTTGTTGAGCCCATTCAGGAGTATAGGCGCTAAGATGTTCTCTCAACTCCTCAAGCGTGACGTTGGTCCATTGATTAATAAAATCAGCATCGTATTTGTTTTGTTCGATGATCCAGTGAGCCATGGCCAGTGCCACGGCGCCGTCCGTGCCAGGAAACGGCGCAAACCATTCGTCACTGTTACCCGCCGTATTGGAGAGCCGTACATCAAACGTGACCATCTTAGCCCCGTTCTTAAAACGCCCATTTTGGATTCGATTGGCAAATGGAATATGCCCTTGATGTGCTTCAAATGCATTTGAACCAAAATTCAAAATGTACTTACTGTTTTCAACATCATTGAGATCCCAGTCACTTTCCCACAAGTACGTGAGATTGGCCGCACGACGATTTCCAGAGCATAAGGACCTATGACTTAGCTGGGTCTTGGTGCCAAAAGCATCAAGGAAACGTTTGATGGCATCTTTACTTCGTTGTCGCCCCTGATGGAATGCAAACTCGCTATGCTCACCTTTGTCACGAATAGTTTTCAACTTGGCAGCGATTTCATCAAGAGCTTCATCCCACGAGATACGTTTCCATTTACCTTCGCCGCGTTCCCCAACTCGCTTGAGTGGATAAAGGAGCCGTTCAGGATGATACAGGTGATTCAATGACGCCTGACCGCGGGCGCAGAGTTTGCCCCGGCTATTGGGGTCGTTCGGATTCCCTTCGATCTTGATGACCCGATCGTCTTTGACGTAGCCAATGATTCCACAGATCGTGCTGCAGAGTTGGCACATTCCCGGGATTTTTTCTGTGTCCTTATATTTGTCCTTGTCCGGCCAGTTACGTTTGGCTTGCGGACCGGGCAACAAACATACGCCGGGCATCTGCTGGTCGCCGATTTGATATGGAATGCCTTTGCCACGTTTCCATTTTTCAATATCGATTCCGTATGGAGGTCTGACAGGTGCCTTAGCTGTATCAGAATCGTCTGTCGTTTGTGATTGACCTTGCTCGGATTTGTTTTGTTCCGAACCAGTACAGCCGGAAAGGCCAAAAGCCCCGAGAGTAAGTGAGCCAAGCGTTAAAAAATCGCGTCGTGACCGTTTCACTTTTGCTCTCCTTCTTTCCAGTTGTAAATGTTGTAGGCTTCAGTACTGTAGGATTCGCCCTCAACCGGAATGCGTTCTTCGATTTCAATAGGGGCGTCGCCTGCAAACCACATTCGAGGGCTTGTTTGTTTTTCCGGCCTTAGCTGCGTTATNGGTAGCTCTTGTGCTTCAGCTTCTTTCAGAGCTTTGGATACCTTGGAGTTTTCGTCGTTTAGATCTCCAAAGTAGATGGCATCCGCAGGGCACGTATTTGCACATGCGGGTTCCATATCGTCTTCTATGCGGTGGTAACAGTTGTGGCACTTCACGGCCTGGTTAGCGACCGGGTCCATATAGATAGCGCCATATGGGCAAACATCGACACAGGTGGCATGGCCACAGCAAGTGTCATAGTCGATGACGACACTACCACCGGCTCCCTTCTNTAAAGCACCGCATGGACAGCCCTTAATGCAGGGTGCGTCTTCACAGTGCTGGCATGCCATGGGCATAAACATGCGGGCAACCTGCGGATACTCACCGACATCCTTATAGAAGGTTTGTCGAATGAAATTGCCGAGTGGCACATCGTTTTCAGCTTTGCAACTGACCTCGCAGCCATGGCAGCCAAAGCATCTGCGTGTNTCGATGAACCAACCGTAGCGTTTTCCGTCGTCTGGTGCCTGCATGCGATCTGCCCACATTTCCTCGGGTTGGAAAAGCGGATTTGATTGATCGTCAGGTGGTGATTCNGTGTTAGCTGCAGCTGCTCCGCTAATGCCGATCGTGGTCGCAGCTATGGAGGATTGCTTAAGAAATTCACGTCGCGATGAATCAGCCAGAGGGAGATCCTGAGATTCGGAGGTGCGGATGGGATCCGATGCGTTTTCGGCTGGTTTATCTGATGGTGTGTGTGTCATGGTGGCTTAGCCTGAAATGCGTAGCCACCGACCGGCGGCTTTATTGAGCCNGAGCTCAGGTGCGATGAAATTGTCTAATGGTAAAAGTCATNTGNTTACCGGTGAACGAGNTTNCTCNATCCAGCNAGCTAGTATAANGATTNTGCTCNNCGNNATGTAGTTCANACGCCGAGGGAGNTTCTTTGTGAATGCACTAGTGACCGCCACTNGNCATTTCCAGTGGTGACATGTCTAAGCCTTCGATGGANACGTTNANTTGNTTNTCCGGCCCCACGCGTTTTGCATAGTCATCAATCATCTCNAGCGTATCNGGATCGATAAACANGTTTTTTGATCCATCGATGACGATTGTGGAATTCGGTTGGAATGTATCAAAAGTNTTCTTGATGGACAGGCGGGACAAGAAGCTGACCTTTTCAGACAGTTCAACACGGATGACATCGTCTTCGTTTGATTCACCTTGTTTCAGCTGGATAGCGTTCTTAAAGTTGAAGATCGGTATGCAGATGAGAGCGACAACGAGGCCGACTATTACGCCAACTAGCAGATCTGTAAAGACAATTGCTAGGAGTGTGACAATAAACGGCACAAATTGTTGGTATNCCTGTTTCCACAGACTGATAAACAGCTTGGGGCTGGCCAGCTTGAATCCGGTCATGATCAGGATTGCTGCTAAGCATGCGAGCGGAATCTGATTCATAAGGCCGGCAAATATGATAACGGCACAAACAAGGAATATTCCGTGGATGATCGCAGACCGCTTGGTTTCCACACCGGAGTGAATATTAACAGAGCTGCGTATGATAACAGATGTCACCGGNAAAGCACCGACGAGCCCTGCAACACAGTTACCNGCTCCCTGTGCCAATAATTCACGGTTTGCCGGCGAAGGGCGTTTCTTTGGATCTAGCTTNTCCACAGCTTCGAGATTCAACAGCGTTTCAAGTGACGCGACAATTGCAATGGTCAGAGCTGCTATATAGACTCGCCAATTNGACANTACCGAAAAGTCAGGCTTTGTCAGCCATGACTTAGATTCCGNTGATGCATTTCCATCCTTTTCGGGTGTCGCGGCTGCGCTGTCCTCACTTNTATCTGAATCAGTNGNACCTTCTGTCGCAACCGCAGCGTCGATACCTGATGTTGCAGTGTCATTCGGACTCGCATCAGTTGTAGTTTGCCAGTCACCCAGAAGATCAGACATGGTGTTGAGCACGGGAACTTCNACTTTATGNTCTGGTTTGANCTCNNATNNNTNNCCGNGTACNACCCTGCTGAAATCCGAATTGAATTACGATTCCCAGGANGACAACAGCNAGGGCAGCTGGAAATGATGATTTATTAAGGAAGTCAATNCGCTTCCAATAAANGAGTACCAGAATACAAAGANTACNGACAANNANCGCACCTNNATGAAAGANGCCACTANGCNNCATAGTGTCCAGGNTATCCAGGACACNCNNACNANCGACCTNGGCCTNGNNAAGTATATCTCGTAGTAAAGAGANTGAAGCNTNTTTATCGGCACCAAAGAAGTACGGAATCTGCTTAAGAATNAGGATGACACCGATCGCTGCCAGAAGTCCTCGAATCACNCTTGCCGGGAAAAAAGCGGAGAGTGAACCGGCCTTCATAAATCCCATTGCGAGCTGAATTACCCCAGCAAGGAATACCGCAACTATAAATTTATCAAATCCATCAAGCGCTGCGACCTGAGCCAGAACAATTGCGACCAAACCGGCTGCAGGGCCACTTACGCTTGTGCTTGATCCACTAAGTGGGCCAATTACCAAGCCACCAATAATGCCTGCTAGCAGTCCAGCAGCAGGTGGCACACCAGATGCCACTGCAATCCCCAAACAGAGAGGCAGTGCTACTAGGAATACGACAAGACCGGCCAGAAAGTCAGCTTTGAATTTGTTTGGATTATCAACTTGTTGAGTGTCAATCGTGCTCATGGTTTTCTTTTAAGAAGCTAAATTTAAGTATGTTCTTTTGTTGTGCAGAGATGGCCCAGCGATCAAAGGGAGCAAAAAGCCAAGGTGGGAACTAGGGGTGAGGCACAGGATATTAGGTCTATTTATAACAACTACATCGTTCTCCTTGTAATAGGGAATTGTTAAGAGTTTGTGAAAAAATTGCTCAGAAATCATTGGGTAAATGGCAGCGAAGAAGAAGTGAAAATGCATGTGATTAAGCAGTCGCTAAGTGTTCCACTTAAGAGTTAAAGTGCATAAGAAAACAGGGCTTTTGAATTGCTTCAAAAGCCCTGCTTGGGATACTCATTCTTTTTGAGCATTTGTAGCTTTGCGACTCGTTGGTCTAGAAGTCAACCATGAATCGAGCACCTACGATATCGTAGCGACCAATAC
>PAXU01000035.1 GCA_002714565.1 Rhodopirellula sp.
AGATTCGGGTTTTGTTCGGACCATTGCCATTGCCGTATTACTCCTTCGCGGTCAAGTGATATCAAATAAGAACTGTCTGCTGCGAATTCAAANTGCAATATCCCATGNCCATGCTTTGTGGGTGGCAAAACAAGATCNCCAGTGTGGCTGTCTGCTATTGCTAGTTCCCCGGTAATACTTCGAAACGCTATATAGCGGCCATTGGGAGTGAAAATGGCATCATGTATTTGAAGCATCGGNAAGACTTCAACAGACGTGTTTGTNTCTAGCCGATGGATGGTAGCGCCGGCGTGAGCGTTCACAACGCACAAGTGTCTAAGATGGTCATCCAGACATGTGAATGACTTGTTGCGTGTCGCACCGCGGATCACGACTTTCGGGGTCGCTGTCGGTTCGCGCCAACGATAGAGATAGCCTGTTGCTGTTGTGAAGTAAAGGGAACCATCAACCTGATGTGAAAGGCGTGAAGATACCTGAGGTAATCGATAACGCTTAANCGATTTAGATTCGAGATCGAGCCAATATACACTGCCATCACTGGTGGAAATGTAAAGGCGGGTCGCAACTGGATTACAGGCTGCGTCCACTACCTCACCACTTAAGGCTAGCTTGATGTTCCGGCGCGTACCCGTTTTCGTGTTAATCAGAACNGCGCCGTTGCTGTGTGCAATAACGATATGCGAATGGTGCTTGTCAATCGTGAGCTTTGCTCCGATCGGCAGTTCAATTCGTGGCGAGAGNGCCTGGGATGAAGAAAGATCCCAGTATTGAATGAATCGTTCTTGCTGATCCTGAAACTGTATCACAGCGGTGTTGCCATGGTATGAGTAAACNTTGGATATTGAACTTTCAGGGATAATTGGCAGAGTCGNTATNGAGCCAGTGGTNGTGATGTNGCCAATACGNTGCCCNGGTTNTTTCAATGAGTTATCCGTAAATACTAGGGTGATGCCGTCAGGAGTCGTTGCAAATGAATGAACGGTGCCAGGTATTGCGATCCGTGTCACCTCAGGTAATGTGGCAGCGTATTCGGCTGTGATGTATTGAAACAGAGCATGTGGCGAATCNTTTTCTGAGAGATTATGTATTGTGTTGGCAAGATCTTGCGCTAGTTGNAGCTGTGCAAATACTTCNNNCGTTGGGAAGTATTNGGTAAANGTCTTAGTGATGCGATGTATTGAATCTGTGAACGCAACATTNTTGTTTCGAATGAATTGCACACGCGCTTTTGAGAGAGAATCTGATTCAATTTCAGCTGACTGNGCGGCATNNGACAAGCTTAGACGTGAGGACGCCTCGTCCTCGCGTGCCTTNTTTGCGAGTGATGAGGCTTGGTTGTTAGCAGCGGTTCTTTCTTGCCGTTTTTCTTTTGCCGCATTGGATAGGTNTCNCGCTTTTGCGGCGTCTCTTTCAGCTTCAATAAGCTGGGATTCAGCGATCAAGCGACTNTTTTCTGCCTGTTTAAGTTGCGNGATTGTCTCGGCGTGTTTCTGGGCAGTGGACGTGGACAGTGAGTTGATTTGCTTGTTGGCTAGCTTTGCTGTGTTGTGGGCATAGCCTTCAAATAGCGTATAACCTAGTGAGCCGCCGGCAAAAATGATTGCGGCAATCAGGATCACCGANGTGATAAGGCGATGGCGGGCCATTAACCGTTTTGTTCTATCGATAAACGATTCTTGATGCGCGGTGATTGGCAGATAATTTCGAAATGCCATTAGATCATTTCGTAAATCTCTAACCGTTTGATATCGCTGCGCGGCCGATCTTTCCAGTGCCTTNGTGCAAATGGATTCAAGGCGTTTGGGTACGGACGGGCGTAGTTCACGAGCGAGAGGAATGTGCCCGGCTTGTATGTCGTTTAGCACAGTGCGAATTTCTTTGNCTCTGTCGCCTTTATAACGTGGTGGCCGACCGGTTAGAATCTCAAAAAGAATGGCACCAAGGGCATATATGTCCGTCCGTTCATCCATTTCGTCGGTTGCACCGCGGGCTTGTTCGGGTGCCATATAGTTTGGAGTGCCCATCACTCTTCCCTGCCTGCTTTGATCGTGCGCTTGGGTGGGNTCCTTGTCTGTGGAGGTAGCCTCATGANNTGAAAGTCGTTTGGCTAGACCCCAGTCAAGCACCAGGACTTCTCCAAATTCACCGATCGCAATGTTTTCGGGTTTTAGGTCGCGGTGGATGATGCCCCGTGAGTGAGCATAGGCGACTGCATTACAGATGTGCTGAAAGANATCGAAAAGCTTGTTTAGNTCACTCTCGNGATCACTTCCCTCGTGGTGACGCTGGATCATATCTGCAAAGGTGTCACCACGTACGTATTTCATCGTGTAGTATGGTTGCCCTTCGATATCGGCGTTTAGTCCATACACTGGAACGATATTTGGGTGTTCTAATCCGGCTGTGACCTGTGCCTCATGCAGGAAGCGGTCCTTGGTTGTGTCACCTGCACTTGTATCGCGGAGTTGCTTTAGAACGATCTCCCGTTGTACTGCGTGATCTTTGGCAACCCAAACTTTTCCAAGCCCACCTTCCGCGAGGAATCGCGTGATCGCCAGTGTATCGTCGAAATTTCGATTTGCTAATTCACGTTCAATAACATGGCTATCAGTTCCAAGGTCCTCGTTGGCCTGATCGATGGTGGATACCTTGCTAGAGGACCCTTCAATCAGACTATTAAGAAAGGGCTCCAATTGTTCTTTTTGAGGTTCAGACAACGGGCTATCGTTACTAATCAAGCGGGATAGTTGAATTGCAAAGGTTGGAGATTTTGGAGCGAGCGTGGAGTTGGGATCGAGTGTTGCTCCAAAATCCGGCATGATTGCATTGAGAACCTCCGAAGCTTTTATGAGGCTTAAGTCATCGCCTGCCTCTAAGAGTGCTAGTAACCGGTCAAAGTCAATCATGGTATCGCCTCTGTGGTTTCTAGCGACTTGTAGATTAACTCGAACAACAATAATTCCGGGGAGAGTTGTTTTAAGTTGTGAGTGTGCGTAAACGGTAGCCTGTTTGCCAAACGCGACAGGGTTTCATGGGCAGAGGTAGATTCGAGTTTCCCAACTGAAAGCGCCAACGCATTTAGAGGGGCAAGAATTATTTTGTTTGGAGCGCTTTGCAACTGGCGGTTGAGGGACTCAAAGGCGGTAGTATCAGATAATCGCAAAGAAAGTAATGCTGCTGCACGGACGACCATGACATTGTTCTTTACAGCACTGGGCGAATCCGTATATAGCTTATACGCAGCCTCATGCAGAGTGCGATCGTTTTGCGATAAGGCTACAGCGTTAAGAAATAGTAATTTATCTGCGGGCGAGGCGGTCGCAACCTGTGCTAATTGGTCTCGAAGGTAAAGGTCCGCTTCTGCCTGCTTGTCATCCATTCGCAAAAAAGCGGACTTGAGAAACACATGGCGAAAACTGAATTTGCGTTGCAGGGATTCGTCGAGCAGCTGGATTGTCCTTGTCCAGTCTTCCGCATTTACTGCGGCTGTAACCAGCTGCTCCGTGGAAGCAGACACATTTCCAGAATCTAAAAGTTCAAAACGGGCGATTGCCAGTTCAATTGGCATGTGTTTGGTATTTTGTTTAATCCAATCAAATCGCAACCTATTTTTGGTCGCGTTATCTGTTTGATGGCTCAACACAGCAATGGAAGATTGTCGATCTTCCTGATCGCTGTTGGAAACTCCGATGCTGGAAAGGTAACTAAGTGCGACTTCCATAGATCGGGAACGTAGTGCTGATGGAAAAATGCGTACCGAAGTATCGTCNAATACGATTGGATGTTGTAATCCATCATTTCTCAAAANTTGTGTAACACCTGAACCGGATGTTGAGATTTCTTCGAAATGTTGTTTATCCAGATTATAAAACGCACTTACGCCGGAATTGTAATAGAGCACCAATAGGCCGTCGGCTTTTGAGTGAGCTAAATCGGTAAGAGGGTGATGGGTGCGCCCAACCAGCTTGATGCTATCCTCCTCAAGTCCGATCCGCAGCATCCGGCCATCTCGTGTGATCACAAACAGGTGTTGGTCAACACACTGTATCGCCGTGATTTCACCTGAAAGCGTATAGGTTTGCTGTAGGATACCGGTTTCTGATTGAAAGCACTGTATGTGGGAAGTTGGNATGGACTGATCGTTCGTGACAAAGACGTATGCGGCGAGCGTCGGCGATAGGGGTGAGACGGTTGTGGAGTAGTTCTGGGATGNNGGCAGGTTCAACAGTTTNGTGGTGTTAATNTCATAAATCTGACGTATCACCATTNCCGCATTCGACTTTGCCTGCGATTCAACATAGAGGAGTGACTCGTTTAGAAAGACAGCCTGCTGAACTGGCGCGCCAAACCAATCAAGACGTCGCGNTCTATCGCCAGTGCGTAAATCTATCANGTGTATGGTCCGGTCCTTGCTCGCGNTCGCTAGATAACGACCATCCGCAGAGATCGAAAACCCNGTGATNGGCCCNGCGTGCTGGGTGATTGGCTCTTTCGGAATTGCATCGGCAGAAAATATATATACCCTATGCTGTGTGTCAGTGAGGATGCTATCGATTCCAGTTCGCAGTACCTGCAAGGGCGGTGATAGATCTAAANTCCCTAACGACAACTGCATCATGGGTGTAATCCNATCGGTTTCTAATGATAGGCGGCCACACTCACCGGCATCTCCAATTACAACTAAATCGTCCGTGNAACCGGAACTNAGGAATGAGGTGGGAGTGAATGGCAGTGATTCAATACGAGGGCTCGTAACGGATAAGTAGAGATCCCANACCTGTAGCAAATTNCCACAATGTAAGATCAAGCGGTCATTGTTCTTTGAAATTGCGAGTGACGTACCTTTTGAATATGGCGGAGTGGGATGTCGAAGTGACTCGCCGGATTGGGAGTTGATTAGATGAACCTGCCCAAGTTGGTCCGTTAAGATCAGTAGTCGCGAATCAGTACTAAAGCGCACAGATGTTAAGGGATGGGAGAATCGCCGCGGTTGAAATCGTAATTGCCGATCGTTGCGGTATACGTGCAGGTAATTATTTGTCGTGCAAATGGCTAATTCATCTCGTGTATTCGTCCATGCAGCAACATTTANCCTGTTTTTATAACCGACGCTTGGCCCGGTAAAAAATCCGCCAACTGGGTTATAGGTACTAACGTCCCAGCGAAAGGCGGANCCGTTGGCAGCAATGGTAAGCAGCGTATTGTTACCAGCAAAGGTGCAAGATTCAACAGACGTGGGATGGTTGATCTNATCGGTTAATGGAAGTGCAGAGGATGTTTCCCAAACGCGAGCTGTTTTATCGNCAGATGTTGTGGCTATGCGACTGGAGTCGGTTGAGAAAGCGAACTCNGAAATACGTGATGCGTGCTGAACGGCGCCTGCAAACAACTCACCATCACGTGTCAACAAACTGAGAGTTTCAGGGGAAGTGGTGAATGCGGTGTCACCTGCGTTCGAGATGCGAATTTCGTCGATGGAGTCAGGGGAGTTTATCGTATGGATTAAAGCCTGATCAGCAACGGAATATGTATTGAGGGAGGATTCTGTATCATTCACATGCAAAACACTTACGAATTGTAAGTTTGTAGAAATGGAAGCCTGCGTTGCGCCAGGCTCGATTTTAAATCTGGCAGGGTTGGCGGTGTTATCAGTACGCAAGGTTTCAATGAAGCCTTCTTTTCCTTTTGATACGACACGAGTGGAGATGTGCGCCTGATTATCAAAGCGTATGGCAAGCGTTTCGCCGTCAATAGGGATCACGAGGCCGGGTACGGGACTTTTACGTAGAATTCCGTTGATACGAGAATCGATTTGATTTTTTAATGCTATCGTGTGAGGCGTTTGGGGATTGGCCGCGATTAGATCTGCTGCGAAAACAAGGCGCACCAAAGCGCTGGTTGGCTCGTCGTTCGATAACAGACGCGTGGCATCGGTAATCGCATCTTGTGCTTGCACCTCATTTGACTCGTATTGACGGGTGGTCAGCTCGTTTCGTGCAGTCTTCGCGGCGTTGGCAGCTTCCTGTGCCTTCTCCGCATCTAGCGAGGCTTGCTTGCTGGCGATGGTTGAAATCGCTGTTTGCTTCGACAATTCCAAAGTAGCNAGTCGCAATTCTTCAGCGGCGATGTCATCTGCTTTGGTCTCTTTGATTAACAGGCGCTCTTGTTGATCAGCTGCGTTCGTGGCGGCGGTGGCGCGTTCTCCCTCGGTTGCCGCNTCCTCTATTGCCGTACTCAGCTCGGTAATNTGGTCAGCAAGCGCAGTGTGTCGTTGTTCTAAGCGAAAATTGGTTTGGTTAAGTAAGAGTCGCGCATCTCGAACTCCGGAAGCGGCGTACAGAAATGTTGCTCCGGCGACAATGGTGAGCACGAGTGAAGCAATGACAGCTTTGCGATATTTGAGGAGAAATCGCATGCATCTGTAAGAGTATGGTTCGCTTACATGGTGCAGTGGTGTGCGGTGGAGCCAGGCGATTAAATCATTGCGTAACGCCTTTACAGTTTGGAAACGTGATGAATCGCCATTGCTTGGCGTAGAAATAATAAATCGTTCTAGTAGGCGAAGTTCCGCCTTGGGTACATGNGGTGTATTTCTGAAGTGGCCGGTGATGTCGTTTACGATATCAAGGATCCCGCGAATGTCCTCGTGCATTACGTCGGCTGTTGTGTCGGCAGTGGCATCTTCCCATGATTCCAGTTGAATCTCGTGAAAATCGCCAACCACAACATTTTCGGCTTTCACCGATCCATGTGCGATTTGCTTGCTGTGGGCGTAGGCAAGTGCATCACAGAGTGACACAACCATATTCAATGATTGCCGCAACGCTAANGGTGTGACTGGAGCGGCGGCTATCCACTCCGAGAGAGGTGTCCCTTCATTGAAACGGTAAATTACTCCGGCGTCATCGCCACNTGGGATAATCGAATANACCGGTGCTATGTTAGGATGCTCCAGGCCGCCGACCAATTGCCCTGCAGCAAGAGTGTGATGTCTATCGCTGCCCGCCGGTTGTAAAAGTACATCACGTTGGGCGTTTAAATCCTTCGCCAACCAGTATTCTGCCCCATTTGGCCGAGTAATCGTTTTAACGCGTCTATATCGATGAGCCTCTGGAATTGGACGGAAAGCATGTGTGGGGGCATGGTCCACGTTGGACGGGTCGAGTGTTGTTCCTTGCTGAACGTCTTCTGAGGCGATTGTCACATCGAGAGTGGAGTCCGCAGTGCTAAGTTTCAATATCGCGTTAATCTCTTCAAACTGCTCGGATGAGAGGACGTTTAAGAGTGGTTCTAACAGGCGATGTTGATCATCGCGAGACAGTGGGACGGACCGATCATCTGAAGCAGCGCGCAAAGACTGCGCCGCTTCTTGAAAGGTTATTTCCCTTTCATTGAGACGTGAAAGGATATCGGAAATACGTTCTCCAGAGTCTGCCACGCGCAATCCAACCAATGCGAATCATTTTGACCGCCGAATTCTAATCAATTCATCAACGTACATGAATATGAATATGNTGGTTGGCTATTTCTTGTTTCGCGCCGGCAACCCNTATTTCCGTTGGATTTCNACCTGTGATTCTGACCATTGCTTAATAATAAGATAACCAGGGTCGTCTGGTTGGTAACGCCGTCCGCCTTGATGGCCATCTTCCTTAACGGATTGTACGTTTAGCGGCTTTCGTAATAACTTGCTCTTCGGAAGTTCTTCGGGGTCCACACGGTGTTGGAGGATGCGGTAATTGACAAGGAGTTGTTTGGTGTCCAGGAAGCCGACCTGATCTGGTGCGTATAACTCAAGGGAGGGAACGCGTCCGGGCTTTCCATGACAAATCATGCAACTCCGCTCATCGCCTCGCAATACCTTTGTCATTTCNGGGATTACGAAATCACGGAAGTAGACAATATTGTTGTAGTAATCTTCCGGCACGACTGGATTACCGCTTCCATCCAACTCTAGCCCGTGATCCGGCTCCTCTTTGATCGCAGCAACGAGAGACTTCTTAAATGCGTTAGTACTTTGCGAGAGCACCTTTTTGGCGTTTTCAACCACNTTCTTGTCTTTTTCAAATTCCACAAGGGCCGCAAGTGCAACAAGGATTTCTGGATTTCGCCGCAAAGCTGTTTTGTTCGCAAGGTCCGCTGCACGAGTCCGGTTTCGCGTGTCCGCATTTTCAGCAAGTTGCGAAACGAACAACTGTAAGGCACGGGTCCGCAACTGTTCAAATGGGTCAACGGGAGGCACTTTGTTAGGATCCACCTTAGCTTCTGGTAAATCCCGTTTGTATTCCAGGATCCAGGAGACTTGTTCCAGCCAGTAGCGTCCTTCGGCGTTATTTACTGCACCGACGGGGAATGCTTCCGCGACGTTTTGAAAATGCATATCCGGGTTTTCGCCGATAGCACTGCCGAGGCTTTCTGCGATATACCATGCGGCCTGACTTTCGCGTTCGGCGTCTGCCTTAGTTTGGGAATCCTGTAAGGCTTCAATTTCNGAAGGAGTTTTGTATTTGCCGAGCTTCGGAATAATAAATGCGAGTATTTCATTCTTCTGCTCATCGGTTTCAGGTATGATCCAACGGACTTTTGAATACATCTTTAGAATCGGAGCGGATAATTCCGGCCGCCGTGGTGGCTCATAAGCACCACGCCAGAGCTGGGCATACATAGGCTCAAGTTGTTCCGGAACAGCGATAAGAGACACCAATCGGGGGTCAGATATGCTTTCCGATGCTAGCGCTCTGAAGCGTTCTGGACCGTTGATGGAGTAATTAACCAGCTTCTCTTGCAATGCTTCATCTGGAATGTTCGCTGCACCTTCGAGTGTGGCCTTGAACATTTCCCCGTAGCGGTGATCCTCAGGAAGCGCCTCGGAATATGCAAGCTGNGCAAGCACTGCTTCTGCAAACAGGCTGTCTGCAAATGGCGTGGAGTAACCAAGTTGCCCTGGCCCGCCGTCTCCGCCGCGTGTTTGATAAAAAGTTGATGCGATGGCGACTAAACGTAGTGAGAGTCGTTTGTATAAGACTTCGTCCTTTTCTTCAGCTTCACGCATTTCATCACGAAGTGCCAAGATCAAGTCTTGTAGTTCTTTGTATTGATGCTCCTTTGAGCTATTCGCGATGTGGCCGTTTACCACAAACAAAGCATGGCTTTGATAACGTATTGCGTTGTCTACGAGTTCGTTAGGTTCAGGCCTTTTAAGCAGTTGCACCCATGCCTCGTTTACGGCCTTGCGGATTGGAGGATTCCAAACCCACCATTGCCATGAGGCGCGGGTAGCCCAGCCACGAACCGCGGGGGCTGGATCATTGTTCATTGCGTTACCCAAAACATTGGCGAGTTCTTCGAGCGACATGTTTGAGCCGGGCATGACGGAGTCGACTTCCATAAAGAGCGCCCGAATAGCGGATTCCCGCGTACGGTCGTTTTCATCTTGTGCAAGATCGAAAATGCGATTCCAGCCGATGTCATTGATTAGCGTCTGGCGAAAACCCCAATGGGCGGCCTCTCGAACCAACTTTGAATGATCTTGTATACCTTTGGCTAATCCGTCAGCGCCACCGCCGGTTGCAGTTGCTCCAAGCCCGATCATGGCCCAATAGCGTACAAATGCGCTATCGTGATCGGCAGCATCCAGGAAAACGGAAACGAACTTGGGGTCCCCTGTTACGCTTGCATCGTGAACACGGCGTATAGTCTGGACGAGAGACTCGTTTTCAATTGCATTGAACTGATTGTCCGCGTAATTGGGTGGATCCACAGGGAAGTATCGAGAGAGCGCATGAAGTGCATAGCTGGTGGACACAAAGCCAGTTTTGGAAGCCACTTTCCACATGCCAGTAGGCTTCTGCATAGCTAACAGTTTTTTAATTCCCTTGGCCACTGTCGGATCGTCCTTTGGGATGCCCGCCGCGTGGAATGCTATGATTGCCGTGGATGTCGGGGAGGGATCAGCTGTTTTGGATTGAGTGGTGTAACTACCGTCATCTTGTTTAACGCCCGGGTCGAAACTCCAACCACCATCGTCAAGTTGCAGTTTACGTAGGCGGTCAAGGTCTTCGGCTACCTGTGCATCGATCTTTGACTGCAGATCCTTAGCGCTAGCAACGATTTTTGCCAGCTCCTCTGCTTGTNCGCCTTCTTCATTNGCAANTCGCTGNGCAGATTCCACGTAATNGGATGGGAAGAACCGTCGAAAGAATTCGACACGGTGTCCAAAATCATCACAGTATTTCAACGTGATCTTGAGCATCTTGNGGGCTTTATCTTCCATGCCGTGAAAATAACGGAGATCCCCGGTGCGCTGCCACATTTCAAATAGAATCTCGCCGGAGTAGTTATAGACGACTCCCTGTCCAACGTTTGCNCCNGGCCCGGCGGCGTTAATGCCGCCTGGATCGGCCGTTAATAGAACGTAGTTGGCCACACGTGTGGATTGCTTCGATTGTAGTTTGCGGGCGGGGAAGGTTCTCTCAACTGAAACTGCGGCATGACCGGCAACGCGTGTGCCAGCGGGTCCGTCTCCCAAATCTAATGGTGCAAGGCTGGTGTTATTTGCAGCATCTTTGAGTACATTGGTCGGTCGCAAACTTTGGTAGCAAGTGTTGATCAGATGACGAAAGAGCTGCACGTTTTGAGGGCGATAGCCAAGCTCAAATGGAATTGCTGGACCCCACACACCGGACTGTGTATGGCAACTCATGCAATTCGTCCCGAGTAGATTTCCTGAATCGCGAATTCGCCGTTCCACACTGGCGCCACGTGGTCGGTTTGTTAACCAGGAATCTACCTGGCCAATGTGGTCATAAAGGCCGTGCTTTACAGCATGGATAGCATCAGTAAAGGGAGCTGGCTTTACAATTCGCAATTCCAGTCCGTAGGCTGGGGAATTTGCTTCGACTCTCAGGAAGTATGTGGTACCGGGTTTAAAGTTGCGGTTGATAGCAATTCGATGTTTTTCTTCTTGCTGATGGTTTCGTTCGTTCTCATTTTTTCCTTCATCGTATTCAACGAGTCCGAACAGCATGCCACCTTCACTGTTAGTTGCATCGTCATCAATTGCTTGTTGGGTAAAAGCATATACCCGCATGCGTGCGGCAACTTGTTGATCTGGAATCGATAGGCAAGCGGTGAAAAGGCGGGCTTCTGGCGAGTTGAACTCGAGGCGATACCAGTCATCTCCGCTGCGTCCAACTTCCCCATTATCGAAGTATTCAATGTCATCGGCTGAGCCGACAAGATTAAGCGTGTAGTCCTCTGTTGTTTCTCTTAAGCCGATCGATTGTGCTTGTTCCGGAGTATCGTTTGGTTCAAGGTCGATGAGGTAGTGTTCGTCAGCACCAGTTAGGTCAATGGGGTGCCAGCGCACTGTGACGGTAGACGTGGAGTCCTTGGGCCACTGAATGCTATCTGTGACTTTTACGATATTGGGTGCGCTCCCCTTTTCTCTCCAACGTTCCTGAGTAAAGAGTCCAACTGAACCGTTTTCCTGAGTTATTGAAATTCTGTATCTACCAGTTACTGGAGCACGGTAAGCCAGAAATACATCGCTGTCCAACGCGTGCAGGAGTTTGTTCCAACTGGCGGTGGGCGCGGTATATATACCGAAGGCATCGATTTCGCGAGGCTGGTCGTCTTCGGAAACGTGAGGTGTATTCGCGACGTCATCGGATTCGACTAAATCCCAGCGTACACGGAGTCGGGCATTGTTGGGTAGTTGTGAAGGTACATCGATCGCGACATGAAACTCAAATGCTTGACCTTTTACCAGTTGAACGGTCTTTTCGACGCCAGCGTTGGGTACAGTAAGGTTGACTGAATCGGATTTAGCAAAACTCAGCTCGGCGGCTTGTAGGTTGAATGAATCTGAGCAAAAGAAAGCGATTAGCAGAGCTGCTGTGCTGGGGATAATTCGAATTATGGTTCGCATAGGATAAATCGGCCTGTTGAAGATGCGTACAACTTTAGTTCTCTTCACTTGATTATAATTTTTGAACACTTTTCTTGTAACATCATGTATCTATTTTAGAGGGATAAATGAAATCAATTTGTAGCGGCATTATTGCNTGTATTCTCATTACATTTGTTTACTGCAATGCCAGTCAGGCAAAGACGTTTCTTTATGTATCGTTGCCGGATGAATCTGGGATCGCAATCTATAGTGTGGATGAAAATGACGGCAGCCTACAGCAAGCGGCTATGGCGGAGCTTCCTTCGGATCCGGGACCGTTGTCCGTTTCTCAAGATAGAAAGACGTTGTATGCGTCATTACGGACGGCCGGACGATTGGCGTCTTACCGCACGGATAGTGATACCGGGAAACTNAGGNTGTTGAATATCGTTGATGTNGATGAAGACCCGGCGTATCACTGGCAGGATCGGTCGGGAAAGTGGCTGCTCTCAGCTTACTACGCCACAGGNCGAGTGGCTGTNCATGGNCTGCAGGATGATGGNTCTTTTGATACTAATGTTAAACCACGATGGTTCGATACCGCGGACAAGGCTCACTATATCGAGGGCGATGTGAACAACAGAACAGTACTGGTGCCGCACACCGGTCCGAATAAGATCTTTCAATTTACCTTTAATTCTTCCACCGGTGAGTTGGATTTGAAGGAGGATGGCGTCTTGAACACGGGCGCAAAAACCGGTCCACGTCACATCCAGTTTCATGAGAATAAAAAGTGGATCTTTACAGATTACGAACAAGGAAATGCTGTTTCCTTGTTAAAGCAGAGGAACGGGCTATTAGTTACTAAACAGATTATTTCTTCTGTGCCGGAAACCTGGAAGGGTGGTGGTGCATGTGCGCAAATGCTGTTGTCACCTGATTCACGTTACCTTTACGTTGCCAATCGGGGTCACAACAGCATTGCTGGATTTGAAATTAACAAAAGAAATGGTCGTCTTACACCGGTTGGATTTTTTGCTACCGAAGCGAATCCGCGCAGCTTCGCGATTCACCCGAACGGACGTTGGTTATATGCAGGCGGCCAGGATACGGGCAAACTCGCTGTGTTTGATCGCAATCGTGATAACGGAACGTTGTTAAAGCGTGAAACGGTCGATTCCGGGAAACGACCGTGGTGGTTGCAGCTGGTGAAATACTAATACTGCAAGTGAATAATCAGTGGTGCAGCTAGCTGAGGTGGTGCGACTAGCTGAACAGTTCAGTCTTTACCTCACCATGTACGTCGGTCAGACGATAGTCACGCCCTGCGTGCTTATACGTGAGTTTTTCATGGTTAAGACCAAGTAAGTGCAAAATCGTGGCATGGAAGTCGTGAACGTGGCAACGATCTTCCGCGACGGCGATACCATGTTCGTCAGATTCGCCATACGTGAACCCGCCTTTGAGACCGGCTCCCGCCATCCATGACGAAAATGCCTGATGATGGTGTTCGCGACCCGGATGGTTGTTGTCGACCTGGTAGGGAGTCCTTCCGAATTCTGTTGTCCAAACAACTAACGTGTCATCCAACATTCCGCGTTGTTTCAGGTCGGTGATTAGTCCCGCGATCGGTTGATCTACGTTTGGTGCCAACCTGCCGTGGTCTGCCATGTTGCCATGACTGTCCCAGTTTCCTGAGGAGCCGGTGTCTATCAATTCAATGAAACGTACTCCNCGTTCCGCTANTCTACGGCCGACGAGACATTGCCAACCAAATCCAGTATTTGTATCTTCGTCAATACCATACAGATCTAGCGTGTGCTGCGCTTCCTGGCCGATATCAAAGGCTTCTGGCGCGACGTATTGCATACGAAAAGCCGTCTCGAGTGCTTGGATTTGCGCTTCAAGTGCAGCATCTCCGGGCCGTTCGGCAAGTCGTGCTTTGTTTCTTGCTATCAGCCGCTTCATCTCCAGCGTCTGTAATGTGCCTTTATTGCCACGTGGCGCGACGTTTTCAATGGGTTTGGGGCCAGGCACGATATGGGTGCCTTGATGTGTTCCAGGAAGAAAGTCATTGCCCCAGGTTTGGGGACCGGCGTAAGGCGCGGCGGGTGCCAAGACCATGAACGAGGGAAGGTTGGCGTTTTCAGTTCCCAATCCGTAGCTTACCCATGAGCCAATCGAAGGTCTGGCAAAAGTCCACGAGCCCGTGTGCATTCCGAGAGTGCCTTCATAATGGTTGGTGTGATCGGATTCCATAGACTTAATGACACAAAGATCATCCACAATGCTTCGCATATGAGGGAAGAGATCACTGACCATCACCCCGGAATTTCCACCGGGACGAAATGTCCAGTCAGGCTTCTTCAGGTGTCGTTTGAAATCACCGCCCAGCCCCTGCCAATTGTCCACGGTGATGGTCTTTTCGTCATCGGAGAATAGTTTTGGTTTGTAATCAAAGCTATCAACGTGCGAAACGCCCCCAGTCAGGTAGAGGAAAATAACTCGCTTGGCACGCGGAGTGTGGTGTGGCTTGGCTGGTTTTGCACCCTCAGTGTTTTCACTGAGGATTGCGTTCAATGCGATAGCGCCAAATCCGCCTGCGGCTCTGGCTAACATGTCTCGTCGGTTAAACATCGGGAACAGTTCTTTCGAATGCTATTCAATAGTTAGGAATTCGTTACTCGTTATCAAAACACGCGTTAGCGCTGCCCAGGTGCGAATCTCCAATTCAGCGGAGTCTAACATCTCGGAGGACAGTTCGTCTTTATAGGATTGAATGAACATTAAATCGTGTTTTCGCTCGTCGTTGGATGGATGGCGAGTGAGAGTGCGCTGGTACAGCGCNTCCAGTCGAGCATCGTCGTCGGCACTGCTCGCTAAGACTCGGTTTGCCGCAGCAGTAGCCTGCATATGCACAAATTCACTGTTTAGCAAATAGAGCGACTGAGTTGGTACAGTTGTTTCNACGCGCAATGGAGTGCTTGCGTTTGTATCGGCTCCGTCAAAGAGAGCGAGGAATGGGTGGCGACGGATCCGTTGAGTCATTAGGTAAACACTACGATGGTTGTGATCATAGTCGCCGTAGAAAGGGGCGTGTTGGGAGAAACCCCAGGAACTCACTGGAGGGAAGGGGTGTTCACCCCCCATGCTGGAATCGAGTGTGCCTGCTACATGCATCCAAGAATCACGAATGTTTTCAGCTGGAATCCGACGTGCATTGAATTTCCATATAAATCGGTTGGAAGGATCCAGGGATTCGTCCACCACGGTATTTATGCTTGATTGTTGATAGGTGGCTGATTCAAGAATGAGATAATGGATTTGATTTATATTGAATCCGGAGTCGATAAACGTTTGCGCCAGAAAATCCAGCAATTGTGGATGTGATGGGTACGTGCCACGCGTGCCGAAGTCATTTGGAGTTAGCACGAGGCCCCGACCAAAGTGATATTGCCAAATGCGGTTGACCATAACCCGCGCAAGTAAATGCTTGTTGTCCTGAATTATCCATCGTGCCAGATCAAGTCGCCCACTGGAGTTGGTAGGGTCCGACAATTGATGCCCACCCAAAATCTCGATGTTACGACGTTGTACCTCATCACCGAGCCTGTGGCGTTCACCTCGAATCCGAATTTGCGCGTCAGAAAAGGTACCTTCCGCCACTCCGTAAACCTTTGGTCCGTCAGGAGCTTCCTTATGCATGGTTATCGCATTGGTGAGATCGACCATTTTCGCATTGAGTAGTGCCAATTCGCGTCCTTGGGAAGTCANCTGNTGTTTTTCGACTTGGATGGCAGGTTTCCAGTCACGACTTAACTGCTCGGATGGCTCGAAGAACCACCAATGACCGCCGTTGGATGCCTGGAGGGGATTTGAAAACGTGCGGCTTACCGCAGCATCTAAGAAGTCTTTNTTCAAAGACCACGATACACCTTGTGCATTCGTTATTTTGAAGTCAAGTTGTGTGAGGTCGCAGCCGTAGTTAACCTTCGGATCGAACGCTAATAGCAGGAGGTCGCCGGATTCCAGTTTTATGGATTCATCCTCCGGTGTCGTATAGTTTGCACTCCCGTTGGCCTCTACAGAACGATTCGCTAGTGGCTCTGCCCCGGCCTTGGATACGCGTGATAAGTACCAGTGCACGGAGTCACCACATATATGCGCGTCNGCAACTTCAATTGTNACTTTGTAATNGCCGTTTGCCGGAACGGTCCATNCTGTTGCCATTCCTTTGTCGTTTGAAGGGTGGAATACCAGNTGNCCAGGNGGTACCTTTCCGGGNATTTNAATCTCCTGGTCCGATATATTGACGCCAATAGAGCATTCCTTTTGTCGGCTAAGACGACAGACGAAGAAACCTGTATGGCCGTCCGGATCATATACCGTTTCTGCTAATGGAGCGGTGAAAAGATTGTGAGCATATGGGTTTTNACGCGCCGCCGAGCTCAATGGCGTGTCATGGGCTTCACTAAGGGTTGGGAGGGGTTTTGAGCTGATTATTACATTATCGATCTGACGAGGCGGTGTATTTCCGGTTTGATGGCCAAAACGGTCTTGAAAAAACATATCCAGAGTGCCATTCCAGTCATGGCTCATACGTATTTTTGCAAAGTGCTGATGTGTATTAGCCGTGGATAGACTCACTGAATAAGTGCGAGGTCCGAGATTAAGTTGCACGCTCAGGTTGTACCAGCGGCCTACTTCTATATCCGCCACGCGACGATATTGGTCGTGATCCCAAATTGCGATGCCCCCATTTGCGATGCTCACCATTGCCGCTGATGATGTGCCTGGACCGTGGCCCCAATAGAAACGAAAAGCACCGTTTTCTCCCTCGAGCACTTGGAAGTCGATATTGGTGAAGTAATGATTNGCCGTGTTTACATTTAGTGGTGGATCGATTGACCGTGAAAAGCTTAAATTTTGACTTCCGCCGGCGATGTGTAAGCCTAATTCTCCGTATGGCAGNACGTTCTTAAAAGGGCTTTGGGCCGCTGTGCTTACATTCACTCCATCTACGGCNNNCCANGGCGTGCCAAGTCGTGTTTTATCNTTTTGCAATTCAAANCCNGCATCTAGNGCAAACAAGGAAGCACCTGCCGCCNCNAATTCACTTTTACGCTCTTGAACCGTTAACAGCTCTTCTTCCATTTCAGCGAGTTGTTGGGCCTGTGTTGCTAAGGCTTTTTCCAGTGCCGATGCGGAAATAGCGGATGGAAAGGCACTTGGCTGCTTGGTTCCTTCGCTGCCAGGGTAGGCGTATGTTGTGGATTCAAAAATGCCGTACAGTGCGTAATAGTCTTCGATCGTAACTGGGTCATATTTGTGATCGTGACATCTCGCACATCCNAGAGTTAGTCCGAGGAACGATTGACCAACGGTGTCGATCGTATCTTGAATTGTCAAGTGATGATAGTTTTCAGGGTCGAANCCGAACCGTCTCGAGATTGCAAGAAATCCTGTGCCGGTAATTGAATCGGTATAGTTGGCTCCGGTCTTCGATTGAGCAAGGATATCACCCGCAATCTGTTCGGCAACAAATTGATCATACGGCTTGTTGTTCATGAAGGAGCGTATGACGTAATTGCGATACTTGTACGCTTCGCGCACTGGATAGTCCCCGGTCTCACCTGCGGTGTCAGCATATCGAGCAACATCAAGCCAGTGTCGCCCCCACTGTTCGCCATATTGTTGACTTTGAAGCAGAGTGTCTGTGAGTTGGCGGTAAATGGTTGAGAGACCCGATTCTTTAACCTTNGCAATAACTTCGGCGGTNGGCGGCAGTCCGGTGAGATCAAGATGCAGGCGACGCAATAANGTAAGGTCATCGGCCNGTTGGGCGGGNTGAAACCCCTGTTCGGCCCATCTCGCATAAACGTAACGATCGATATCATTTNGAGACCATCGATCGCCTTCGATTTGCGGAGGGGCCACGCCTAATAGGGGTTGATAAGCCCAGTGCTGGCGTTCTGCCNTGGTCGGTGGACCGCTCCGTAGGGCATTCGTTGGCTTGTCTCCAAACCACGGAGCGCCGATTGATACCCACTTTGTTAGCACTTGAATTTCATCGGCGGTTAGCTTTTTTTCGGGAGGCATCTGTGTGTCGCCCGAATAGTTGATTGCCTTGATCAGTAGGCTTTGATCCGGTTCACGTGGCACGATCGCTGAACCACTGTCGCCACCCTTTAAGAAACCGTCGATGTGATCGAGCCTTAAGCTGGCCTCTTGTTTTTTCTCACCGTGGCAATCGATGCATTCACGCAAGAGTAATGGGCGTACTTCGTTTTCGAAAAACGTTTGCTCATCGGCGGCAGTGAATCCGCTACTGAAAAAAGCGAATAGTAGGTACGACGTCAGAACACGTTTTAGAGATCGAATTGCTTGCATTTGATTCATTCTAACCGAACGATGTGAGGAGATATGCGCCAATAGTAATCGCCACAGCAAAAAGTAAGGTAAAACAAAAACGTTGCATATGGTTCAGGAATAGATCAATGTACCGATCTTCTGATAGATGGTCCTGAAAGGACGCAAATGCCATTTTCCAAAGTGCGCTAAGCGGAAAGACAAATAGGACTGTGCAAAGAATCGCTCTATTTGAACCGGCTAACGGTGCTGTAGCGCTGTATCCACTCGGAACTTCCAGCAATTTTAGGAAGAGTGCGGTCATTCCAATGAGCGATAAGATGGCTAAAGGTAACAACGCCCAGCGACTGCGATGGATGTGGAGTAATTGTGTAGATCTCGTAGGGGATTCTATTTCTCCAGGCATGGCGGCTACAACGGATTCGGCTTGTTCTTGCTCTCCGATATCCATTAGGGATGGAATTTCAATCAGTGCTGGTTTCCAGGCGTCCCGCCACTCGGGGCGAATAAGCGTGGCATTCTCAGAATACGGGGGTGCCGAAAGCATGTCCAACAGTGTTGAGTAGCCGAATGGCCCGAGTTCTTCGCCTTGATGTGTTTTTATGAACCATTTGCCGGTCATTTTATGACCCTTGATCAATTTGCAACGCGCCAAAAGGGTTATCATACAGCACTTCGAAGNGCTTCATCAGTGGGATTTCTCCAGAGCGTATCAGGTATCAGCGTTATGACGAATGTCGGAAAAAGATCACCATATTTTCGTAGTAGTTATTCGCCAGAGTGCCTTGTGCGGAGGAGANCTGACGTNTGCAAGCGNTTGGGNACAGGGCAACTGGTATTANTCGCCGGAAACACNAGTAGTGGTGCNTTTGACTATTTTCGTCAGTTCAACGATTTCTACTATATGACAGGTATTGAAGTACCTCATGCCTATCTTATGCTTGACACGACAAGCTGTACATCAACGCTTTATTTGCCCTGTTTAGACGCAAAGATGGAACGATCAGAAGGTGCAATGCTCTCGGTGGAAGACGAGGAGGTTGTTAAACAACTCACGGGTGTTACACATGTGAAGGCGCGAGATTCTTTGAGAGAAGATTTGCAGTCACATGGTACAGCCGCCGTGTCCACTTTATACAGCGAGGGTGCACAAGTCTGCCAGGATGTCGTCCGACATCAAATACATAGTTATGCAGATGACCCTTTACGCGAGTTTACGTCTACCGCACAGATGTTGGAGAAGGTCGTAACGCAGTGGGGCATTGAAGTTGATACCTCATCATCCGTGGCGGATGTCCTTACATCAATGCGTTCAATAAAAGATGAGGAAGAGCAAAACTGGATGCGCATTGCAGGCGATCTAACAGCTGAAGCCGTCATCCAAGCCATGTGTAGNACGAAGGTGGGTATTAGCGAATCGGATTTGGCGGCTGTCGCGAGCCTCGTGTTTAGTGTTAATGGAGCATTAGGGCCAGGTTATCGAGCAATCGTGGCGGCCGGCGAAAACATCTGGAATGCCCATTACTTCCGGAATAATAAGACGCTCCTCGCCGGTGAGCATGTGNTGATGGACTTTGCCCCTGATGTGCACTATTACACTAGCGACATTGGCAGGTTATGGCCTGTTAATGGGAAATACGATGACCTTCATCGCGAATTGTATGGGTACATCGTTGAATATCATAAGGTGCTAAAGCGGCACATTAAGCCTGGTTTAATGCCTGAATTGGTAATGGAAAATGCAGCTGAAGAAATGAAGGCAGTCATTGACCGTTGGTATTGGAGCGACGAATCCTTCAAAGATGGAGCTATCGCGACGCTGTCGTTTAAAGGACATCTATCACATATGGTTGGAATGGCGGTGCATGACTTTGGAGAGTACCACGACGGACCGTTGCAGCCGGGATGTGTATTTGCCCTAGACCCGCAAATGTGGATACCATCACATCGTCTCTATATTCGTGTTGAAGATACGGTTTGCGTAACAGAAGATGGTATTGAGACCTTTACGGAGCGTTGTCCACTCGAGTTGGATGACGTGGAAGAGATGATGACCTCTTCAGGCGTCTTGGAACACTGCCCAAAACTCGAATACTGAATAACCTTATAAAGCCGAAGGACGAATGCGTGGCAAATTCCGGCCGAAGATTATCGCTCGATGTGTACAGGGGATTGATCATGATCATCCTTGTCGGTGGGGCCTTTGGATTAGGAAAGACAACCGCCGAGTTTTCACCGGATTCGTCGTTGCAATCCGAGGCGTACCAAATATTGCAACCTGAGACGCATGAATGGCTCAAGCAGATGCACTTTCATACGCACCATCCGGATTGGATTAGTTTTGGATGGGGCGAGGGGGCGACCTTTTACAGACCAGCAACGCCTTTCTCGTGGTGGGATATGATTCAGCCGGCCTTTATGTTCATGGCCGGAGTGTCGATCCCATTTGCGCTAAAATCTCGTACNAGAAAAGGCCAAACGAATGGTCGCATTCTAGGGCATGCTGCATGGCGAAGCTTAGTGCTCGTAGGGTTGGGGGTATTTCTTTACTCGGTGAAGTACAGCCGTACGCATTTCGATTTTATGAATGTCCTTGCGCAAATTGGCCTCGGCTATTTCTTCGTCTATTTGATTGCCCTCATACCAGGGAAAAAGTACTTATCGCTGGGAATAGCCTCAACGGCAATCTTATGTTCCTATTCGGTGATCATGCATCAAATGGTGCCGGTTGAACCGCCGGTAGAAGACAGCTCGGAAAACGTCGAACCAATTCAGGTTGACGTCTACAAGCGAGACGCAAACGCAGGTACGCGATTTGATCGATGGCTCCTTAATCTTTTTCCAAGACCTTCGGAATTAGGGCCATATCAACGAAACAACGGTGGTTATCAAACTCTAAACTTCCTGCCATCGATGGTCACAATGCTCTTCGGTGTAATATGCGGATGGATACTATTGGACACACCAGGTAAAGGCCGAATGGTGAGCGGCATATTCCTTCTTGGTGTCTTGTTGCTGGCCTTGTCGATTCCTGTGGAAAGTCTCGATGGCCCGATGATAAAGAAGATTTGGACGTCGAGCTGGACACTCTTTAGCGGCGGGGTGGTCGTCGTAATTCTCGGTTTACTTGTTGTTCTATTTGATCTAATGCCGCTGGAAAAAGTTGGAGCACCGATAGCCGTGGTCGGCATGAATTCACTGGCCATCTATATGATGTCCCAGTTATTTGGTGGTTGGCTCAGAGAACAAATCGCGACGCACCTAGGTTGGATCGCCATTGCGTTGGGCCTAAACGAGGGGAATTGGGTGTACTACCAATACGTGGCGCAGTATTGCANCGCTTTAGCAATTCTCTGGTCGATCTGCGTCTACATGCATCGGAAACAAATCTATCTNCGCCCTTAGNANACGAGTCNNATNGGNCGTCCTTAGATAACGCCGTCGATGATGGGCGTGCCCTCTATCCATCTNAATAAATCACTGGGGAATTGGCTTTCCAGTCGCAATTCACCCACGTCAAATACGGTACGCAATATTGTGCCGAGCAANTGCTCCGGCCCGTATGGAGTGGTGATAGGTTTAGACGCTTGGGAATCGGTTCGNCCGATGACTTGCCCAGGGTTAATGCCGCCTCCCGACATNAAAAGGCTCGTGACNTTTCCGTAGTGATCGCGGCCCCCATTGCCATTGATACGCGGGGTGCGACCCATTTCGCCTGTAACCAACAACAGAACGTCGTCTTGAAGACCGCGGCGATGGATGTCGTGGATGAATGCTGCGACCGCATGATCGACTTGTCTGGCCATTGGCCAAATGCCGGTCATGTTTTTGGGGCTGTTGTTGTTAGCATGCATATCCCAACCGCAATCCGAAACCGTAACAAAGCCGCAGCCACGTTCAACTAAGCGTCGCGCTAGGAGCATCTGATGTCCTAATAGATTGGAGGCGCGACTCATGTCGTGATATCGTTGTAATGAGCGTTGATCATAGACCCCGGTCGAATCGTATTCGGCAACGACTTTTGGATCTTCCTGTTCGAGATTAAACGCATCGGCGACACCACGGGCAATCACGTCAAATGCCTGTGTNTGATATCGATCGGCGCCTTCCAAAAAACCGGTAGCGTCTACGTCTCTACGAATGTTATCGAGGTTTCGAAGCAGTGACTGTCGATCGAGGAGTCGTTCGGGCTCGATCTTCATTTCCATGTTGGCCTTAAGGTCACCCCCGCCGGAAGGATTAAATGCCGAAGCAGCGGTACCATAAACGCCAGGAGCCACGAGTGTCGGCAGGGCACTTGTTTCAAAGTTTCGCCGTAGCTTTAACTCTCCGTCAATAGCTTCAGGCAGCAACAGTACGTTGCGAGGCATCCCAGTTTGGGGATGATTAGTGCCAGCGATACGTGAATAGATGCTGCTGATTGATGCTTTAAAAGGGTTTCTCGCGCTTGTAACGTCCAAATAGGTATGGCCGGAGTTGCGAGATTGATACGAACGTACAACGGTGAACTTGTCCATCATGGATGCAAGTTTAGGGAANGTGCTACCAAAAGTGATTCCGGGGGTAGCAGTCTGTATTTCGCCGGTAACGCTNCGAATCTCGGCAGGNGCCGTCATTTTGGGATCGAAAAATTCGATNTGTGACGGGCCGCCTTGAAGAAATAGCANGACGACAGATTTATTACGTAGGAAATCTGATGCGTGTGACTTGGTAGCCANCAGGTTGGACAGTGAGAACAAGCCGCTGCCCATGGCTCCGACGCGTAGTAATTCCCGTCGCGAGAGCCCGGAACAGGTCTTTGTTGGTTTTTTGTCGTATATAGTTAACACAATTATACCTTCACGATCTGCAACCTATTATACAGAGTCGGATACTGGAATACGCAAAGGTTAACTTAAACTGCCAATGCTTTGCCATGGCAGTTTATACCATCGTGTTCTATAGCTGTATGTGATCAGTTGGAAAGAGGGTCTGCACCAGGGTTGTCGAGTAACCAGGCGTTTTCTTTCGTCATAACCACCCACTCTTGGAGTTCCGGGAGCCAAATTCGGAGGAAGCGTGGTACGGATCGCTCCTTCAATTCCTCACTAGACCATCCGTTACGAATTTCAGCACACTGTGCTGTGATTTCCAAATTCTGTGGATCCTTGAGTCTTTTAATCATCACAAATCCTTTCAATATGAACCCTTTGCTCTTGTACATATGCAATGACTGTGCCAAATGTGCAATGAAAACAGAGTTTTCACAGAAATTGAAAAAATCTAGCTATATACGGACAAAACTAGGTGAAAATTCAATGGATGAGTCTTTTTTAAAGGGACTTAAGTTGTCACTAGGGTGAACGACTCGTTCAAAAAGATACACATCAGTTGTATTGAAATCATACAACTTTGAACTTCGTTTTACGGCGTTCTTTTGCCCGGCAAGGTTGAATCTACGGGCAATTTCTTTTTCTCGCCAATGAGATAGTCGCCAAATGACATAATGCTTGATGTGATTTTAGGTGTGATAAAACCACCGTGTCCACCCTTTGAAATAGTCAGCAACGTTGAGCGGCCGCCGGCCGCTCTAATTGCATGATGCAACAGCTCAGATTGGTTAAAACAGACTAATTTGTCGTCTGTTCCGTGGACCAATAATAACGGTGGGTCGGTAACATCCACGAACTTTATGGGGTTTGCGAGATTTACTAGTTCGGGTCTCGATTGAATTGGGGCCCCAATCAACTGAGATTCCGGAGAATTCGGCGCATCATGATCAATAATAGATGGAAAGTCGTTCATGCGAAGAAAGTCGGTTGGGCCATACAGGTTGATCCCGCCAATCACTGTAGCCTTGTCGCCGCCTTCGGAACCAACTGTGCCTTCACTTGACCGATCACCCGTCGTTGTCGTAAGCATGGAAACCAAATGCCCACCGGCAGAGGATCCCATTACGATAACGCGTTTTGCGTCTCCGTTAAACGTAATTGCATTAGCTTGAATCCATCGAATCGCAGCCTTGCAGTCATGAAGCTGGGCTGGCCACCGTGCTTCCTGTGAGAGACGATAATTTATGGAAACACCAACATACCGCCTTGTTAATACAAATCGTTTAAAAGTTTCGTGTACCTGGCGTTTGTTTCCAGATCGCCATGCACCACCATGAATCCATACGACAATCGGAAGTCTGGTTCTTGGCTTGAGATTGTTTGCTGACCAGATATCTAATGTTTGGCGCGGATTCGTATTTTCTGCATAGTTCACGTTTTGTTTGGAAGGACTTAGGGATTGCACCTGGTGTTGTATATCTTCTGCGGAAGAGATTTCACCATCATCGTTGCGATCGAGCTGTTTTTTGAGCTGTAACGGTATGGACTGGAGTTCTGCGCCGGTAAGGCGACCATCCATGTTTGTGTCTAACCGACGGAATTCCGCCGATGGACTCTGAGCAATGGTGGGCACGGCGACGCCTAACATAGCAATGCAGCTGAAGAGCAAAGTGTGTCGCATTGTGTTTTGGAATGAACGGATGACTTTTGTCATGGGTTATTGCCGCGTGCTATAGTGGAGGATGAACGTGCCGTTTGACGACCCACAGAAATACCGATTTACATAAGATTCTATGAAACTTCACACTCTGACAGAACCACTGATTACGCTTCACGATGCCCGTGGGCGGATCGTGTTTGCTGCCCCCCTTTTCCATCACTCGGACGCTGAAGTGATCTATACACAACCATGGGATTGGGTTGAAACTAACGAAGAAAAGGAAAAAATGCGGCAGGCGTATCAGNCTGTTCTNTTTGACAGAAAAAANGTTGTCGTGCGNTTTGAACTAAACGTGACNAAAGAAAAGAAAACGATTTACGAATGTCGCGCGACNCCGGTTGATACGAACGAAGTAACNATGATGGTTTCTTCTGTTGCAATTGAAGATAACCAACCAAGGAACATTACTGGCCGCGAAGCCGAGTGNTTGCGACATCTAATTGGCGGATTGCATACCAAAGGAATTGCAAAGGCCATGAACGTAAAGACGACAACGATAAATACGTACAAGCAGCGTCTAAAAGAGAAGTTGGGAGTGGATTCACTAGCTGGACTGATTGCCTGGGGTTGCAGGCATCTTGTATAGCTGAGTTGTTAATTCCTACGGCTATAGCTTGAGTGTTAGCTACTCCGGCAATTCGCTAGCCAGATACCGTACGGCGTTTTCCACGATCTGCAACGCAACTTTTTGTTTGTAAACAGGAAATGTCTCGTGGCCCGGACGGAAGTAGAAGACTTTGCCCTTGCCAATATTCCAAACGGAACCGCTGCGGAACCATTCACCTGTTGGCCAGCGTTCTTCAAAAACAACCTCGTCCGGATCGGGTACGTGAAATGGTTCGTCATACATTTCTGTACTNGGTAGTTGAAATGCAGTTGGCACNCCTTTGGCGATTGGGTGATCAGGCAGGAGCGTGAACAACGAGCTAGGCTTGCCGTCATTTCTATAGGCGGGGAAGCAACAAATTGGTAGGTGGATGGTTAATTCGGTGCGACCGTCTGGGAATTTACGCGGAAAGATGCGGGGAGTAATGCGGGTGTCGTAATCTGGCGTCGTATACCGACTCGGGGGAGCGATATTTTTTATTACAAGTCTTTCATTGGGCACTGTGGGGAACTNGGAACGTGCGTTCATCTGNGTTCGTTCATTCATGGCCTCCACGAATGGAGTTGCCCAATGGGCAGAGTGNAACGCTANNAGCGAGAGTTGACCGCGTTTAATGCGCTGCACGATCTCCTTNCCTTTTTCCGGAGGAATCTCGAACTGGCGCACGTGTCCCCACCAAACTAGAACTTCAGCAGAGTCTAATACATTGTCTGCGAGTCCCTTNTCTGCGGCACCAAGGTTTGTGCTTCTTACGTTTAAGCCTGGTTGAGCCTCGAGGTATTTGGCAATCTCATTGCCTAGAAAATTATCGTACGCCTCTTTCTGAGCCGGTTGTTGCTCATCCCAAACAACGACATTAATGGGTTCGGCTGAATATGCGGTTATTGTCGTTGCTAAAAAACAGTAAATCGAATACCTAAACGCGTGTTTCATTTCTAATCCAGTTTGAGAAGTTATTTCTTCAGGCCTTTGTTAAACAAGATATAGGTACCGCTTTTTCCAGCTACGGCGATGTCATTAAGCCCGTTACCATCGATATCACCGGTTTTGATCTGCAATCCAGTGCCCACCTGCTCTTTAGAGATGACATGCCGTGTAAACTTGGCTTCTTTTCTATCGATTTCATAGTAGAGCATTGTGACAGGGTCTTTCGCTCCTGGGTCTCCGCCGTTGTGTGCAAAATACCGTTTTCCGGTAATCAATTCAGGACTGCCGTCACCCGTTAAATCTGCCAAATGCAAAACGTGCAGCTGAGAGACGGTATCATCGATCAGATGCTTCTTCCAAACCAGCTTTCCGTCGGCGGGTGGTAATTGTTCCCACCAATGAAGTCCGAAATCGTGCGCCTGTCCGACAATAAGGTCGTTGCGACCATCTGAATTGACATCCATCACGAGCATCGGAACGCTAGTATGTAGATCCCAATCGGCATGATATTTCCAGGTCTGGCCAAGTACATCGGACGTAGGAGACTCGTACCATCCCTTTCCAACGAGGAGGTCTTTGTGGCCATCGCCATTGAGATCACCGACTGCCATGCCGTGACCGTTTGCGTTGACTCCAATTGTGCATTGCGCGAGCGCGGGGACGTTGACGACGTGATTGGGTTTACCGGGTTCCTTTACCGTGACTTCCTGAGTGGCTTTTCCAAATCGCCATACAAGAAACGGTCGGTCTGCAATCCAAGAGTTAACGATCCATTCTGGTGTCCCGTCACCATCGATGTCTTCAAACAATTGTGCTTCGTTTTGTTGATTCTTGGTATCGACGAGCAGATGAGGTTCCCATAACTGACCGAGTCGCAATGCTTCTTTGCCTGGGTTGCGGAACCACATGAGTTTAGTGTCAAAGAACCCCGTTGCGATCACATCAGGGCGACCATCTTTATCCACGTCGTATACAAAGTCACCGTTACTTTCAGCGTAGCCGTTTACGTCGCCAAAGTTTCGCAACGGACGTGCGACAAAGTCGGGGTTGTGATACCAGTTACGACCTGCTGACACATCTAATTTGCCATCACCGTCGAAGTCGGCGATGGCTACACCCTCATTGGTATCAAGTGCCAGTGGTTTGATTTCCCATGTTAAGGATTGCGAGAAAACCGTAAGGGGCAGAGTAATCGCAAGGCAGAATGCCAAAAAGGTCGTTTTGGATAAATGCATAGTGTGTACTCAAAGTTAGTCTGTAAATATGTGATGAGGGCACGCTTATGACGCGGCGGTCAGCATTGTGCCNGCCTTAATGATACCACCCTGCATTACGGCGGTGATATTGGCCTGATCTTCAAGGGCAGAGATATCTTGCGTAATGTCAGCGTTTACTACCAGTATGTCTGCTAGCTTGCCAACCTCGAGCGTCCCAATTTCGTCGGCGAGTCCCATAATCTCAGCGCCTGTCTTGGTGGCACATTTAACGACCTCGGGAACTGTGAAGCCAACAAAGTCTACGAAAAAGGTTAGTTCCTTGGCATAGTCACCGTGTGGATTCCAGGCAAAACCATAGTCGCCTCCAAGTCCAATCCGTCCCCCTTCACGCAGGATCCAGCGTGCGCTCTCAGCACCACCGTCGAGCGTTTCCTGATGTCCATCAATTACCGCCTGCGGCATGTTAAAGGCCGGTCCGTTATCTATCGATGCCTTTTCGAAATATAGTGCTGGCACGACCGGAACATCACGTTCCAATAAGAGATCCATGGTTTCACGGTCCATGAATGTTCCGTGCTCCAGTGAATCATAACCAGCTAGTAGTGCATTCTTAATGCCCTCTGTTGCACGGCAGTGACCAGTAACCTTTAGGTTGTGATTGTGAGCGGTTTCGACGACTGCATGCATTTCTTCAAATGTCATGCAAAGCGTGTGATGATCGTTTGCGTCTGGTGCCGCCGCGTCACCGGTCGGATACGTCTTGACCCATTCGACACCATCCTTGACCAGTTTTCTAACCGCAGCACGTGCTTCTTCGGGCCCATTAATTAGTAACACAAGACCTTCCATCCCAATTTTTCGAAAATCGGGATTCCAGTCCATCAGGCCACCTACGCCGCATATTTCTCTTCCATTCGCGGCCAAACGGGGTCCAACGACAACATCTTCATTTATTGCCTTCTTGAGCCAGACATCAATATTAAAAAGGCTGCCACCACTTCTTGCAGCGGTATAGCCACATTCTAGTGCTAGTTTGCAATTGGCGGCGGCCAGAAGGGTGACATACTCGACTGGGTATTTGATATCGAGATCTTCTAATGCGGCAACATTGAAATAAGTGGGATGAAAATGGGCTTCGACGAGCCCCGGAAGGATCGTACCGTTGTTCGCGTCGATGGTTACGGTGGATGCGGGGACCGGCGGTGCTGCCTCAGATGAGCCTACATAGGTTATACGCTCTTCAACTACATGGATTTCAGCACCGGCAATGGCGTCGCCACCATCTCCGATAAACATTTGGCCGTTGTGAATTCGATACGAGGATGGGGTGGGTTCAGTATTCACGAGTTTGTGCTAGTCTCTGCGGTTCGGTATTTCAACGATTTGGTGGGAGTTAACGAAAACCAACCTGGAGGTGACATGGTTTTCTGGCAATCGGTACATCTGTTGGATCGCGTCCATGTACCGCGTTAACTGTGGGGAATAATGTTCGACGCGGTTGGCTAAGTGATCATCGTCGCGGATAGTGTCGGTTTTGTAGTCCAAAATATCTGCGGCGACAACTTTGTTATTTACGAACACTAATACTAACCGATCTATGTAGCCTGTGGAGATGGTGTCATTATTTCTCACCAGAATTGGTGATTCATGTTTAACCTGCAAACTTATCTCGCTTACGGTTGTACAGGCTCTTCCAATGGATGGGTTCAATGAAAGGTATTCGCCGGTATAGAAAGAACGGAAGAAAGGCGAGTTGGATTCAGAGTCTAGCTGAGATTGGACCTTAAGGACGGCTGTCTCTAATACGTCTTGCAGTAGATCCGTGCGTATTAAGTTGGGATCCAAGGTGGGTGTTTCATCCAGCCAGTTAACCTGTTCATAAAGTCCGTGAACAAGGTCTCCGTATGCCATTCCACCAGTGTTTATTGGTTCAAAAAGAGTGGATACATCNTGGAGTTCTCCGCCTTCCAACTGAGAAGCGGAATTGAACTTGGAGATTTCCCGCTTTGCAATGTCCACCTTTAGCTTCTTTGGTAGGTGTATCACTTCGGCAACNGGATCAAGTGTGCGATCAATTTTAGACGGCCATCGTGAATCACCATCGTACCAGGGGACTTCTATGTCGGGAGTTAAATATTTTCCGCATAAGGCGTGATGAATTAGCTCGTGATAGCGTCCAGGTGGCTTTTCGGTGTTCGTGATGGGGGGTACCACGAGGTATAGGCCGTGTTTTGCACGTGTTAAGGCTACGTATAGCATGCACATCAACTCGGTGATGCGCTCTTCCGTGTGAGCGTTTTGGATCTCCTTGAGTTCGTCTGGTAAGAGGCCGAACTCGTCCTTGTTGCAGTATCGCATTACCTGTGTTATTTCAGTGCCCGATCTGGAGTAAACATATTTTGGCGGCCGGGAATTTAGGAGGATATGTAATTCCGGGAGGATAACAGCGTCATACTCTAAGCCCTTTGCTTGGTGAATATTTAAGATGTGGATGTTTGAAGTCGATTTGAATTCAACACGAGTGCCGGTAAGGTGCGTTAACAAATCCCGTGTGCGTGTTGGCGTGGTCCGTTCGCAAAGGTGTGTTTGTTTTATGAGTTGTTCGGCTGCAGCATAGTCCACATCTTAAATATTCACCAAG
>PAXU01000036.1 GCA_002714565.1 Rhodopirellula sp.
CACAAAGCGATTGAGCTAGCTCCGGAAGATGCTCATACGTACTACTTCCGAGGCCGTGCTTACGACAACCTCGGCGAATACCAAAAAGCTATCGACGACTGCACCAAAGCGATTGAGATAAACCCTGATTATGCATCTGCGTACAACAACCGAGGCTATGCTTACAGCCAACTCTACGAACACCAGAAAGCTATCGACGACTTCTCCAAAGTCATTGAGCTAGATCCTGATTATGCATATGCGTACGCCGCCCGAGCGAAAGCTTACAAGGCTCTCGGCGAACCTGAACTAGCTGAAAAAGATCGACAAAAACACCAAGAGCTAACAAACGACATAGAGGCGGCACCGCCGGAGCCGGAAGAAAAAGAGATGCCGGAAGAAGCCGCTCCACAGCCAATGGAGAAAGCACCTGCGATTGGTCTTGCGCTCACTGGTAGAGAGGAAGGGCGTCGTACGGCCTTACTCGACACGTTCGGTGGTACAGCAATTACTGAAGGCGCCGTGCAAAAGGCGTTGATGTGGCTCAAACGGCAACAGCGTCCGGACGGAAGTTGGAGTCTTAAAGGTCCGTATACCGGTGGTGCAAATATTGAGAACAAATTGGCAGCTACCGCGTTAGCCATCCTGGCGTTTCAAGGCAATGGGAATACGCATAAGCAAGGGCCGTACAAAGATGTAGTGGCACGAGGATGGAAATGGTTGTTGCCGCTTCTTCAGGATGACGGTTCCTTTGGGATTCATGGTGGTTTTAATCACCGACTATATACTCAGGCAATTGCCACGATAGCGTTATGTGAACTCTATGGTATGAGCTACGACAAAACATTTAAGGAACCCGCGCAACGGGCTATAGACTTTGCGTGCCAGGTGCAGGCAGGAACGGGTGGTTGGAGATACAGTCCAAATGGACAGTCTGATACATCCGTAACCGGTTGGTTTGTGATGGCACTTCAGAGCGCTCGGATGGCGGGGCTAATCGTCCCGAAGGAAAACTTAGAGAAGATCAGTGATTACTTGGACAGCGTAACGGTCGATGGAGGTGTTCAATACGCATACCAACCTGGCGGTACGAACAAGTTTTCGATGACTGCTGAAGCCTTACTATGCCGGCAATACCTTGGGTGGGAAAAAGAGGACCCGCGACTACAGTCCGGTGCTCAAATCGTAGCGGCCCAGAAGTTACGTTGGAATGAAAATGACCTTACCGATCTGACGAATGTTTACGCATGGTACTACGCTGCACAAATGCTGCATCATATGGATGACGATAATTGGGTGAAATGGAATGAGGTCATGCGTGACGTCATTCCATCCAAACAAGTTAAGAGTGGTCGTGAAGTGGGTAGCTGGAGTCCGTCGCATGACGAATGGGGGCAGGGCAGAGGTGGACGCCTATTCATGACATGTTTTTGCACGTTCATGCTTGAAGTCTATTACCGTCACATGCCTCTATACGGATTGCGTATAGAGTAGCCCCTCTTTATTTCGTGTCATTGTATGATTCGGCGATGATCCTCTTGTATGCTTCGCGAGCAACATCGAAAGCAGCTTTGGCATCGGCCTGTTCAGCCTGTCGTATTCGCCCCTTCTTGGCATTCCAGCATACGTCCACTGCGTCAAGACACCACTGGGCACTTCGTTTGCTAGCGCGAATTGGTTTGCCATCAATCTCCACAAAGATTGGATTAGTGTGGCTACTTGGAAATACTCTTACGGCAACCCAGCTTGACTGTGTTAATTCCGTTTGAAACTGAATATCGTTCAAGGCTCCGTCCGCTTCAATTTCAATCGTTTCAACGGAGATTCCGTTTACAATTAGTTCCACTGGTACTTTACGAGTCGCGTCTATGCGAGCTCTCTCCACATGCCAATAAGGCTTTTCGCTAAGTGGACGACTCTTAAGCTCAGCATCTGCCTCTTTATTTAAATATGCTGCTGCAGTGACGCCAACGTTTACTGTGCCAGCTTTTGAAAGGGTAAGGAGGCTTGGTTGCCCTGTAGGNCCTGGCTCTCCAACGGCAACATCATTCACATGAAAATCAATTAAATGACTTCGACCGTCACAACAATAACTTCGACCATTNTTAATCCCTTGCACCCATTGGTCGTAGTTTAGAGGTCCTTGTGTTGGTAGCTTTACATAGGCACGTCCAAGTCCCACTCGTTCGCCATAGATGCACGGGAAGTCGGTTTCACCGCTTATACGGCATGTATATCCACAATTGAGCGTGTGATACCAAACGCTTAGCTCCCAAATAATTGGTGTGTCTACGGCGGAAATGAAATCGGTCACTCCGTGCACAACGTCGACGACGTATTCATTGGCACCGATCCCGTCAAACTTTGGCATNTTATAACTGGGNANTGTGTCATCATCGACTTGTAATCCCCAGCCGCTATGAGAAAAACCGACTACACCGCCTTGTTCCTTACCCCATCTAAGCACGGGAAGGTCCCANCTAGGCCATTCTTCAATCTTTGTCGTTCCNGGGTAGTCATCCTCCTCTAGNCGCAANAGGCACAGGTGGCCCGCGTGGGAGCTCGGAAAGCCAGAAACCTCTACGTCGTAACGCATAAGATTGAAGTCNGTGGAAAGGGGGCTGATTTTGCCATCGAAGTACTGTTTTTGGTCGTACCAACAAGGACCCCACGACAGGACGCAACCGATATTTAAATCTTCGCCTAGAATATGNCGCATCATCGATTCCGGAGTTACACCGGCGGTAGGAGATTCATAATGTGCACATCCGGCAGCGTGCACATGGTGGTCTCCGGAATACCATCCCATTTGTGCTAGATGAATCCAGCGTTTGAGGCGAAACGTTTCNCTATGGTTTGCGCGNTCNGGCACGNTTATTGTCTTGNGTAGNATCAGATATTCNGGGCCNCGNGAATANTCNACGTCGTATTCTCCAGGCGGCAGAAATACTGATTCGCCATCGTGACGNTAAATCTGATCATGAAAGAAGAAGTCGGGTTCCAATCGCCGAGCACGTGATGGATATACTCGGTTAAGCTCATCCTTAATAACAAACTGACCTGTTGTTGGCTTNCCATCATCATCAACGACGTTTAGGCGTACATTAACGGCGCGTTCACAATCGAAAAGTATTGGTAGATCGCTGCGAAAACCTAGATCCTGAGTGCCCTGGCCAACATTGAATTGTAGNGTCGCTTCACGTTTACCAGCATCGCGACTAAAAATCTGCACGATTCGATATTCGCACTCTAGTCCGGAGAGGGTCTTTTCAAGCGGTTGGCTATCAAAGCTGGCGACACTCATCCAGCGTGTTTTGACATCACTAGTTTTGATNATTGCCGTGTCAGGAGCCGGACTTCCGGAACTACGTTTATAAACNGGTCCCGCATTAGGACTTTGAATATCCAGAGCNGCGGTTACACCGGCCTCGTTATGTACCTTTACCAGGAATATTCTCCATCCCTGCTGTNCCAAAGATGCATTTGCACTGCCTCTTGAGACTTTTACACGGCTTTCGGGATTGATATGAACATCCGCCAATACACGACGGTCAAGGATTTCTTGGATTTGGTATACAGACTCTTCGTCACCTTCTTCAAGCGCACGTGACAGCTGTTTCGCATCTTTGCGAGAGAGTGGCTCGCCTAGGAATTCAAGTGCTTTNGCCACCCGCATTGCTTGAGCTTGCAAAGGTTGGGCTTCGACCTGAACTGTCTCGGCCAAACCGTCACCGTAAAACGCGAAAATGCATGCAATAGTGAGTGAGGCCGCGCGNNTGTTCTGCATGGTGGATACCGTTACTAAATNGTCAATCAAGTGAATGACGATATCTTCGCAGATTAGCGAGCGAATGCAATTAATATTGCGATGGTGAAGTCTTATAGCTGTGGAATGTCAACTGAAAGTGATTGTGCCAACTCGGTGAGCTTGGCCCAGTTTTCATCGTCAATAGCGATACCATTAGCTGTATTTGCTGCAACAGTCTTTCGCTCAGGATCTCCGGGCAACAGAATTTCACCATTTGGATCACGTGTCGGACAGCTCTTTACAAAGTCGGAAATCTGATTAACTTCGCGTTGGAAGGCCTCGAGTCCACCAAGGCGTGCTGGATCAATCACCATGAGGAAGACACAGTTTCCTTTCGGTGTAAGGGGCGTTTCTCTGGCGCATAGCCCGGCGGATANTGCTCCGGANAAAATGTCGATCATTAAGGAGAGGCCAAAACCCTTGTAAGACTGATCACCACCCATAGGTAAGATTGTGCCGGGGGGATCCGTATAAAGATCGTCTGGATTTGTGCTTGGATTNCCATCGCTGTCGATGATCCAGCCCTCNGGAATNGACTCACCTGCGATNGACTTAACACGTACCTTGCCTTCAGCAGTGACACTGGTACTAAAGTCGAGTATCAGNGGTNCATTACCTCGTGGAACGCCAATTGCAATTGGGTTTGTGCCNAGACGCGGTGCTATTCCACCGGGNGGAGCGACNCGCCTGGCGGCGCCATGTGTATTCACCATCAACATAGAAACTAATCCATGTTCATTCGCCGCAATTTCACAATACTCACCAAGTCGTCCTATGTGGCCACTGTTTCTCAGCGTGCCAATAGCGTTTCCGTATTNCTTGGCTTTTGGCACGAGATGATCNAGCAATCGCCCGCACTGCACACGTCCNATACCCCAGTTTGCATCACCCACGAANGTNGAGGCGCCTTCTTCGATGGCTGTGAGTTCCACNTNGCTNTTTACATCGCCTACTTTCAGCATNTCCAAATAGAAAGGGATACGCATCACGCCATGAGAACTGTAACCGCATGTATTGGCGTTGGCGAGGCTTGGTCCTACGATGGCTGCTTCTTCAGCAGTCATACCGCCGGCGGCAAGTAAGTCGGTTGCAAAGCTACTGAGTATAGATGGAGCGAGGTTCGGCACGTGGATGTCCTTTTATCGGCGCGCATGCATGATATGTCACCATGCGTTTGCAAAATGGGTAATCCACTGTTTTACACAAATGCGTTCGATATTCAATTCCACTAGCACGTATTAGCCGGGTCGATTTGTCGATTCGCCTCGTAGGCTGCGATGGCAACGGCATTTGAGAGATTTAGACTTCGAACCGGAGGGCGAATAGGTATATAAAGCGCCTCTTCCGGGTGACCATCTATAAGCGAGGGCGGTAAGCCCTGTGTCTCACTACCAAAAACTAACACGTCCCCGCGATGGTAACTAACCTTCGAATACGTCTTGTTTGCTCGCTTGCTGAAATACCAGATGTTATAACCTGCAAAGACGTCTAACGCANCATTCCAGGAGGGCAGGACCTCGATATCCAAGTGTTGCCAGTAATCTAAGCCCGCTCGTAATAAACGTTTCTCATCCAACTGAAAGCCGATGGGTTGAATAAGCCATAGTTTTGCATCGAGTGCTACGCAGGTTCTACCGATGTTACCGGTATTCTGAGGAATTTCCGGTGAGTGTAATACGATGTGCAAAAGCGGTTGTTGCATGGTCTTGTTTTCGAAGGGACAATGGACGTATATGTATTATTTTGCATTGGGATTAAGAGCTTGAAAATCACCCGGAACCCCACGCGAAGCGTCGAAATTGGTAACATCGTCATCGGTGACGGAAATCCAATTGCCGTACAAAGCATGACGGCAACGCATACCACCGACATTGATGCGACCGTANGTCAAATACGTCTGCTTGAAGAAGCTGGTGCAGATGTGGTNAGGATCGCTGTGGATAGCAAACAAGATGCCGCCGCCTTGGCCGAGATTCGGCTGCAAACAGAGGCAAATTTAGCTGTTGATTTGCAGGAGAACTATCGGTTAGCCGAAGTAGTCGCGCCAAACGTCGATAAGATCCGCTATAACCCAGGGCACCTTTACCATCATGAGCGTGAAAAGCCGTGGAAAGATAAAGTGAAATATATCGCTGACGTTGCTGGTGGCAACCAATGCGCGATTCGCGTCGGCGTAAACTGTGGAAGTGTTGACCCTGACAAAGCAGGATTATTTTCAGCTGAAGACTCTATTTCNCCGATGCTTGCAAGCGCCGGTGAGCATTGTGAGTATTTAGATGAAATTGGCTTTACGCGTTATTGTGTATCGCTCAAGGATTCGGACCCGCAAAAGGTTATCGCGGTGAATTCACGGTTTGCAGGAGAGTATCCCGAGATTCCGCTACATCTTGGTGTTACGGAAGCTGGTATGCCTCCAGACGGTGTGATTAAAACTCGCATCGCGTTTGAACAACTAATCAGTAAAGGNATCGGTGATACGATTCGTGTNTCCCTAACGGTCGGCAATGATCAAAAGGGGCANGAGATTGAAGCGGGAAAAGGGATCCTAAATGACATCTACAATGGAAGAGTACGATCCGTTGTTAATTTCAACGAGGATTCNTTAAACATTATCTCGTGTCCGAGTTGCTCACGGGTAGAAAACGAGGCATTCATAAAGCTTGCTCAGGACGTTAAGGAAATGACGAAGTATGCGGCAGACCATGCAATCACGATTGCAGTCATGGGATGTCGCGTCAATGGACCCGGTGAAACGGATGACGCCGATCTTGGACTTTGGTGTGGACCGAATTATGTCAATTTGAAACGTGGGCCGGAGGCGATTGGAGCTTATCCTTATGACGAGATCTTAACACGTCTAAAGGAAGAGCTTGATTCAATAATCAATAAAGAAACGGAAGCGTAATCCGGGGAGACTCAATGACCGTTGACGCACCAACAATTGAAATCCTCCATGCCGGACTTTGGATACGAAACTCTGAGGTGCGAATCCCATTTCGATATGGCAAGGCATGCCTTACAAAGTGTCCGCAAGCAGTATTGCGTATAGACTTGCGTGTAAACGGTTCGACAGTGAGTGGTTTTTCAGGTGATTGCTTNCCACCAAGTTGGTTTGATAAAACGCCAGGCAAGTCATATGAGTTGCAAATTACCGAGATGATCAATGTTATCGAACNTGCAAAACAGGTGGCCNTGAATTGTGNGCATTCATTGTTTTGGCCGCTATGGCGTGAAGTCTATACAGANGTNCAGTCTGAAGGAACGCGACGTAAGTTGCCCGAACTTCTNTCGAGCTTCGGTNTAGCGCTGGTTGAGAGAGCTTTGATTGANGGTATAGGNCGAGCATTGGGCGTGTCGTTCTTTGATTTAATGAAACTTAATCTGCTGGGAATACGAGCTAGTGATATTCATTCCGAATTAGAGAAGTCATCTACCGGTGAATGGCTACCTGAAAAACCGAGTGCCAGTATTGCAGTGCGGCATACAGTGGGCCTGAGCGATCCGTTGACACTTGCTGATGTTTTCGAAAGCCAACAGTTGAATGATGGGCGCCCGGAGTCATTAGAGGAATACATTGAAAACAGCGGAATACATTTTCTTAAGGTTAAGGTTCGAAACGAGCTCGAACTTGACTTACAACGTCTCTGTACGATCGCGGAGCTGATAGAACGTAGGCATGGCGACAACTATTCGGTGACCCTAGATGGAAACGAGCAGTACGACAATACAGACTGCCTTGGTGAGCTTCTGGAAGGAATTCAAGGTAAGGAACAGCTACGAGTGTTCTGGAATAATGTCTTGCTGATCGAACAACCATTTAATAGGACTGTGGCAATATCAGAGAAGGTTTGCTCTGAACTTGATCAACTTACGAGTAAGAAGATCATAATTGACGAGTCTGACGGAACTTTGGAGTCTTATAAAGATGCCTATCGACTTGGTTATCGTGGTGTGAGTAGCAAGGCGTGTAAGGGTGCTGTAAAGAGCATCCTAAACGCAGGCCTCGTTCACCTGCAAAACAAACGTGAGCCAGAATCTACCGTGATGACAGGTGAAGACCTGTGTTGCGTCGGTATGGTATCGCTACAACAGGACTTGGCACTGGTGTCGACGCTTGGCTTGTCACATGTGGAAAAGAACGGACATCATTATCATCCCGGTCTGTACTATCTTGGAGACCACGCAAACTGGGCTCTGCAAGATCATGAAACCCTTTATGAACCAATAAACGATGTGGTGAGTCCGAAAATTGTAGACGGCAGATTTGACGTCACCTCGCTAAATTGCGCCGGGTTTGGCATTGATCGCATGCACTCACTCGATGGGTTTGTGTCGAGTAAGGACTGGGAATATTCGAGCTTAGGTATTTCAGAATAGAATTGGAATGAAATATGAAAACGACAGTCGTAGGTAGTTATCCCGTTCCGACATGGCTTCAATTAAGTAGCAGTAGAGAAGGTCTGCGAGACGCAATGTTGGCGGTAATCAAAACTCAGGAGATGGCTGGTATTGAATTAGTTGCTGACGGTGAGCTCTATCGTTGGGACGTGAATCATGCAGAGACGAATGGCATGATTGATTTTTTTCTCAAACCGTTGGGGGGCGTAAATAGCGACTTAACTAGAGATCAATTGCAGGTATGGAAAAACACGCAAGGTAACGAATTCCGAAAGAAACCTCCGGGGATTGTTGTTGATGAACTTAATCACGGAACGCTCAATTTGAACGATGATTACCAGCTATACGCAAATCTTACGGATCTACCGAAGAAATTCACAGTTACTAGTCCATATATGCTTTCTAAAATGGTGGCAAATGAGTTTTATCCGGACACTGCAGCTTTGGTAAATGCACTCGGGGACTTGCTAGGGGAGCAAGTAGCGGGAATCGAAGCTGATGTTATCCAGGTAGATGAAGCAAACGTTACGGGCGCTCCACACGATGGTGCGATTGCTGCTGAAGGAATTAATCGAATACTTCGCCGGGTCAAAACCACGTCAGCGGTTCATTTATGTTTCGGTAATTACGGGGGTCAAACAATACAGCAAGGCGAATATGACTTGTTGGTTGAATTTTTGAATGCGTTGGAAGCGGATCATGTCGTATTGGAAATGGCAAGGCGTCCGGATGCTGAACTCACGATACTTGAACGTATTGATCCAGCCATAGAGATAGGCTTGGGAGTCATCGACATCAAAGATAACGGTGTCGAGTCTGCTGAGACGGTTGCACGACGTATCGAAGAAGCCGCCAACGTGATCGGAGCCGAGCGAATTGCGTATGTTCACCCGGATTGTGGTTTTTGGATGTTACCTCGTTCTGTCGCAGATGCAAAGATGGCAGCGTTGAGAGAGGGACGCGACCTGTATACAGGTGCATGATGCCTAGTCCAGCTGCCATGTGGTGAAGGTGTCCGCTATTTCAAAACCGACGTTCTGTAGCACTGGGGAGCATTCCGGTAAAATTGCAAACAGGGTTCCCTGATGGCCGCGGCATAAGTCACTAACAAGTGCTGACAGATGTGGCTCGGTTCCCTGGCAGCTGTGCATGGTAACGGTCGATTGTGAGGGCTGCCCGTCGGGGATTGCGGTTAATACTACGGTTGCATCGGGCTGTCCGGTTTCCCTGTTCTGAAGCTGCAATTCAAGTGTATTTAAATGGCTCAAGTCGAGGTTGAGGCTCCATTCGGGTAAGACGATATCGTGTGTCGTAGCAATAGCGTGGGTGCGTCGCAATTCCATTTGGTCCCTACTGAATGCAGGTCGTTGGAGTTCTGAGTTGAAGCTGAACAACGGTGTTGCGTTGTGTTGTGTGTATCCATGGGCTAGTAGCAGGTCTCGTAACTGGAAGAAACTTGCGCGTAACCCGGAGCGCTCGATGATACCGGGTACATGCGTCAAAAGACCTGAAGCAGTATCGGTTACTCCTAAATTCAGTGCGTTGATGCTAGAGCGTTGGGTGAGTGATTGTATCAGTGTCGCCTCCAGAGCGTCTAAGCATTCGGAAGACGAGTTGGCATAAGTGATACAGGTGTGAGACTCGGATTCTGTGGTAACAACCAAAGCTTCAATTCGACTGTCAGAAACTGCTACGAAACAACTCCGGAATTCAAAACTCGGTTTGGAAAAGAGCCCGAGCTCGAACAGTTGTAGGCGTGCTTCGGGTAATAATCCGGATAGGCCCAGCCAAGAACCGCTTGATTCGGCAATCAGCGGAAGGTCACTGTTACGTACACAACGAATTTCACGCATCCGAAAACCCCAATTGCACTACTCCGTCTNCAATGCGCACTTGTATTGAAGTGTGCTTTAGTGCCGGGATCGACTGGTGTTGGCCGTCGGTTACGTCATATTCCCAGCCGTGCCAGGGGCAGCTGACGACGCAACCGTGAAGTGCCCCCTGTCCAAGAGGACCACCTTGATGAGGACAAATGCCGTCAAGCGCATGAAGCTCACCGTCTACGTTAAATAGAGCGACGATATTCCCAGCTACGACAATTTCAGCGCTAGCACCTTCCGTCGGAATGTCGTTNTTATCAATCGTTTCCCACTTCATCTAACCCGCCTTGCGCATACGCTTTCGATATCCTCGGGGTTTGCCTTTCCATCGGCGGTGAAGCCACCAGTATTGGGACGGATGTTCGCGAATCATTTGTGCTAACTCATCGTTATACCATGTCGTGACGCCGCGCACGGTAGGCACGATCTCACGTGACTCTTCCGGATCAAATGGTGTGTTCGTCATCATGCGAAACTCCAACATGCCCACATTGCGTACAGCCGCAATCACCATCATTGGAGCATTCTGTCCTAATGAGAAAAGCGCTATAGCCTTATGACACGAGGCCGGTCGATTCAGGAATTCTGCCCAAAGGCCTTTTGGGCCGGCATGCTGGTCACCNAGTAAGGCTAGAGTGCCGCCGTGTTTTAAGACGTTATCAACATCATACGCAGCACCGTCCTTATCAACGATGTATTGNCCGTTGGCCGCTCTAAAGTCTTTTAAATATCTGTTGAGGTATGAATTATCCAATGCNCGNGCGATCGTATATGTCGGAAAACCAAGTAAACCGGAAACGTACCCGGCNATTTCAAAATTTCCAAAATGAGCACTAACNAACACTGTCGGTCGGTCGTTAAGCATTAGATTTACNATGCGTTGTTGATTATCAACGCTCACATAATTACGCCAATTGGTGCGATGGATGCGTCTTCGCGCATGCGCTACTTCAAATAGCATCATGAATAAGTGGGTCCACATCTGTCGCGCGATCAGAGATTGATGGNTTTTGGACAATTCAGGCATCGCATGCTGAAGGTTGTCGAGGGTAATNTGGCGTCGTATTTTGAATACACTATGCGCCAAAAAACCCAGCGTAGAGGCGACGCGTTCGCAATGTCGCAGCGGTAGGGCCTGAACAGCGCAAAGGATTACGCGGACGACTAGATAGACCGCGTAATCCACTGCTTGAGTCAAAATTATGGCGCCAAATGCTTTACTTGAAGCGAGAAATTACGCGAATAACCACGCGTATTGTGGCGTAAGTATAGATTGCTTGTGCACGAAACTAAAAGCCCAATAACCAGCTCTTACACAAATTAGCCGTGTTTCCCGACTCCTTGCTGATGGTAGCGCAACTTGGGATCGGATTTAAGTGGTAACTCTACCGTGCGTCCGGTAGCGGCCGCCTTGTATATAGCCTGGATCACTTCAACGCTTTTGCGTCCTTCGATTCCATCAATGAGCGGTTTCTTTTTATTGCGAATTGCATTTAANACATCTTTAAATTGAAGCATATGTGCATGATGGCCAATTGCAGAGGGATCTGCGGCACCGCCACCAGTCTGCGTGTTTCCTGCCATTGCTGCGACGAGTCGTCGATCGGTGGCGGTCATCTTCGCAAACTCCCAGACTTTAATATCCTCTTCTTCAAGTACTGCGGANCCATCACTTCCGTGTAACTCAATCCGTTTTAAAGCACCTGGGTAAGCAGCAGTGGTAGCCTCTATCACCCCTAGTGCCCCANTTTTGAAACGAAGAGTGGCAACGACGGTGTCCTCAACTTCGATGCGTTTATGAGCCAACATCGCGCCTTGTGCTGTGATCGAGACGACAGGGCCCATAAGCCATAACAACAGGTCTACACTGTGGATGGCTTGATTCATGAGTGCNCCACCACCATCAAGATTCCACGTGCCTCTCCAGGCGCCGCTATCATAGTACTCCTGTGTGCGATACCACTTGACATAAGCATCGCCCATCGTGATNCGGCCGAACTTNTTCTTGTCAGTAGCTTGTTTCATTAATTGAGANGACTTGTGGAAACGGGAAGGAAACACTGTGCTGAGCGTAACACGATTTNCNTTGCAGGCTTGAATAATCTTNTCNCATCTNTTTAGTGTGATTTCCANTGGNTTNTCCACGATCACGTGTTTTCCNGCATTGGCTGATGCAACTGCTGGTTCCATATGTGCCCCACTNGGATTACAAATCGTGACGACGTCTATTTGCGTGTCATTTAGCATGTCATTTATATCGTGGTAGGAGCGACAGCTTTGCTCCTTTGCAAATCGATCACTACTGTCTGGATTTCGACTTGTGCAAGCAACAAGGCGCGCCCCNCGGATATCGGCTATGGCNTTGGCATGAAAGTCGGCGATCATGCCGCATCCAACGATTGCAAATCCAACGGGCATGGTAATTCTTTCTCTTCTGGTGAATTTTAGACGGTGAACTGTATTACTGTGCTGAAACCATTCAGGGTCATGTGTACTGCAATGGCCGGCAGTAGATTTCCAGTTCGGTGTGTTAAATACGCGAGAGCCATTCCCAGTAGGGAAAGCGGAATCCACGCGGCTCCATGTCCCCAGTGCAAAAGGCCAAAAATGAGGCCGGACGCCAAGATTGCAAAGTAGGGTAAGTTTCGCGTCGAGCGACTAAATATACCATTTGACACAAGCGGTGTGCCAATAAAGGTGGTAGCGTACCGTTCCATACGTTGAAAAAAACCGAACAACACACCACGAAACATGAATTCTTCTGAAACCGGCGCAACAATTACAGCGCTAAATACCGCCAACCC
>PAXU01000037.1 GCA_002714565.1 Rhodopirellula sp.
GTGTATTCATCTCTGTGAGTACACAAGTAAGCACCAGCAAGAATTGTAAAATCGATCGTCGTAACATGTGACTTCCGAATAAATGTATGATGCCGTTAAAAGAAGTCTACATTATAGCATTTGGCAATTGACGATTAGAAAGGCCTTACGATGACCGAATCAATTCGAATCGGAGTTACAGGTTCTGGATTTATGGGACGTACTCATGTGGAAGCTGCCAAGAGAGCGCCAAATGCAGAAATTGTCGCCGTAGCGGTTGGCAGCAGAAGTGGAACGCTCGCCGCAGACTACGGCATTGATTGTGAAACAGACGCTGCGGCACTAATCAATCGAGACGATATCGATGCAGTCGTGATCACCACACCACACCATGTTCATGTGGAAGAAGCCGTGTTGGCAGCACAGGCTGGTAAGCACGCACTCATCGAAAAGCCTCTCGCTACAAGTATCGAAGATTGCGACAGAATGATCGATTCCTTTTCCGAACGCGGCCTGACGTTAGCGGTTGGCTATCATCAGCGGTTCCGAGAATCCAATCAAACCGTACAGAAACTCATTGCCAACGGCGCCATTGGCACAGTCCGTTGTATACAAATGGCGGCTCTGTTTGACATCGAAGCATTACGTAGCGATGAGGGCTTTGGTGGCGCTTGGAACTGGTGGACTGATCCTCGCAGCAAAGGGCATATCTTAAACAGTGGCCCGCACAACATCGATCTGTGCCGTTGGTGGCTCGGCGATAACATTAGCAGCGTCACGGCTCATTGTGGTACTTTCCGAGAAGATAACCCCAATGAAAACACAACCATGGCGTTATGGCAGTTTAGCAACGGTGCGATGGCTCAGTTTTGGTCATCGAGCGTTTGTCCGACTCCGGGATTTGATAATGAAGATTTCCGTTTCAGGATTATGGGAGACGAAGGGGTTATCGACGCAAACCCATTTGGGAAGATCATCCTTGGAAAGAATGGTACGTCCGAAGTAGTCTACGAACAGCCGAAGGTAGCATTTGACGATGCGTCACAGGCGTTCGTGTCTGATGGCCGCATGCAAGCATACACAGATCAAATGGAAGCGTTCATCAACCGGATCCACGGAGAAGACACCAATTGCGGCACCGATGCCGATGGACGTGCTGCCGTTGCAGCCATTATGGCAATGCTCGATTCATCGGCACAATCAAGGCAGATCGCGGTCTAGCTCCAAACTAGCGGGCTAGTGCTGTTCAGTCTTTCCCCCGAATCGTGTCACCGACTGAAATCGTTCCGCCTTCAAGGATCTCCGCCCTGAGTCCACCACGATGTATCAGTGCCTTCTCGATTCCTTCGTATGTGTGCTTCTCTAGATAGCCACACGGTTCACAAAGTCGGTGACCGCGAATCAATACTTCACCCACGTAGAAATCCTTGCCGACCAGATGATTTACTGAAATACTACTAGTTAACAAGTTGCGGCGAGTGTCACTATGAGTGATGTTTAGGTCATATTCACGACTGGCACCTTCAATCGCTTCCTGTTCGATCAACGTAATCTGCTCATCATCCTTGATCACATCGCCCTTCTGGAAGGCACCTCTACCTTCTGCGTATCGATCTGTGGCCAGGCCTTCACCAGCAATTGCCTCTGCAGATGTGACCGACAACATGCCATCAGCAGCGTTTGACGTAATACAGATTGCTTCAAGTCTTCCTGTCGTCATGGCCATATCTTCCTTATTCCTAAAAGTGACAAATCCAGATACCGTCTTGGTCACCTAATCCTAACTAAGGATTCCCTTTATCACATGGCCATGTACATCGGTTAAGCGACGTTGCAGGCCATTGTGATAGTACGTGAGTTGTTCGTGATCTAGTCCCAACAGATGCAGTAGTGTCGCATGGACATCGTGAATGGTAACAGGGTTTTGCTGTGCCTTATAACCAAATTCATCTGTTGCACCGTACGTTGTTCCGCCTTTGACACCGGCCCCGGCAAACCAGCAGGTAAATCCTTCTGGATTGTGATCTCGACCAGTATTTCCCACTTGGAACATCGGCATGCGACCGAACTCTGTACAGAACATAACAACAGTGTTTTTCAACAAACCACGTTGTTTTAAGTCCTTAAGCAACCCTGCGACCGGCTGATCGAGAACCTCTGCATGTTTGGGCACGAGTTCCGGCATAGAATTGTGGGTGTCCCAATTGATACGGCCTGCGGAAGCATAAGCACCGTTAAACAACTGTACGAATCGCACGCCGCTTTCCACTAATCTTCGAGCCAGGATACAGTTTCTGGCGAAGTCTGCTTTGTCCTTGTTCTCACTATCCGCACCGTAGAGTTTGTGGATATGCTCTGGTTCTGCCTCTACGTCCGTCACTTTAGGCACGGACAATTGCATCTTTGCCGCTAGTTCGTAACTAGAGATACGTGCTTCCAGATCCGAATCGCCTTGAAAACGCTTTCGATGTTTCTGGTTGAGAATTTTTAAGGCATCAAGTGCATAAGATTCATTAGCAGGTGTGGAGCCAGTCGGCACGCTCAGATGTCTAATCGGTTTGGTTGCGTTAAAAGATGTCCCTTGAAAAGACGCCGGTAAGAATCCATTAGTCCAATTATTGAGCCCAGACTGTGGTGTGCCGCGAGAATCTTCTATGGCAACAAAAGCCGGGAGGTTTCCGTTTTCAGTGCCAAGAGCATACGACACCCACGCGCCCATCCCCGGGTACCCTTCTCGATTAAACCCTGTCGACATCAGGTTTTCACCCGGACCGTGCGTACTGGTCTTAGTCGAAACCGAGTGTACAAAGCTGATATCGTCCACGCACTCAGCAATATGCGGAACAATATCGGAAATCATTTTTCCGGATTCGCCTCGTGGCTTGAATTCCCACAATGGCTTTTGCAATGCACCATTTTCACCCTGAAAGGAAATCAATCGCTCATTCCCGGGCAGTGGCTTTCCATGCTGTTTAATTAATTCAGGCTTGTACTCCCAAAAATCTACGTGGCTGACAGCACCAGCACAGAAAACAACAATCACGTTTGTTGCTTTAGCATCAAAATGTGGCTTGCGCGGTTTAAATGGTTCTGCCGCATCGAATTTGACGCTTCCCTCGGCAAGCAGGTTTTGCTGGCTCAGTAATGAAGTCAGCGCAACACCACCAAGGCCATATTGCATATGAGCAAGGAAATCTCTGCGGCTTAATAGATTCTGCTTCATCGATTAGCTATTGGTAACTTTCCAAATATGCGTTGTATCAGTTTATAAACACGAACTCGTTGCTGTTTATTAGGATGCGGCACGTTGTCGCCAAACCGAGCTTGTGAGTAATGTCCATTAAGACGTCCATTTCTTCAGCATCTGCCTCACGTCCGTAGGTACGCTGCACGGCATGCTGCACTTGTTTATCGGGATCCCCAGGACTCGCAGCAGCACACAAGTCTGCCATGAACTGTGCCTGTCTGTTAATGAATTTGCTGTTAAACAGACTTAAGGCCTGCACAGCAGTTGTTGAGCGACTGCGTTTTGCCACCAGTTGGCTAGCGTCTGGGCAATCAAACACACCAAATATATCGATTTGCTCGAGGCGTATTTTCTCAGCGTAGATCATTCGTCGCCAACCATCTTTGTCGAATTCTTCCAGTGGAACTTTTTTCATAAATGAGCTGGTCGCATCTTCAAACAATTTGAACGGGTTACCGTACATTTGCTTATTCATTTTCCCACTGGCTACAAGGATGCTATCTCGCAAAGACTCCGCTTCCATACGTCGAGGCGGAAATCGCCATAAGAACCGAGTATCGGAATCCTTTTCAAGAAGTTGTGGCCTTGCATGTGAAGCTTGCCGGAATGTTGCGGACAATAAAATGTAACGGTGCAATGATTTCAATGACCAATCATGATCCATCAGATAACTGGCCAGATGGTCTAGTAACTGCGGGTGCGTTGGAGAGCTGCCGTTGACTCCAAAATCAGAAGGCGTGTCCACGATGCCGGTTCCAAAGCAATGTTGCCAAACACGATTTACGATCACTCGGGCCGTCAGTGGATTGGCCTTACTCGCAATACCCTTTGCGAGCGCTAGACGCCGATCCGCCTCAGTCGCATCCGGTTTTAGTGCTAAGTCGCCAAGCACGGCCGGGATGTTTGGTGCAACTTCGTCAGAGGGCTGAAAAGGATCGCCACGTGTTAGCAGGAATACCTTTTCAGGTTGATTAAACTTACCAGCAAATACCTGTGGCCCAGCCACAAGCTTGTTGTATTCTTGCTCTAACTCTCGGAGTTGCTTGTTAAGCTCAACGATTCTTTCAGTTGTGTGTTTATCCACGCCATTGAATTCCACCTGATCAACTTCTCGTTCGTCGCCTCTGCTTATGAACCGATCTCTCGAATCGATGACCTGTTTGTAATCGCCATCCGGTGTTCGAACTTCGATACGATAATCCACTGGTACCGCGCTTCCACGCGGACGAATCATCACGCGATTGATGTTTACGGCCTTGGAGAATGAAATTTCAAACCATACATCCGACTTATCCTTACTTCGAAAGAACAGCAATAACTGTCGTTCTTCATCCAGAAGCAGGTCAGCGGACTTACCTTGATTACCCACCGCTGTGGGTGAGCTTGTAGCCGTCGCACCTTCGTCTCGACTAGCGATGTTATACGATGGTTTCTCATCGGATGGAGTGATGAATACCATTACGTCGTCGAGTTCGACTGGCCCATTATTATTAGCAGCATTTATGGTGAACTTGACGCCATCTGCCAGGACGGAATCAAATCGCTCAAGGTATTCCCGGTAATCAACAGGAGGGCCAAGCTTTGTTTCAACATGCAACGATTCAAGTTGTTCACGGAGCGCTTCCACCTTTGGTTTCATGGCAGCAGCTTCCTGCTGCATCTTATCGTTTTCGGCACCGTGTGCTTTGCGGCTACCGTATGTCACGCCGGCAAAAACGGCCTGCATTGCGTAGTAGTCCTTTTGAGAGATGGGATCAAATTTATGATCGTGGCATCGAGCACATCCAACCGTAAGTCCTAGCATCGTTGCGCTGGTGGCCTTGATCATCTCATCCAACCCATCGTATTTTTGCATAGCCGTCAGCTTTGGGTCAGGGCTTCTGTTTACATCATGCGGTCCTGCCACCAGGAATGCCGTCGCGGCGTCCTGTTTGAAATGATCGCCGGCGATTTGTTCCATTAGGAATTGGTCGTAAGGTTTGTCCTCATTGAGTGCCCTAATGACGTAGTCTCGATACGGCGTAATATTCCCATTAGCTCCATTGATTTCATACCCGGTGGTCTCTGCATAACGAACGGTATCTAACCAATGTTGTGCCCAACGCTCCCCGTAATGCTGACTCTGCAGAATGCGGTCGACAAGCTTTTCGTAAGCATCCGGAGCCTGATCGTTTACAAATGCATCGACTTGCTCTGGTGTCGGAATCAGACCATGCATTACTAGTGAAATACGACGTGCGAGCGTACGCCGATCCGTCATAATCGATGGTGTTTGCTGTCGCTGGGAAAGCTGATCAAAAATGAAGCGGTCGATATCGTTTTTTATCCAATTCGACTTAACCGCAGGTGCTTTTGGATTCTGAACCGGTTCGAGCGACCACAATCCAAAAGTATCTACCGTCGGTTCCGCTGTAGGCCCAGATGGTCTGGTATCCGTTGCTTGTGTCTTTTCGGCGGGAGGAGACGCAGCAAACGAGATGGCGGCGAAGCAGAGCACCAATAGATACTTCATTGAGCACTTGCCTCGTTAAGAAACTTCGTAGCCATCGCGCTGGTCGCGACGCATCAGATCCCTTGCATCAGCGTCATCCGGAAATGTCTCCGATTCCGGATCCCATTTGAGCGTACGCCCGACACGCATTGCGATGTTACCGAGATGGCAGGTAGTTACACTGCGGTGCTGACTTTCAACATCAGAAATCGGATCTCGTCGTGCTGCAATACAATCGAAGAAGTTACCCATGTGGTTGGTAATTGCATCTAGTTTTCCGGCACGCGGCGGTCGATCCAAATTGTCATAGTCATAGACAGCAAAATCCTCGCGTGGCAGTGGATTCGATTCAAGNTCTTCTACTGGTTTGCCCGCAATCGTTCCACGATTCACAAAGATTCGACCTTCGCTTCCATTGAACATNATGCCGTTACGACCATTGTCAGCAACATTCATCGTTACGCCGTTTGCGTACTTATATGTCGCGTGAAAGTCGACAGCAACATCGAATCCATTTTCGACCGTAGGATANTTAGCCGTTCCAGTAATCTCGACGGGATGCGAATTGATACCCCACTGAGCAATATCCAGATGATGTGCCCCCCAGTCTGTCATTTGTCCACCGGAATAGGCNTACCACCATCTAAATGTGTAATGGCAACGTTCCTGAATATATGGCATGTCAGGTGTTTGCCCCTGCCAAAGATCCCAATTCAGATTATTCGGAACTGGTACCTGTTTGAAAGGACCGCCCTGTTTGTTCTTACCAAGCACAACGTCGACCGATTGCAGTTTTCCGATTCTGCCAGCACGTACCATTTCGATTGCCAGTCGAAAACGGTTATCCGAACGCTGCCATGACCCGACTTGAAGTACCCGACCTGTTGACTTCACCACTTCACGCAGGAACTTGCCTTCTTCGATCGTGAGCGAAAGCGGTTTCTCCACATAGACGTCCTTACCAGCTCGGAGAGCATCGGCTGCCATCTTTACNTGCCAATGATCTGGTGTGCCGATCAGGACCACATCGACATTCGATTTTTCAAGGAANTCGCGATAGTCCTCATAGATGCGAGGCGTACTACCAAAGCTACTTCTAGCTTGCTCACGAACATGCTGGTCAGCATCACAAAATGCCACGACGTCGGCATATTGTCTGGCCTGCACACTGATAACCGTACCTTGATAGCGGAGACCAATCGCACCGACCTGAAGACGTTCGTTCGGTGACTTTGGTTTTTCATTCTGCGCAGTCACATGACTGTGNATGCCACCGTTTATCAATGCAGCTCCGGCAAGGGCAGACGTAGACTTCAAGAATCGCCGTCTGGTTGCAGANAGCGACTGGTTATGGCGCTTGGTCATAATTCACACGCGGGATGTTTTGGGATCCAAAGAGACTAAACTCTGGCGATGTTTACAAAACAGTGGACGTGAGGAAGTGGCCGGAAATTCCAAACCATACCCGGTCCTTCTATTCTCCAGAAGTGCCAGCGGACTTTATCTTTGGTGTCATTATCCTGGTAGTAAGCAAGATTTAGCTTATCCATACCACCGTTGTGCTCGATGATGTCCATCACTTCTTGAGCATCTTCTTCACGGAACGGCTGAAGCACACTTCGCATCAGATCGGNAACCAACTCCTGTTGATCATNAGAAAGTGCATCGACGCCGATACCCGGAATCGATTTTTCATCCCGGAATTGGATACTCTTGATCTCTTCGCCGGGGTTACCAGAACACAGTGCCTGTTTTTGCTGACCACCATCAAGGGCTTCAAATACTTTGTTAGCCTTCTTGGTTTGATAGTAGTAAACGTTTCCTGTTGCATAACCGACNGCCGAGTGACCGTAGTAAAGTGGTCCGCCGAAGGCTTCATCCGGCGAGCTGTTCCCATCACAACGCACTGTGAGATGGTGCGATGTAAAGACAAAGCTGAATTTNTTATCGTCACCAGGCGTACCAAACATTGTTGCGCCACAGCCTTGGAGATTCTTACTGTTGTCGAATCGTCCGGCACGCGTCAATTTGACATAGCCGTCGTCGTCGCGGGTCATTGCACGGAGGATCTTCTCGATTAAATCCTGTTGAGCCGTTGTGTAGTTATCACCGATTTTCTTTCCACCAAACGGAGCGTTGTACATTCCATGACGTGAAGCGGCTTTGCCATTTTCAGCGCCGTGATTGTATGGGAGCACGACGGACGACTTTTGTGAATCGTCGAGTGATGAGTAAAGCTCTTTGATTAGTGCTTCAGCAGGTCGTTCCGGTCGTTTGTCATCAGATGCTTTTTCATCGAATGCAGTGGCTGACTTCGCAGCCGTTGCTACCAGACCTGCAGCGCCAAGTGCACCTAGAAAACCGCGACGGCCAAGGCCGTTTGATTGCTGTTGAACATGAAGGTCCCAACACTGGTAAGCCAGATTACCTTGAGTTTCTTTGACACACATGATTTGAATTCCCGAATAATTGAGTGGCTGATTACAAACGATGATATAAACCGCTGCCTCTATGATAGCAAATAACCAGAATCAAGGAGAGCAATGTGGTCCATGCTGTATGGGATTTNCCGGCANCATGCTTAGCCTTGTGGAGGNTAGCACATAGGCCCCCAATCCTGATCCGCTCCGTGATCGATCCACACCTGCAGTACAGACATCATGACGTGCTCAAGCATCATTACACAACGCTTTAGCGACCTGCGATTTAACTTGCCGTTATATGTCGCAGCCCCGTGAATCAGCTGACATCGTATCTGATAGATTCGATCCATCACGCGGTCGAGGATGAGCGTCCACTTCTCTTCTAAGTACCAAGTTCGAGAAGCAAATTTAGCTCGACGAGCCTGTCTGGCAGTACCCTGGTTAGGATTTCTCCAAAACAACTTACTTAGGTATTCATCATCAAGGATAGCCTCAACCAGCTTTTTATTTTCAACGAGCATCGACTCCAGATATTTAGATTCGTCCAGGCTAACGATTTGATCGAGAAAGTCCTGCCAGCTTGTTTTGTCCTGTTTCGGTTCCTGCCGCTTTTCATCCCACTGACCGTACAGTNCGTTAAAGGCGATCCATTGATAGATCAATGTTCGGTCATTGTCTTCGGCGTCAGTTAAGTTCTCAATTTCAGCAAGCCAACTACAGGCACGGTGAAAGCGGATCGGAGTTGGGTGACCGTGCTCGCCGCCTTGTGCGCCAAGGCGCTCTTTGTGTGGCTTCCACTTGCGTCGNAAGTCACGAATTGTCAGCTGGTCGGTCATATCGAATTATGCCTTNGCCAAAGTCCACTTCAAATTCNCCNGTNCACTCGCCGCATGCNAACCGNTCCACGCCCATGGGATCTGCCACACTGACAGTAAGTAAGGTNTCACAATAGGGACACGTTACTTCGGTTTGNCCGGTAATCGCNCCGGGAAAACAAATCTCGTACATCANAAAGTCATCAAATCCGCCGAACATCACATCCTCTATTGGCTTCATACCGAGACGATTTCATATATACAGATTAGAATATCCTCAGCACGCCATTTCCAACAAAATGAGTATACTCGCAACCGGCCCACCTCCCATGCTTAACAAGTCCAATCGCCTTTACCAGTTCATCTATACGTTTCTCNCCGTCGTCTTCATCAACCCGACAGCAAGTGCCGCTGNTCTGGCTGATTATGTTCAGCAAAAAGACGAATCGTATAAATACGAAGTACTCGATACAGCAAGAATCGGCGCATGCGATGCCCATGTTCTAAAACTCACAAGCCAAACATGGCGTGGGATCGATTGGTGGCATTACGTCTCCATTCTCATTCCCGACAATGCCAAGAAGACGGATAAAGCCGTTCTNTTNATCGGAGGCGGATCGCAACAGAGTAATCCGCCCGGCGCCGAGTCAAACAATGCAAAGATGCTAGCCGGACTCGCTTACCAAGCTGGTTGCCCGCTAGCGATTCTCAACCAAGTTCCGAATCAGCCATTAATCAATAACCTCTACGAAGACAATCTCATTGCCTTCACTTACCACAAGTATCTACTTGGTGGTAACGACAACTGGCCCCTGCTTCAACCCATGGTAAAGAGTGCGGTACGCGCCATGGATTGTACCCAACAATACCTTAGGGAAAAGCACGAACAGGAAATCAACGGGTTCATTGTCAGTGGCGCTTCNAAGCGAGGCTGGACGACATTTCTAACAGCCGCGGTCGATAAACGGGTNATAGCAATCGCTCCGATGGTCATCGACGTNCTCAATATGCAAGAACAAATGTCTCANCANTTGAAGTCCTACGGTGCATTTAGCAATCAGATCAAACCCTATCTGAAATACAACATCCCACAACGCATGGAAACACCACGTGGNCAGGAATTACTTAAGCTCGTCGATCCGTACGCGTATCGAAAGATGCTGACTATGCCAAAGCTCGTGGTGCTTGGTACCAACGACGCGTACTGGACGGTCGACTCATCAAGTCTGTATTTTCCAGACCTGCCGAATCCAAAACATCTGTACTATGTACCAAACCGAGGCCACGGTCTCGGTACAAGCATCGTTCCAACCGTCGCAGCATTTTTTAAGACTTCCATTAACGGCAATCAATTCGACCGATTCGTATGGGAACGNGATGAAGCTACNCTGAGAGCAAAATGGGACGGCGATGCCATTGTAAGACTTTGGCAAGCTANCAGTGAAAATCGCGACTTTCGAGNCAGCAAATTTAGTAGTCGCGTGCTCGAAGGCAAAGACAACGTTGAATTCGANATGGATGAACCTGAATCAGGNTTTCGTGTCTACGCGATTGAAGTTATACGGAAGACAAAAGAAGGTCTGCCGTATAGCTCGTTCAGCGAAATGCACGTGATTCCGGATAAATACCCGTTCCCGGATAAAAANTAGAGACAATCTAGAACGTACGGCACGTGTGCATCCCCNGATACTACCACCAGAATATGTCGTCATCAAACGTGGTGACATCAAGCGTATATTGGCCCGTGAATTCCTGGACTCCAGCGGCCACACTTACAAAGTAGTCATCACCTTCGATTAACTCATATACTTCACCGGGGAATGCCCAACACACGGCGATTTCAGGCTCATACTCCTGCATGAATTCGTCTATTAGCAGTTCATTCTCTTCGGAAAGATCCAATTCCTCATCGATTTTCTCGAGCACGACATCCATTGCATCGTCATATGATGTCAGAGGNACCTCTTCCCCATTCGCATCAAACAGGTTTACCTCAGGCATCGAGTCAAATTCCCAGTCAGATGCGTAAGCGCCAACCATCGCGATGTCAGACGTTGCTGTAAACCGAAATATATCGACATCTTCCACACGATCGACATTGCTAATCCGAGTAGCGAATCCCCACTCAAATTCCAATTCGGTGGCACTTTCCCCGATCTCATCCGCATGAATATCATCACCTAGTTCCGCATCTGCTTCCGGCATCCACGAGAATTCTTCGTAATGCGATACATCGACGGTGTACTGATCTGCATTTCCACTTAGCGATGAAAGCGAAATGAAATACTCACCTTCATCGACTGCAATTTCACCCCAGGCTCCATACTCGTCACCTTGAAGCATTGCGATCGTCTCAGCATTGGCATCGCTGACCGTGATACGCATTAATGAAGAAGCATCTTCCGGATATACCGAAAATGTCATTTGGCCATCTGTTACAGCCAATTTGAAAACATCAATGTCGTCACCATCATCTATATGACTCGTAACAGTGGCATATTCCCATTCAAAAACTAATTCTGTAGCATCCTCACCGATTTCATCAGCGTGAATATCCTCNCCTAACTCTGAATCCGTGCCGAATTCATACCAGTCATCGTCGTATTGATAAACATCCAGTACNTATTCACCGATGGATTCAGGATCCTCGGCTGACACCATTACGTANTAGNTGGAACCGTCTTCNACCGGAATATCGATGCCCGATTCACTCCATTCATCCATGTCACCAACATCAAACGATGCAATGACCTCTTCCTCGTAATTCAGAAGCTCGACAAGCATGCCTCCGGCGATTTCATAGTTATATGCCTCGATCGCCAAGCGGCCATCCTCGACGCTAATTTCGTATGCGTCCACATCATGCGATGTGTTTAATGATGACTCGACAAATGCATAGCCATAATCCATATCCAGATGCGTTGCCATATCGCCAGGTGCATCACCGTGCTGATCTGCCATTTCCGCCTCTGGTAACGACTCGTAAAAACCACCGTTTAGCACATTAATGATGGCAAGTGCATCCACCGGTGACAGCATGCCATCTCCATTTGGATCCAAGTACGCTGCAGTGTAATCCTCAGCCATATTCTGAAGAATCGGTGGAGCGTAGTCATCACGCAATTCACCTGTCGTACCGTCGTTTAGCTCGTTAATCGGAATCAAAACATCAAGCGGCGTGACGTAAGAATCTCGATTCACATCCAGGGCATTCACCGGGTTTTGCCATGGACTTGCACTTAAGACAATTCGCTCTTCGAGTGCTTCAAATGTCCGCAGATATCGTTGTCGCGATGGCTTCGTGATTCGTTTCGCCTTTTTTGAATTCACCATGATAAACTTTCGAACTCCCAAAGTGCTTGGTTGATGAATTTAATAGACAGTAGACGCATGTACGTTCGCCCATGGGAATAATCCGGTTTTTCAGAGATGAAGTCAACGGAATTGTTACGGTTTTGCAAATTGCTACCGCAGCTTAATCGTCGCGACAACAGCCCGGTGATCCGACGGCCACGGATTCAGAACAAGATCAGCCTTCGATTTGGATTCACCAACCACTTTACAATCAAGCACCATCGAACGCTCTTGATCCGCGAGAACAAAATCGATGCGATCGTGATGGTCCTTGGGATCATCCACTTCTGTAAGTCGGGTCCATGTGAAGCCTGGACGCCGCACAGGATCAGGGTGTTGTTCGCGAAATGCATCGACGAAACCGTGCTCCATAATCGTCTTGGTGGTTGGGTATTCGACCTTGATCGGATGCAATCCGGCTTTCGCTGCCGCTTGCGTCCAATCCAAATGAGAGGGCTCATTGAAATCGCCCGTGACAAAAATGGGCACCGCTTGCTTTCTTACTTCGTCCAGTTCACCAAGCATGCGCTGTACTTGGGCGCCACGGGACTTTACAGCCCACTCGATGGCTTCCTGTTCCGTTTTGATAAACGGTGCATTCCCGTAAGGAATATCTAACAACTGGTAAGGTTGATAAGGAGC
>PAXU01000038.1 GCA_002714565.1 Rhodopirellula sp.
ACGATCGAAGCATATGGTGCAATGCCGGGTGAGTCGAGTTTTGCAAACAACTGTTTGCTGGCAAGACGACTTGCAGAATCCGGTGTGCGATACATCCAGCTCTTTGACTGGGGATGGGATTTCCATGGCACCAACAAGAGTCGTGGTATTCGAGAGGGTCTGGTTGATCGCTGTAAGCCAATGGACAAAGCTGTCACGGCCTTGATCAAGGATTTGCGTGATCGCGATATGCTCGATGAAACACTCGTGGTATGGAGTGGTGAATTCGGCCGTACCCCGTTCCGTGAAGGACGTACGGCAAAGAGCGACGTGCTTGGCCGCGATCACTTCCCGGATTGCTATAGCCTGTTTATGGCTGGTGGTGGACTAAAACCAGGAAGTTACGGTGCGTCGGACGAGTTAGGCTTTACGCCGGCTGAAAACAAGGTGCATATCCATGATTTGCAGGCAACAATTCTTAACCAAATGGGAATAGATCACGAGCGCCTAACCTACAGATTCCAGGGGCGTGACTATCGGTTGACTGATGTGCACGGCAACGTCATCAAGGATATTGTCAGCTAAAAATACAGCAATCGTAATTGAATCCGTGATAAGGTCACCCGAATGTCAAATCTAGAGTCTGGCCATCGCGGTAAGTCGTGGACGATATATCTGTTCTTGTTGCTGTTCTCAGCTACACTGCTGAACTATGCTGCGAGATTCGTATTCACACAGAACACGAGTAATATTCAATTTGAGTTTAAAGAGAACCAGCAATTCTCTAGCTTGGAGGAATTGCGCGAAGCAGCGGACGCCGATCCAAAGGTCTCGATCGATGCACATTTGGATAAGTCGGCCTACGCAGATGCGGCCTCAAACTTTTCGCTCGGATTTGCCTTCGGGGCTCTGATATTTGGGACTTTGGCTGATGTAATCAGTGTTAGATTGCTATACCCATTGGTTGTCGTGGTTTGGTCGATTGCCGGGATTGCTACAGGAATGGTTGATACGGTCACGGGATTATGGGTCAGCCGGCTCTTTGTTGGATTGTTTGAGGCAGGGCATTGGCCTTGTGCATTGCGGACAACACAGCGGACCTTTCACCCGGCTCAGCGCACTGGAGCAAATAGCATTCTGCAAAGCGGTGCTTCGATTGGCGCCGTCTTAACACCGCTGCTCGTACTGTTTTACCTTCACAACTATCCGACTGAATGGCGTCATGCATTTTTAATTGTCGGAGTCTGTGGTGTACCTTGGGCGATTTGTTGGCTGTTGGTGGTGCGTGAGTCTGACATTACGCAGCCCGTAATACAAACGGACGAAACAAGCGCAGGTGTTGGGACGGATCAGGAACTGGTGGAGATACCGTTTTGGAACATCTTTACGACCAGAAGATGGTGGGTGCTCCTGTTTACGGTCATTTGTATAAACACCGTCTGGCACTTCATCAGGGTGTGGATGGTTGATTGGCTGGAAAACGTGCATGGATACGAAAGTGATTTTGTAGCCCAGTTCACCTCGGCATATTTTCTATCCACATTTGCAGGAGCATTAGCATCGGGGGCGGTCATCTCATGGTTGGTGAAAAAAGACTGGAATGTGCATAAAGCTCGAATGACGGCGTTTGTTGTGTTTGCGTGTCTAACCGCGTTGATTGTCCCGGCAGCCTTTATGCCCAAGGGCGGACTTTTGCTGTTTGTGTTGCTGATTGTGGCCTTTGGATCATTAGGGCTATTTCCGATTTACTATTCGCTTAATCAGGAAATCTCAGCAAAACACCAGGGCAAGGTTGGCGGTAGCTTAGGCTTTGCCACATGGTTCCTGTTATATTTCTTTCATGGCTGGGTTGGCGAGTTATTAGAGGTCAATCCAGATAGCAGGCAGACGATCTTCTGTGCTGTTGGATTACTTCCGTTTGTCGCCTTCTTTGTGCTTAAGTATTGTTGGGGACAACGTCCACAATCGCCAGTCACTTTGTCAGAGTCCTAAGATCAATGGAAAGTTAGCAATCGATGCAAGATATTCGTGTGGCAGCCATTAGCATTAACAGTCCGCTGGATAGCGGGCACGGGATGTTGGAAACCGTTGAGCAATGGACACAAAAAGCTGTTGAGGAAGGTGCCGAGTTTTGCGTCTTCCCGGAATTGCAGATCTTTGGACATTGTAATCCTGCAACGTGGGACTTAGCCGAGTCGGTTCCGGGCGGTGAGGCAACTCAAGGCTGCATTGAGATAGCAAGGCGTCACAATGTTACTATCTGCATTGGTATCAGTGAAAAAGAAGACGATATTGTTTTCAATACTCAGTTTCTTGTAGGACCCGATGGCTACATCGGTAAGCAACGGAAGATTCATCTGTCGCGCGATGAAGTATTGTTCTACAAGGGTGGACGCGAGTTACCCGTATTTAATATCGGCAAATGCAAAGTCGGCATGATCATTTGCTATGACAATCAGTTTCCCGAACTTGCTCGTATCCTCGCACTACGCGGAGCCGATCTACTAGTGATGCCGCACGCTGCGAGAATCAAAATGTGGGATGAAACACCGGAGTCAATGGCAGAGGCTCGTCAGGATACGCATAGGTATTTCACATCTTGTTATGCCCAGCGCGCCAGAGAAAACGCCTGTTTTGCAGTGATTGCAAATCAAGCCGGACGTGCCGGGTATGTGGATACCTATCCAACCGATTCTCCAAACCAGCCACATCATTGTGGTGCGGCAATCGTATTTGGACCTGATGGTGAATGTCTGGCATCATCCCAGCAGGATATTATTCAGGATGAAATGGTCGTCGTTGACCTTAAGCAAGAACAGCTTGCGGCCGAGCGTAGCCTGCCTAATTACACGCTCAAGACTCGACGTCCCGAATTGTATGACGAGTTGGTAAAAGAACAGGTCAAGTGGTAGGTAGATAGCGCGGTGTGCAGACGCACAACCACAGGACTCCGCGGATGCCATATCGCGATGGTGTTTGAAAACTGACCTGAGGCCGTCTTAGATCAATTCTGTAATTGGTTCGCGGTGGTCAACCAGATACTGAGGACGTCCGGCCGGATCAATCAACTGTGTTGTTGAAACATCGATACCCAGATTGTGATACATCGTTGCAAAGATCTGCTGATGATGTACTGGACGTTCAATGGGTCGTTCAGCGTTCTTGCTGGACTTACCAACAACCTGACCAAGTCGCATTCCGCCACCGGCTAGAACGCACATGGAAACACCGTACCAGTGATCTCGACCAGCATTGTTATTGTTGATTCTTGGGGTTCTTCCAAATTCGCCCCAGACAACAACGGTCGTGTCTTGATCCATGCCACGTTGGTGTAAATCTTCGAACAATGAGGCAAGGGCAACGTCCAGTTTTGGCAGTTGACGCTTTAGTGTTACAAAATTGTTGCTGTGTGTGTCCCAGCCACCCCAATTGAATCCTACGACTCGAACGCCTGCTTCTACAAGTCGACGAGCTCTTAAGAAGGACTCACCATCTTTGGTGTATTTGTCGCGGATCTTTTGATCTTCGTTGTTTAGATCAAGGGCATCAGCAACACGGCCGGAAGTGACGACATCGACAGCTTGTTGCGTATAGGCATCAAGTGCATCCATTTGCCCGGAGTTGTCCGCAGCACGCTTAAGGCCATCCAGATCTTTCAGTAGTGACGTGCGCGATGCAAGTCGATCGCTGGTCATGCTGCCTGATAGCTTTAGGTTTCCACCTTGTGGCTTATACGGTTTGTAAACAGCTCCAAGGTATCCAGGCCAACTGCCGTTATATCCGACAAATGGCGGTGCACCGTTTACGCTGCCAAGTAGGTGTGCGGCTACGCTACCGATGGATGGACGTCAGCCAATTCCACTCAGGCTCTTCCTGTCAAAACCGGTTTGGGTGTGGTGATCACTGTGATCAGCGATGTTTCCAAAAATTGATCGTACGACAGCAAACTTGTCGCCGTGTTGAGCTAATTTTGGAAAGTGCTCACAAATGTCCAGACCCGGTACGTTTGTTTGAATCGGTGCAAATTCACCACGGAATTCCGAAGCGGCATCTGGCTTAAGATCAAAGGTGTCTTGATGGGATGGTCCACCACTGAGGTGGATGTTAATCAACGCCTTATGAGATGAGCCAACACCTTGTTCGGCTTCAGCTCGCAGAAGGTCAGCAAATGATAGTCCCCCGGCAGCCATCGATCCCACTTTGAGGAAGTTCCTTCGTGAAACGCCGTCACAGTATTTTGATGACTTCTTTGATTCGCTGATTGAGAACATCTTTACTCACCCCTAGTTAGTTTTTATCCAAACGAATTTGATTTCGTTTTCACTACCGTAATAAGTATAACTCATGCCAATATGCTATTTTATTCTATCGGCTGTTGGCAATGCGAATAATTCGTATTGCCCCTCGATACGGGGGTAGTTAGAGCGATGAAGTAGTAAAAGTGGGTGGTTTAGCATTGATAGGTAGCCACTCTCGGCGGTAATCACCTTCCTAAGCTACCGCTTTAGTTTGTAATATGACGATATGAGAAGTATGGAAAGTAACTGTTCACTTGACCGAGATTCCAGTCGTCGCACTTTTCTAAAGGCGTCGTTTGGTGCTTGTTCTGCGGCAACAATCGGAGCATTAAATGCGCCGTCTGACGTTTCAGCCAGTTCAACAACTGCTAAAGCAAAGACTACGATTCTGTTCTTTCTGTGTGGTGGCGCATCACATATCGACACATGGGATATGAAGCCTGATGCTCCGGTGGAATACAGAGGGCCATTTAACCCAATACAAACCTCTGCCAGCGATGTTCGGCTAAGCGAGCATCTACCAATGACGGCAAAGGTTGCCCATCATTTAGCAGTCGTTAACTCGATTGATGGTGCAGTAAATACGAATGACCATCACGGTGGCTATTACCACAATCTCACAGGTCACCGGCCGGATCAGTCGTTTCGTACTGAAGGTAATAACCGTACACCGTATCCTGATGACTGGCCGTATATGGGCAGTGTTGTAGCAATGAAGAGAGTGCAACAGGGAGCGTTACCCAATGCCATCACATTGCCGCATAAGCCGAGTGTGGCACCCTTCACCCGACCAGGGCAATTCGCTGGCCGCTTAGGTGTGGAGTTCGATCCGATGTATGTCATAGGTGAAGATGATAATCCAACGGAGTTTCGTGCACCGGCATTGGCACTTCAAGGCGATTTAACGGTGGACCGACTCACAAATCGCAAACAGCTACTGGACGTGATAGACCGCTCAAAGCGAGATTTTGAATCCTTCAGGCGGGTGAATAAATTCACGCGAGAACAAAAGAGGGCCGTGGAGCTGCTTACGGCAGCGGGTACCACAGAAGCTTTCGACGTTGCTTCAGAGCCCGAGGAAGTTAAGGAACGATACGGCAAGACGATCAACGGTATGAGTATGCTGCTGGCTCGCCGCCTTGCAGAACGTGAGATTCCGTTTGTTACGGTNNTTTGGCGAGAGAACACGAAGCTAAACAAAAAGTGTAATAGTGCTGGTGGTTGGGATACNCACGGAAACAACTTNACCTGNCTAAAAGAAAACTTACTNCCCGAATTTGACCGANNCTATTCNGCTCTTATCGAGGACTTGCACNAGAGAGGTATGTTGGNNCAAACGGTCGTGTTGGTAACNTCGGAAATGGGACGCAAACCAAAGATTGGCGATCCGCGCAGTGGAGGTGCCAGCGGNCAGGGACGTGATCACTGGACATATTGCCTGACCGATCTGTTGGCTGGGGGTGGGATTCGCGGCGGAATCACTTACGGTTCTACAGATCGATTAGGTGGTTACCCGGCAGATCTTGTGGTAACACCAGCAGACATTACCAAGACNGTTTATCACTGCATGGGAATCGACGATCTCACGGCAACGGACGAATCTGGCCGCGTTTATAATTTGATTGAGGAAGGTCGCACGATCGATGCCATCATCTAGCATTGTTTCTGGCAACCCAGATTTCCTTAGAACAGTCATCTAAAGTAAGGCGAGAGTTGTGTCGCATTCAGTACTNCATCCACGCGGTGGTTATCGTTACTTGCCAGGTATTTTTCCTTATTCATGCGGAGTTGTTGCATCCGATGGTTACGAAATCGTACATGTAACTCTAAAATCTCAGCGGCCTTGGGCAGAAGGAATGAAGCTTGCACGTGAATTCGTGATTGCGGACGGGCTGAGCGAGCAAAATCTCTGTGGGTTTGAATTGCGGTGNCCAAAGCCGCACCCGATGGATGGCTTTATCCAATTCAATCGGGGGTATCGGGAGTTGCTTGAGCAGTGGGACGTCCTNGTTGATGGTGAAAACCCTGTTGCCCGTACCAACGTTGCTCCAGTAAATAATCCACCCTCGCAAACAGACTTGTTTGCATTTTCATACGCGCGTCCGTCCAGCCAGCCAAATGCGACATTTGTCATTGCCGGTGGCGGCGAGCTNGTAGGGTCTCTAGCAGTTGAGAATATCATNNGGGCAGGNGAGATATCTGATTCTGCAATGGTGGAAAAGGCNCAGTGTGTGATCGGGTTAATGCAGGAGCGGCTTGATGGGCTCGGTGTTGATCAGTCAGGCTTAACGGCTATCGATGTATATACAGAACATCACTTGAAGCCGTTACTTGACGAAGTGTTATTGCAGCGTCTCCCAATTACTCAAAGAATCGGAGTGCGTTGGTTCTACACCAGACCGCCCGTTGAACAAATTGAATTCGAAATGGACATGCGTGGTACTGTGACTGAGTTACTTATNGACTGAATTGCTAATCGAGAAGCGTATTACCTAAGGGCGCAACAAGAAAGCCGAGCTGAATTAATCCAACCCGGCTTTCTTTCAGTTGTATCGCAGGGAGGCTACTGGGCAGTTGCCTGGTAGGTCTCTCCATCGCCAGCTGCTGAAATTGCAGCGACAATCTTGTCGTCCGAATATCCGTCGCCGGGCATTACAGACACAGTCTGAGTATCAAAGTCTACGATTGTGCTCGATACACACGGTACCGATGCCAAGGCGTCTTCAACGCTCTTGACACAGCCGACGCCTCACGTCATGCCTTCAATATCAAATACAACAAGGTTGGCGTCTACAGCTGCGTTGGATGCGGCATCATCGCTTGTGCCTGCATCTTCGCCACCGCCACATCCAACCATGATCGCTACCGATAGAATCATCGTAGCGAAAACGGTTATGCGTTTCATAGCTAATCTCCTAAGTGATTTAAATTCTTTGCGCGAGCNTATCAGCTTTTGCAGTAANTTTATTGTAATTACTTTTCATACGCTGTTGCTATAGCAAACATCGGTCAAATTGTCGGTTGGGTTTCCTATTTCTTCGGCAGGACGTTAAAAGTATGTACTGTACGTGACTGAAATGTCTCGCCCGGTTTGAGCAAAGTTGAGGGAAAATTCGGCTTATTTGGTGTGTCTGGAAAGTGCTGGGTCTCAAGGCAAAGCGCCTGGTTCGTGTTGTAAGTGGCACCATTGCGCCCAGCGACTTCTTTCATATGAATCGACGTATAGAATTGCACGCCTGGCTGATCGGTTGCTACGATCATGACGCGACCGCTCTTTGGTTCAACGACGCGTGCCAGTAGTGTGACCTCTTCCGGCCGTGTTTTTGACAGCACATAGCAGTGGTCATAACGACCTTCGTCAACTTGTTTAGCAATCCGAGTAGCTTTACGGAAGTCGAACGGGGTTCCTTCGACTGATGCTATTTCACCTGTTGGGACGCCATGCTCATCAACAGGCAGGTAGTGTTCACAATTCAGCTTCACGACATGTCCGTGGACATTTCCGGAATCGTGACCTGCGAGATTGAAGTAAGAGTGCTGCGTCAGATTCACGTGAGTGGTCTTTGTAGTCGTAGCCGTATAGTTTATGGCCAGTTGGTTGCGGTTGTTTAGCGTGTAAGCAACCCGTACGTTTAGTCGGCCGGGGTATCCTTCTTCCCCGTCTTTGCTAATCAGTGTGAAGCTAACGCCGACCGCCTTTTCACGCGTGATGGCTTTGGCTTTCCAAACTCGTGCATTGAAACCGACTTCTCCGCCATGCAAGTGATGTCCGCCGGCGAAATTCGCAGCTAACTTGTATTCCTTATCATCGATTGTGAATTTCGCGTCAGAGATTCTGTTTGCGAATCGGCCAACAATACACCCTGAAAATATCGGATCGCTTTCAAATCCCTTGATGTCATCGTAGCCCAAGACAACGTCATCAAATTTGCCATCGCGATCCGGGACCAGTAGCGATGTGAGTGTTGCACCATAGTTAATGAGTTTGGCAGTGACGCCGTTTTCATTAGTCAGCGTGAACTCGGTCACCGCTTCGCCGTTCTTAGTTTGTCCGTAATCCGCCTCAGTGACCTTTAGCTCGGTAGCACTGGCCGACGATGTATGGAAAGCGATCAATGCAATCAATGTGATTAGACGTTTCATTACCCATGTACTCTCTGTTAAGTGCTTCTTGTGACTACTCTTCCTGACTACTCTTTGTTGCAAGTAGTTCGGTTGCGGTAAGAAGTAGTTGCGATGGTTCCGCTAAACCTCAGGATTCCACATGGCCGTGAGATATACAAGTAGCCGTAAAGTGGATTTACTACGGTTGCTGTAGTTCGTTTATATGTTTGAAAGGCACATCATTATTTGTTTGAATGAATTAATCATTAACCAGCACCTATTCTTGGTAGAGAGAATCAGACATGAAGATATTCCACAGTACTCGTTATATTGCGTTTGCCTCATTACTGCTGTTCTCTTTCACGAGTGCTTCTCATGCTCAATTCAAAGATGTGAGCGAGGAATTCGGATTCACTGGTGGAGGCAAGGCCTCATTTGCAGATTACAACAACGATGGTTTTGTCGATCTGCACGCTGGTCAGCTCTTCAAGAATGAAGGCGGTAAGAAGCTCGTTGCTCAAACAGAAGTGGGTGCACCAGGCGGCGAAGTGGTGTGGGGTGATTATGACAACGATGGATACGTCGATATGTTCCAGTTCACCGGAGGCGGATCGCTTCACCGAAACAAAGGTGATGGCACATTTGAGCAAATTGAATTCCCAACTTTGCCGACGGTGAATTCCCGAGGGGCGGTGTGGCTCGATATTAACAACGATGGCTTGTTGGATCTTTATGTTGGTGGCTACGAGATTTGGCAACAAAAGGTGCATCCAGATGTCATTTATCTAAATCAAGGGGATAACAAGTTTATCGAACACTGGAAGACTCCAGAGGGGCAATGTTATTCGGCACGCGGTGTTTGTGCTGCGGACTTTAACGAAGATGGATTTGTCGACGTCTTCGTTTCCAATTATCGCTTACAACCAAATCACCTGTGGGTTAATGATGGAAGCGGTAAATTTAACAACGTCGCGGAGAAATTTGGTGCCGCTGGCAATGCTGGCCCGGTAATTCCATATACAGGCGGAATCCAATACGCGATCAGTGGACACACGATCGGCTCGTGTTTTGCCGACATGGACAACGATGGATTGATTGATATCTTTGTCGGAAATTTCAGTCACCCACGTCCTGATCAGGATCACCCTCAGTTCCTGCGTAACAAGGGAGTAGATGGTGAATTTATGTTCGAGGACAAAAGCGAGGGAAGTGGTCTAGCCTGGCAGGAGTCTTTTGCCTCACCGACATTTGGTGACTTTGACAACGATGGAGATTTAGACCTGTACTTTACGACTGTTTACGGAGTAGGCAGCGGTGGAATTAAGAATTTCCCCGTTCTTTACATCAATGAAAGTGCTTGGAAATACACCAACGTGACGGATGCTCAAGGATTGGGGGGGCTGGGTGCCACCTATCAAGCCGCATGGGCTGATGTCGATAATGACGGTGATCTGGATCTTTGCTCTGCTGGTAAGCTCTTTCGAAATGAAGCAGAGAACGGTAACTGGATTAAGTTGAATTTGAGTGGCGATGGCGCGACCGTAAATCGATCGGCTGTTGGTGCGATTGCCAAAATCAAAGTTGGCGAGAAAACCATGACTCGGCACGTGGAAACTGGTATGGGTGAAGGAAATCAAAATGAAATGACACTTCATTTTGGATTAGGCGANCATGNAGAAGCTGTCTCTGTGCAACTACTTTGGCCAGGTGGTGCTAAGCAAACCGTTGATGGACTGGCTNTTAACNAATNACATAAATTGGAATTNAGCAAGTAAACGANTGTTGTGGNTTGNCAGGTTTTATAACTCGTNGACNACCACAGAGNTGTTTCGCACCTCANCTGTATGGACGTGTTGAGGTGTCATGGGCGATTTATGCGTTGGCAGGATTCGAAACGCCCACGCGAGAGACCATCCAACGACGACGGCCAATAGAATAGTGTCACTCAATCCTGGCAGTAACGAAACGAATCCCAGAAATGCCGCGAATTTAGCAGGACTAAGCGTTGGTGTACCAGGGATGGGTTTGTTAAGTACTGACCACATAAAAGAATCTCTTTCTCTATCTCAGCGGAATGGAATCGCGCTGTAACGATTTCTGTTTAGCGGGTGTTTCATTAGCACCCGCAACGAATTGTTCAGAGATTGGGAAGGATGTCAAATGCGGTTTTTGCTGCTAAGAAGCTAGTGAGTTTCTTTATCAATAAGATAGATTTATCGCACACAGTTACTGAGATGCGTTCTCACTTGCTGGGAATCCCCATATGACAAAGTGTCAGATTGAGATCGATTGAGATCATCGAAATCAAACTTGGAGTTCAAAACTTATCGGCACCCGTTTTTGTATAAATGAGACTGAATCTCATTCTTTAACGAAGCTATTTATACGATTAATCTGCCATGAATCAGGTAGAAAAAAACTTTTGAAAAAAAATGAATTCGGTGTGTAGCAACCCGAGAAATGCCGCGAGGTGTAACGAGCCTCCGTAAAAGCTAGAATGGATTCTACCGATCAATTGGCGGACAGTTGGGTTCCAATTTCGGTGATTGAAATAGAGTTTGTCTGGCACCGTACAAAGGATAGATTTCCAACATGCCGTTTATAAACATCAACGACTTCGAAGCTCAGGAAGTTGTGCCGGGCTGTAGATTGCGCACACCCTATGGTGAAAACCTCATGTTGTCCTATCTCGAAATGGATGAGGACGCAGAGATTCCAATGCACCATCATCCACACGAGCAAGGCGGTATGTTAATTCGGGGCAAGATGGAATTAACTATCGGTGACGAGACGAGAATTTGTGAACCCGGGAGCATGTTCATTATTCCACCGAATACACCGCACAAAGCCATCGCGAGAGGAGGGCCCGCATTGGTTCTTGATGTTTTCAGTCCTGTACGTGAAGACTACGCAGAGTTGTTTAACAAGTACATTCCCACACGTGAATGACATGAACAGACGTCACATAGCATTCGTCGCGATTGTTGCAATTGTCTCCGCGGTTAGCGCCTTAGAGTCAAAGAGCTGGGGGCAGGGTTTTGCCGCAGATATTTCCGCTGACAAAATGTCTGTTGCCGATGGCTTCACAGTGAAGTTGTTTGCTGCGGAGCCGAATGTNCGGCAGCCGATTCTCGTAAAACACGANCCAAAGGGCAGATTGTGGACAATTCAGTACCTGCAATACCCCAATCCGGCGGGACTGAAACGTGTAACAGTGGACCGTTGGTCGAGAACGATCTATGACCGAGTGCCGAAGCCACCCCCGCACGGACCTCGCGGTGCCGACAAGATTACAATTTGCGAAGACACCGATGGCGACTTTGTGGCTGACAAGTTTACAGACTTTGTAGATGGCNTGAATCTCTGTACATCGATTGAATTCGGTCACGGGGGCGTTTATGTTCTTCAGCCTCCATACCTGCTCTTTTATCCTGACGAAGATCAGGATGACGTGCCGGATGCAGACCCCAAGGTACTAATAGCAGGCTTTGGAATGCATGATGCGCAATCGCTTGCCAATCATCTTACATGGGGGCCTGATGGATGGTTGTATGGTGTGCAGGGTAGCACGGTCACGTCAAACATTCGGGGCATTGAGTTTCAGCAAGGAGTATGGCGTTACCACATCCAGTCAGATTCGTTTGAATTGTATTCTGAAGGTGGTGGGAATACTTTTGGACTGACATTTGATGAAGTTGGACAGTTGTTTCAAAGTACCAATGGTGGCCCTTTTTTACACGTGGTACCGGGCGCGTATTTTTATAAGAGCTTTAACAAGCACGGCCCACTTCANAACCTGTTTACGTACGGTTACTTTTCCCGNGTGCAGCGGAATCACATGGCGGGTGGGCCGCCCACCGGAGGCACGATTTACCAGGGAAATGGATTCGGCCGTGAGTTCGATGGTCGGTTTATTGCTGGAGACTTTCTTGGGCACAATATCTTCATGTGGGATGTCGATGCNCACGGTTCAACGGTGAGAGCTACGGATAGAGGTACACTTTTGCGGTCAAATGACTCGTGGTTTGGGCCGACTGATATTTGTATTGGGCCGGATGGATCGCTGTTCGTGAGTGATTTTCATGATCAGCGCACATCGCACCCGGATCCGGATGCCAAGTGGGATCGTAGCAATGGCCGTATCTATCGAGTGTCCACCGGAGAAACCGGTACACCTTCCACTCCCGAATTATCGGCTTTCAGTACGGACCTGCTTTTCGAAATGGCCATGGGTGACGATCACTGGCTACGCGAGCAGGCGAGAGTAATGCTACACGGTCGTAATGCAACAAGCCTCTCAGGCGAATTAGCGGAGAGGGCAGGGAAGATGCTTGCCACAAATAACACACTCGGGGCTTTGCGGACGCTCTGGGCACTAAACGCAGTCGATCGTTTGAAGGCGAACGATATTCAATTGGCTCTAAAGCATAGAAACGATCACGTAAAATCCTGGGCCATNCGTCTGGCGATTGATAATGACTTNTTAAACCCTCGNTTTTGGAAAGCATTAGAGGGAATCGCTGAAGATACACAATTACCGGTAGAGGCTACTGCCTTGGCAGATGCAATCAGGCGACGTAGCGAGGGAATAAGTCTGCTTAAACCGCTGTTCACTAACGAATCACTGGTTTTGGATAGTCGTGTGCCGTTACTGGTCTGGTGGGCTGTAGANAATCGTATTAGCCAAGCTGANGAGGCAGAATATTNAGNACTCGCAGATCTCTTTTCAAATNGTGACTTATGGAAANACTCACTTTTCGAGACGACCACATTAAGGGTCATTCGTCGNCTCGCATTTGGTTCNAANACAACAGAATTAGAGGTCCTTACGNAGGTCCTCAAAGCTGTNCCAAAATCACACGCTGATNANGCGCGTGATGCACTTAGGTTAGGGATTTCGGAACGAGTTAACGATTTTGCTAGCGTACAGCAGGGCACGTTGTTTACTCAATTTGCAGAGGTCCAGGAAGTCCAGGAAGCNCAGGGTGACAAGCCNGCGCGAAGCATCGCCGTGAGCGAATCATTAAATCTATTTGTGCGTGAGCAGGTTGAAGAGAGACGCGATGATCAAACGTGGGTGGAAATCGGATTAATGCTTGAACTTCCTATTGCTAAAGAACTCCTGCAGGCATCCATAGTCAATGGAAGTCCATTTAGCGAAGAGACGGCTGTTGGTATTCTGTTACCGCATTTGAAAGGGGAACAGGCTGTCAAGTTGGCAAGTGATTCCATAATGCAGAGTGTAAAAGCTAATGGCGGGCTTGCTTCACATCAGGTCACCTTTATCGAGGTGTTGGCTAATGAAAATGACATGAATGCCCCGGATATCTTCCTTGTACTTTACAAGGAACTGCAAGCGGATCGACAACAAGCGATTCGTACAGCAATGCTTAGCCGGAGGGATTGGGCAATTCGATTATTGCGTGCCATCGATTCTAATCGAATCCCAAAGGAGCACATCAAACCTGCTGATTTGCGAATTGCTGCTGTGCACGATAGCTCTGAATTACAAAGTCTTATTCAGAAGCACTATGGATCCATCAGNGCCGGTACCAAAGAAGCAACACTTGCGTTGATGAGAAAATATAACAATGATCTGCGACATTCCGGCGGTGAAATTGCTGCGGGTAAANCACTCTTTAAGAAACACTGCGCTGTCTGCCATAAGTTGTTTGGTGAAGGAGAAAAGATCGGTCCGGATTTGACGAATGAAAACCGTCAGGATCGCGCTGCACTGCTTGCTAACATTGTTGATCCAAGCGCAGTGATTAAACGAGATTATTTAGCCAGTATCATCACTACCAAAAACGGTCAGGTNCTTAGTGGAATCATTTCGAATCGCACTGGTGATACCATTACACTTGTTGATACACAAAGGAAACAACAGACNATTCGTGCCAGCGATGTTGAGTCAATTATGCCATCATCAACGTCGTTAATGCCGGTGAATATAATGAAGGAATTCACTGCCGAGCAGGTTCGCAGTCTGTTTAAATACCTACAGTCCAGCGGATAAATTAGAGTNANGTGAACGTATTCAATCGGGATGATTTCAAAATGACAAAACAACGGCGAGTAACTAGGCGTGTATTTACAAAGACAACGGTAGCTGCCTCGAGTGTCTTTGCAGTTCCGGCGATTCTACGTGGTCGCAACCTAAACGAAAAACTCAATATTGCCGTGATAGGATGTGGAGGTCGCGGTGCTTCCAATATGCGTGGGGTGGAATCGGAGAACATAGTTGCTNTGTGTGATGTCAACGGTAATAACCTCGGATTTGGTAAGCAGCGGCACCCGCAAGCTAGTGCGTTCACCGACTTTAGACGANTGTACGACTCTGTATCAAACAAGCTGGATGCAGTGGTTGTCAGCACATGCGAACATACTCACGCTTTCGCAACGTTACCTGCTCTTCAGTTAGGGAAGCATGTCTATTGTGAAAAACCGCTCACCTACAATATTGCGGAGTGTCGGAAAATCCGGCTTGCGGCTAAGCGGGCCAAGGTCGCGACCCAAATGGGCACGCAAATTCATGCTGGCGATAATTACAGACGTGTGGTGGAGTTGATTCAAACGGGTGCGATTGGAGATGTTAGTGAAGTGCATGTNTGGGTCGGCCGCGCATGGGGACGACAATCTGCCGATGACGCTAAGAAGCACGGTGATATTGTTGCCATAAGAGAAAAGCCAGTTGCAGCAGATGAGATTCCCAGCGGCTTGGACTGGGACTTATGGCTTGGCCCTGCACCAAAACGTGCATTTAACAACGTATATTTTCCGGGACCAAAATGGTATCGCTGGTGGGATTTTGGAAATGGNACGATGTCTGACTTGGGTAGCCATTGGGTGGATTTACCATTTTGGGCATTAAAGCTAAAAGTTCCCAAGACGATTCAGGCAGCTGGACCTGAAGCACATGATCAACTTGCGCCGGCGTCCATGACTGCAACATACGAATATGAGAAAATGGGTGAACAACCTGCGGTCAAACTTCACTGGTATCAAGGTATTTATAAGCCTAAGCTATGGACGGAAAAGAAGATTCCACAAATGGGTAGTGGAGTTCTGTTTGTAGGTAGCAAGGGCATGTTGATTTCCGATTATGGATCCCATCGTCTGTTACCGGAAACGGACTTTGAGGGCTTTGAACGCCCGGAACCATTCATTGCGAAGTCTCTAGGACACCANGCTGAGTGGTTGCATGCATGTAAAACTGGATCGCCGACGACCTGCAATTTTGAATATGCTGGATGGCTAACAGAAGCAAATCACCTGGGAAATGTTGCTTATCGATCCGGTCAAAAACTGATTTGGGATCCAAAGAAAATGAAGGCAACAAACTGCCCGAATGCGGATCAGTTTATTCACCGTGAATACCGCAAAGGCTGGAGCCTCTGATTCTTCAGCCAACCATCCCTGTTTTTTAATTCTCTTGTTCTTGTTAGAATTCCAGCTGCAATAACGAGATTAGAGGAATGACGATGAGCGATAAAAATCTGCTATGTCCACACTGTGGTTCAGATGTCTCGGAATTGCTGGGGATGGTTGAAGNNAACCGTGTAACNGAGTTGATGGAGCAGAATGAGAAACTCCAACGCCGCATCGAGCACTACGAACAGTCGATTACCAATCACCGTAAACTTCTAATTAATCATCTGCAGTCACTCGATCAGATGGATGAAGGATAGGCGCCTGTGCAGATTCACTAATTGTGTTTATCCGCTAGTCGCTGCCAGAACTCTTTCCAATAGTTGTCGTAATAATCGTAGGCAGCGGTTTCGATATGCGGCAGGAGCTTTACGGTCGGAGCTGACTCCGGGGTGTACCCACGCAGATGTCCCTTGCCTGCCCGCTTGAGGGGGGTTACAAACCGCCATTTCCCATCACCAAGAACCTCCTCACACAGTTTTGCTGCTTGTGGGTCGTAGACCTTTAACTGTTCACGCGTATGGATGTGATTATGGTCGTGATCCATCGTGCGATTCGTGTCATACCAACATTGTAAGACCTCGGCCCAGTATTCTGCCTTATTCCGACTCGCGTAGCACTTCTTGGGACCTCCGAAGTAAATCAGTACTTTATCTTTGCCAGAGACTTTGACAGCTGAATTCGTGGGTTTCCCATTCACGAGAATATCGCCACCATCCATGCATTTCTTAATCAACTCTGGCGACTGATCTGGAAAAGACTTTAGAAGTGCATCGTACAAGCTGACGGGGCTTTCACTTTTGATGCGTCGATACCGCTGGGCAGCTCTACCGTCATTCCATATGCCCTTCGCTTTGGCACGTTCAAAACAATCGGTAAGTGTCTGGAGTTGTTCCTCGTTGAATCCTGCGAATTGAACCACGTGGCCAAATTCATGAATGAGTATGCTTTCGAGCCGCATGCCGCCTACATATTCCAAGACATCTTCTTCAGCGAATAAAACGGTGGAGCGTTCGCCCACCTTGGTAAGGAAGCCACGACTACGCCAGTTATAAAANTCCAGTTCCTTTCCCGTCTTGTCGGATTTGAACTGAGGAATGTCCGAGGTCAATTCATCATGGCCGACGAGAATGCAAAGAACCTTCTTGTCTCGAATGCGCTGTGCGACCTCCGGATTAATCGACCTCATGATTTTGTCGTAAAGATACGCTGCTTCTTTGTGGGCGTAATCGGATACTCTGTCCGAGGTCGCGATAAGTATATCCTGGACGTAGGTGGCTTTCTTATAAAACNCCGGATCCAAGTCATACTCTTCNGCNAATTCATTACTAAGTGGCTTTACTTCATATCTTTCAGCAAATGCATGAACGGTGATTCCGAAGACGAGAAATGTGATGACTGGTGCTGAAAAATATGGCTTNAGCATAAAGAGGTCTCAAAAAGTAGTTAAGGCATGATCTTCTAATCTGTTATCACCATATTTGATAAAATGGGGACTGACTTGACCACCGTATGTAAGCGGTAATTAGCGACCTGCCACCCAAAATGGAGTATTTTCTTCGTGCGTGCAAATCTAGGATTAATGCTGGCAGCAGCATGCTTGGCTTATGGTTGTGTTCCCGCTCTGTCAGACGAACTTCCCGACGGCGTCTCTAACTCACAAAACCCGGATGATGTTTCTTTAACGCCTGAAGAGTCACTAAAGCGTATCACCTTGCCGGATGGATTTAGAGTGACGTTGTTTGGTGGCGAACCGGACTTGCGCCGTCCGATTGCCTTTGACTTTGATGATCGTGGACGCCTCTGGGTAGTGGAAAACTATGCTCATCCGAACTGGAAGGCAACGAATAAGACTGATCGTGTGGTGATCTTCGAGGACACAGATCATGATGGTCGGTTTGATAGGCGTACGGTGTTTTGGGACGAAGGCCGTTACCTAAGTGGAATTGCCGTGGGGCATGGTGGAGTGTGGTTAGGGGATACGCCGGAACTTCTGTTCATACCCGATAGGGATCAAGATGATAAACCTGATAGCCCCCCAGAAGTTGTGCTAAATGGATTCGCACAGGAAACAAACAACATTCTCAATAATTTCCACTGGGGCCCGGATGGTTGGATGTACGGAGCCATCGGACAAAATACGGAATCCCGTGTTGGGAAACCAGGTACACCTATTGAGTCACGTGCCCGGATTCGTCGAGGAATGTGGCGATTCCATCCTGTAACTCATAAGTTTGAAGTTCTTGCACGTGGAATGGTGAATCCCTGGGGNGCTGATTTCAATGAGCACGGAGATTTGTTTACGGTAAACACAGTAACGGCTCATCTCTGGCACATTGTCCCTGGGATGATTTGTGAAATGCGGGCGCGGGAATCGGTGAGTCCATATAGCTATGCCAGTATTCAGTCGATCGGAGACCATTTGCACTGGGGCGGTGGTCGGTGGACCAACTCACGTGAGACGACTGACGCACATTCGGTTGCCGGTGGTGGGCATGCTCATTGTGGGGCGATGATTTACTACGGTGACAATTGGCCTGAGAAATACCGAGGCACGCTATTTACCAACAACCTGCATGGAAACAGAGTAAATAATGACATCATTCGACCACACGGTTCGAGCTTTGTTGGTGGGCATAACGATGACTTTCTTTTTGCAAACGATGCATGGTTTAGAGGCCTTTCGATTAAATACGGACCGGATGGNGGTGTATTTATTTCTGACTGGCATGATTTTGGTGAGTGCCATGATAGCGATGGAAGTCACCGGACAAGCGGTCGAATTTATAAAGTCACTTACGGTGAGATCGAGCCATTCGATATGGACTTGGGGAATCTAACGGATGGTCAGCTTGCAGAACTGCATTACCACAAGAATGAATGGCTGGTGCGCCACTCCCGCCGAATACTACATGAACGTGCGGTGAACGGAGAGCCAATCGCCAAGGCAGTCGGCATGCTGAAGAAACAGCTTGCTGATGAATCTGATACGGTGCTCCGGTTGCGAGCATTGTGGAGTCTTTACAATATGGATCAGCTTGCTGAAGGTCACCTTGCAGAATTGCTTGAAAGTAGTGATGAGCATCTGAGACGGTGGGCTGTACGATTGATTGTGGATCAGCGAGAACCGAGTGGTTTTGTCCTCAAAAAGCTCGCTGTTATGNCAGTTGCCGATCAGTCGCAACCGGTGCGATTGCAATTGGCTATTGCACTGCAAAAGTTACCAGTAAACTCACGCTGGAATATCGCCAAAGGGTTAATGGGGCATTTGGAAGATGCCCGTGATCAATTCCTTCCTTTGATGATCTGGTACGGAATTGAACCATTGGTCCAGAGAAACACTCAACGCGCTTACGAGCTTGCTGCCCTCTCTCGGATTCCGCTGTTAAGACAGTACATCGTCAGGCGATCCGTCGATGTTGATGCACCTGAAATGGAATCTGCACTTGGTTTGTTAAATCAACTGGAGTCTGACTTTGAAAAACTGGATGTCTTAACAGGACTGGCGGATGGATTAAATGGCAAGCAAGGGCTAAGCCAACCTGCTAACTGGCGGAAACTTTATACAACATTGTCCAATTCACCCATGCCTGAGATTCGAAGCGTCTCGGTTACACTTGCGACAACGTTTGGCGATGAAGAGGTTATTTCATCGCTTCGAGCTACAGTGATGGATCTCGATGCACCTGTTGAGGACAGAGACGCGGCATTCCAATCACTTTTGCCAATTGAGAGTGGGCTTGCAGCGGAACACTTACATCAAATTGTAAAGGCGTCACCGGCATTGAGATCAGCAGCTCTTAAGGCATTGGTGTTTAAGCACACCCCGGATACAGCAAATCTGCTGCTAGAAATGTTTGCTGAGTTGTCAGCAAATGAGAAGCAGGAAGCTGTAGCAGTCATGGCAACCCGCTTGGACTTTGCTACATCATTGCTCGATGCCATTGATGCAGATATCGTTGCGGTCGCGGATGTGTCAGCCTACGCCTTACAACAATTGCGGAGCTTCACAGACGAAGAGTTATCCGGCAGAATCGAAGGACATTGGTCAAGTGAGTCCGCACAAGGCAAGAAGGCGGATGAAATTGCCAGATATGTTGAATTGATGGATAGTGACTATCTTGCAACGGGTGATGCCGGTGTTGGACGTGCCGTGTTTAATCGAACGTGTGCAAAGTGCCATACTCTCTTTGGTGAAGGCGGTACGATCGGACCGGATCTGACAGGTTCAGGCCGTAAGAAGGCAGACTATGTGATAACCAATCTTGTGGATCCAACTGCGACTATTGATCAGGCATATCGATTAACAACTGTCATTACTGCCGACGGTCGTTTGTATACCGGGTTCGTAATAAAGCAGGACGATGCAGAAATCACGTTGCGTATGCCGGATGCAGAAGTGAAACTAGATATGCAAAAGGTTGATGAAATCGTAACGGGTAATAAGTCCCTGATGCCAGAAGGCATGTTGAATTCGTTTACAGACGAAGAAGTGCGAGACTTGTTGCGTTATTTACAAAGTGATACTCAGGTGGCTCCCGCCGCACGAGCAGATTGAATGAAGAGAGGCTCAAAATGTTAAAAATGTCCAACCTATTTGTCGTTGCAATTGCTTCTGTCACGATGCTTGGTTCACTAAATGCAGGTGGGTTTATTAGCAATCTACCTAAAGATGGAACGCGNGTGGTCTATGAATTGAAATTCATAGCAATTGAGTCTGACGAGAATGGCCCAGACTTGNATTCAGCACCAAAAGTTGAATTGGAGCTTGCTAGTGTGGGAAAAGGGCCGAAAGTAAAAGGGCAGNCNACACGTTGGATTGAAATAGTNAATCGTATGGTAAAGGACGACAAAGACCGCACTGAGATTGCTGTGTGCCTATTCCGAGAGTCGCAACTTAGACGTAAAGAGACTGCGATGGAGTCAATGATTAAAGGTGCAATTCAACGTCTGCCGTCGCCGGATATCAATTTGGATACTGATCGCATTAAGGATATTGAGAGAGCGCCTTTTGCGTTAATTGTTGGTGTGAAATCACAGTCCATTAAGGAACTTGGCCAGAAGACTTGGACCGTGTTGGATAAGAAACACGAGTGCGACGGCATTCAAACAGTGATCGAAGTTGAAGAATCCGGTTTTCGCCTCCAACTGGATGCATACTATAACGATGATGTGCCATTCGGTTTGGTGAAGGGGACACTTGTGGTTGAACAGAAGAACCAGAAAGTTACAGCTGAAATTAAGCTGATTGAGATTAAAGAAGGAGCTAAGCCGAGCATCCCGTTAGAGAAGATCGTTGACTCNGCCAAGNTAAANGAATAAGGCAACACCAACGAAAAGCACGTGGCATTAATGATCTAAAATGCGGGTGCAATTCAGATCATTAATGCCACGTGTTGTGTCAGTTGCTCGTGATATTATTCTGAAGCGCTATCTTCAGATTNAACTGCTTCTTCCTGAGANTCTTGTTCAGACACGTCAGTGGTGTCTGATTNAGNGNCCTTAGCAAGTTTGTTATTTGTTTCGCTGCTCACAATGGGTGAAAACAGCAACTCNGATTCAGGGTGTTTCTTTATCCAAACATCCCAGCGGACATTAGCTTCCCAATTTTCGTCGTCGAGCTCTTTCAGCGACTTTCCTTTTTGCTGGCCGTCGATGGCATTTCCTGTTTCCTGAAGCCAACGTGTGTTGGATTCCTTGTCAAACATGATCAGGTTGCCATGCAGGACTGCACCGGAAACTCGNAATTCCAAGGGTTCGTCTGCCCCTTCCATTTTTCGCTCGTGCACGACGAGCGTTTGTTCGCTACTTCAGTAGCTGCAGGCAATGGCACAGTCTTCGAGCGTGTCATTGATTACCTGGTGATACTGCAGAATATAAAGCGGATAAAAGCGAGCTTTGCCATTAATCGCTACGCCGATTCCCTTGGTNCCGCCNGCGATTTGTGCGGTAGCGCCTGGAATGAACTCNGGCTTAGTGATTGCCGGGCGGGAATCTTTGGCGCGGTATTGAATTGGCTCGTGGTGGGGAACACCACCTGTTTCTGTTTCGACAGTGCGAGCATGTGTTGCCAACTGGCCGTTGTCCAGTAAGTCTGGATCATCCGAACCGGAGTTGTCGAACATGCCTGTACCGAATGCTACCAGTGCGCTGATTCCGGTGATCGCGACAATTCCGATGACAGTCTTGTTCATGATAAAACCTAGTGAAGAAGTGCAGTTGTTATGTGATCTGGAAATGGGTTCATCCCATCCTGTTCACATAAGCAGATATTTATATGGTATTCAAATCATCGTCAAAAGTATTGACTTATTCTGAGACGATTTCTTTCACGGTTAGTAGAGAATTGATCTCCGGGGACTCAATAGCCGTTTCATTTCCATTTGGCCAGGTAACCGTTACAGAGTCGATTTCCGATGCAGTCCCTAATCCAAAGTGGGCAATCGTACTGTTTGTACTGAGATAACTAGAACTTAATACGCTTTCATGCGTGTATGTGTTCACAGATGTTTTGACCTGAATACGTGCCCCAATTCCATATCGGTTGGACGCCGTGCCGCTTAGTTTCACGCGGAGATAATTGCCGGTATCCTTCGAGGTGTTCTTGAGCAGTGTTGCCTTTCCGCTATGGAGAATCACGGCGATATCCATTTTGCCATCCTGATCATAATCAGCTGTGGCAAGGCCACGTGTAACGAGTGCTTTGTGAAAAAATGCTCCGGCAGATTCGCTTACATCATCAAAATGTACCTCTCCGTTGTTTCGTAGAATCTTGCTCTCTTGAGGAAGCAGTTTGGGGTCTTTCAAGACTTCAGTTGTCAGCTCATCTTCAATCGTGCTGCCGTTTGCCAGAACGATGTCCAGATGTCCGTCGTTATCAAAGTCGACCAGATCGACACCCCAGCCGACATCTGCTGTCGATTTGATTTCCAGAATTCCGGTAAAGGGTGCTACATCTTCCATCAGGATCGTTTCACTAATTTCACCCGATGCCTGATTTTTCCAAAGGGCGTGGTCTTCATTCACCCAGTGGGTGGAAAATAGATCCATACCACCATTGTGATAGACGTCACCCACGGCTAGTCCCATGCTAGCACGGGGGTCAACGGTACCGGAAATCGACGAGACATCTTCGAAAGTACCGTCACCGTTGTTCTTGAACATGGCATCAGCCGTACCCACATCGTTTCCTACATACAGGTCAGGGTAACTGTCATTATTAAAGTCGCAGAATATAGCCTGCATACTCTTGCCTGTCGGATTGGTTACTCCGGCCGCCTCGGTGACATCAGTAAACACACCGTTGCCATCGTTATTGAGCAGGATGTTTGGAAGGGCATCATATGACACTGGATTAGTCCATACGGCTGGGCGTCCAGCTACCAACGGACGCTCGTCACGTGCTCGAACGCGGTCGAATTCAACATAACCGCACAGGTACACATCAAGGTCGCCGTCCTTGTCGTAATCACCAGCGGTTAAACCGAGCAGGAAGCTATCAATTTCACCGAGGCCGGAAGCATCGGTCTGATCTAAAAACGTTCCATCGCCGTTGTTTTGATAGTGCTTTGCGCCACCGTAATGTGTAACCGTAACATCGAGCCAGCCGTCGTTGTTCGCATCCCACCACAAGCATGCATAATTCCAGTCTGAATCACTCAAGCCTGCTTCATTTGTCACATCTGTAAACGATCCGTCGCCATTGTTTCTATACAACTTGTTTCCATCACGTTTTGCGACGTCTTCAGGTTCCATAAGGAATGGGCCAGCGAAGTTTATAAGGAATAGGTCTTCATCACCGTCGTTGTCGTAATCCGCCCAACCACATCCTGAACCGACATCCTCTGGGATTAGCGAATCTCTACGATCGTTAAGATGAATAAAGTCGATGCCTGCCGCGTCCTGAGCCTCGGTAAACGTAATAGGGCCGTCGGCCTTTACCTGTTCTGCAACATGACTGTCGTCGTCATCATTTGCGACGTTATCCGGTTCCGAATTACAGGCGATAATTGAAATGAGCCCGATAATGACAAGCGATGATGTCGTTAGGAGTTTATTTCGCAACATTGTGAAAACCAGTTTCTTAGCCTCTGTCTACATTTGTTGAACTAATAGAAATTTATCGCGCAAAGCCGTTGCACGAAGGCGAATTCCTCAATGTATAGACGAGCAATTTACAAACAAACACAGATCGTGTCGGCAGCGGTGACTTTGACGTTTGCATGGACAATTACCTTTACGTAAAGCATAAAGTCATGGTTCAGTTTGCGGGCGAGTGCCGTCAGAAATCAGAAGATTTACGGTTTCAGTTGATTCCAAAACGCTTCGAAATCCATTTTGCGAGTTTGGTACTTTTTCAAGTATGTGCGATATTCCGCGGAATCCAGCGAGTCAGATGAGCGTGGTGGATACTGCTTCATTCCCGTGTAAGGTAGCGGCTCGACTCTCTGACCGGTGATTGTGTTCAAGTCCGCGTCCTTGTCCCAGCCAACATTATGAACGATGAAATCGCGTTTCCATCCGGATGGTGGATCAGGCAATTGACTAAACCGAACCGTAATTTCATCTCCAGCGCCGAGGACAACGAGATGATGGTCGTTTTCAAGCAAGAGCTCAGTTACATCGCCAAATCGAGTGAAGTCTCCGGCCATGGGCGGCCATACTGGCTCCTTAACTACCTTGTCGTATTCATATCCTTCCGGTCCGTTGTTTGTCCTGGGTAAGCGACTGGAGACTCCGCGGTAGTGAAGGTCTGCCTCAATGAGTGGCACGGGGAACTGCTGTATCTCGGTTTGATCCGCGTCGATTGCTAAGAAGATACTGTCCCAATACAATTCCATGCTGCTATTGATGCGAATGCGCCCGTCCTCACGGTTTAGCTTTTCAACAGGTAGGTCCACCACGATCGTCTTCGTCTTGCCGCCGGGGAATCCCATGTATGCAATCACCTCTTCCCATTGCACTGTGCCATTGATTTGCCGCGGCACAGATATAGATGGTGGCAAGGGACCGGAAAGCTGTTTGTTTTGTGATAAGGCGATGTTAATGGATGTGTCTGTCGGAAACATCCAGCCAGTAAGAACAAGTTGAACCGTATTGGCTTTGCGAATGTCACCCAGCTCAATTTCCATAAAGTACGGATCCGTCAATCCTTGCTTATGGCGTTTCTGGAACAGTTTGGTAAAGACACCATCGGAATTGGCCAAAACCGATGTGATATTTTCCCCGGTACTGCTTACAACTCGATTGGATGGCTTTAGCTGGTTATCCAGGAAGGAGTGGATTTTAAAGCCAGAAATACTAGATGGTCCGACCTTTTCATTTGAAAACACCGACGTGCCAATGGGATGGTCTACGGCAATAAGCTCCACTTGATCAAAATAAGCAGCCTCCCATAACTCCTCGGTGATTTGCATGCGATATTCGTCATCGATTGGGACGAGACGATCTCCCGGAATTAGCAAGTACTCCCATTCGCGTGTTGGTGCGATCACTCCCTCTCCAAATTGCAATCCGATGGGTGCTGCCCACAACAGATCGGTTAGAAATTCAAACTTTTCACCGGTCCATGTATATAGATAGGGACATGAGCCTTTCAGTAACTGTTGTTTTTCGGTAAATGTTACCCGTGTATCGGGCTTGATGAGATTTTGTGGTATACCATTTGTCCACAGTACGCGGACTGCATCGGCTTGTTCTGTTTTGCCAATACCAAAGTGTGTCAACTGGCTTGTGACCATCGCCGATTGGTAGTTGCTGCCGGCCTTCACTTCGACACTGGAGCCGATACCGTAAAGGTTGGAACGCTGTACCTTGAACATTGGGTCTGGCTCTGCATAGAGTCGAACCTGAATCCAGTTATTTTCATTTCCTCCATGATTGATAAACGATGCCGGATTACCGTTAGCGACCACCGCAAGGTCAAGGTCCCCGTCGTTATCGATATCACCGGCCTTGCATGCCGTTAATCCGACGGCAGGTATTGTGATTGTTGGCTCTTCTGCAAAATGCTGATTACCCAGGTTTCTCCAAATGTCTACACCGGTGTCACGAAAGGCTCCGATATCCACATACCCGTCATTATCAAAGTCGATCGTGAAGGCACCTAGGGCTGGCTCGCCTGAAACATTGATAGTAGCGATCACCCATGACTTTTCCCCAGGCTGCGTGTCTGTTAGGGATACAGTCACGCCACTTGCGGAGGATATAACGGTATCCCATGTACCGCTATTGTCGATATCGGCACTTGAAAATGACGTCGCAGATACATCGGTTTGGGCTGTGTTGTCAGACTTGCGAATGGAAAACCGACCGTGGCGAATGTTCTGTAAGACATGTCCACTTGCCAATATATCGGTCTGTAAATTGAGGTCGGTGTCTGTTATTCCTAGGGTCACGGCACCTGCAACATGACCTGGATTAGCAATTGCCAGTGACGTGTTGTCATGAAAATCCCAGTTCTCCTGGTTTTGCCAAATCGCTACTCCACCTTCACTGAGAATAACTACGTCGAGATCTCCGTCGTTTTCGATATCCGTAATTGCCACATCAGTAATTGCTATTTTCTCTGATGGCATCGTCTTTTCGCTTATTGCCAGGCTACGCGTTTTCGTTTCCTTATCGAAGACGTTTTCAATGAATAAGTAACCGGCCGGACCAAACACGAGGAAGTCGACATCCGATGCCATGTAGTTTTCTTCTGTGGAAACGTCGGCATCCCGATCAAAGTCAGCCACCCGCAATCGAGTCAATTCCGGTGAAATATCAATACTTGCTACAGATGTCCANTTAGCGCCGCTGCCGTCATGAGAGAAAACCGTCAGCTTTCCTTGGCTAACCGCGACAAGGTCGGATTGACGGTCAAGGTCGAAGTCGCAAATCGCAATATCACTTGTCCCAGGTAATTCCGGGATAGCGGTCGCGTCATCGCCAGAGATAAATTCCACATTGACCTGATCCGTAGTAATTGTGGTAGTTGGGTTTTCTTTATAAAACGAGTCAGAAAAATCATGAATAACATATTCAAGAGGATGACGCTGCAGCCTGAACAGATCGGATTGGTAGCCGAACTCCTGACGAAGGACGTTGAATACCTGGATCATCCGGATCTTAACCCGATTCCATACCGTGACGTCTTCGTCTGAAATTCTCTGAATGAATCCCGGAACTTCGGAAACAAGATCGATTTCCTGCCTAGCCAGTACTGGAGCGAAGGGAGCAAGAGTCACTTGCATGTTTTCTAGAGTCTCGGAAACTTTTGGGTCTTTGGATTCAGCTTGTTCTCGCACCAAGTATTCAAGCATGACCAGGCTCTCTATCTTTGCGGCAGCCGCATCACGAATGGCGCGTCCTCGCAATTCTGCATCCAGACTGTTTCGCACGTGCATGAATAACTCAGTCTTCGGAATATAGTCATTCGGCCGAGCCTTGATTGCCGCATCAAATGCCAACAGAGCCGCTTCGTCATCACCGACGGTGATTGCTAGCTTGGCATCCAGAATTTCGGCGATTCCTGACTCCGGATCAAAACTGCGTAAAGATGCAATAGATTCGCGAGCTTTTGCTACTGTGGCGGTGAATTTCTTGGGCCGTTCGTCAGCTTCCCCTTTCTGCTTTTCGGCGGCAAGGACTCCGGCGATAGCAAGGTTTTGATGTCCAAAAAGCTCATCGGGTTGTTCAGCAACGATCTTCTCGAAGACTTCGATGCTCCGCGTACCATCATTCGCAGTTTTGTTGGGGATGTTCTCTAGTTGTGCAATTCCTTCATTTTTCAGTGCGACTAGCTCATCTATGGAGAGCGGTTGTTCCGGTGGCAGATCCGGCAGATCGCTCGAATCGAATAGGATCCAACCGACCAGCCCCAAGAGTAGTACTGCGCCAACAATGAGCTTGGCCAGAGAGCCAGACGTGCTGTTTGAATCATCCATGATTACGTAATCTGCTCCGTGGCGATTTGTTGAAGGGCGTAATTAACGCGATTATCTTCCATGAATCCGTTACGTTTTGCAAGCTACATCAGTTCACCGATGACTACTTCAATAGATCCAACAACTCATTCACCTTCTTGTAAAAAATGGCTTCCCAGGCGGGATCCAGAATGCAGTCGCTGTCCTCTTGGGCTCCTCCACGATTTTCCAATTGCTCCGCAGTAGGAGCGTAGTAGATGTAACCGTTTGTGTAACCAGACACGTATGTTTGCTCAAATGGCGAATCTTCCTTGATCTTTAGGCCAATTGGAATTGTCAATTCGCCTGGATGAGTTATCAGGACGAATTCTCCTACCCTCAATCCAACAACTTCAACTCGAATTGGCCGGCGCTCCGCGTCAAGGTATTGTTGCTGGTGCATGTGTAGAAGACGCAAGTTTGTGCTTACACGAGACAATTCCTCCATCGTATGGATATTGCGCAAATAGGCTTTTACGTGAGAGCGATTTCGTGCGTCCATGCTCGAAAGTATGGCTCGACCTCGCTTCTCTTCGTGCATGTATCGGCTCGCGTGATATGTTGGAAATGCTTCCGCAAGCCCGTGTTTGTTGGACAATTGCATGAAGGTTTTGAGATTGAGCGTTGTACCACCGATGGATGCCATGAGCGACTGTTGCTGTTCCTCTTGCTGAATAATTCGCTCTGCAAGGTTTGAGCGAGGAAGGTCAAGGTCATGGTTAAATATTGCTAATCGACTGTCGTCTGTCGTCTTAATCTTACGTGCAGCTCGTAATGTACTTAGACCTAACCGATTGCCGAGAGGCTCTGCTTCACGCGGATGATGCATGTCCTTATAGGAAATAGGGTTAATATCGCCTCCGCACCCCTGCAAAAAAAGCGCAACCGTGTCGCTATCAAGATTCTCTTCGATTACTTGCGATGAGTAACCGGTGATGTCCGCCGTGTTTGCTCCAGTTGGTGAACCCATGATCGGGTGCATGGAAAAGTGATACAGCACTGCAACCGTGTCGCCGTTAAGATTATCAAGTCGTACAACACCGATTTCTGGATCGATTGGTCCCACATCAGCAACTTCCTCGTCTGGTGGAAGCGAGTAAGCGTGCCGGACGTCAATCGTCTTGCCGCTTTTGAGGATCATCCGGCGGTTTTCCTGGATTCGGTCTTCAAAACCAGCTCCGACTCCGACCTTAACAGCTTCGAGATTAGCTACGGCTTGCTTGATCGCATCAAAGGTAAGGTCTCGTGAGTTTCTGGCAGGACTACCGTGGCAGTGGCTTGCATTGAAAATCAGATTCCGAGGTTCTATCCCCAGTTCTTTGAAGGCACGCTCACGAACGTACGGAATGAAATCATCCTTGATTGAGCCGATCATTCCAAAGGAAACCACATCGAGCGTGATTACGACGACGGTTGTGTCCTCTGACTTAAGGGCCAACGCTCGAGCGTAAAGCGGTATTTCTACCGGTCCGGCATCCATGTTTGTGATGTCGACCTTGGCCGCTCCCGCTTGCAATTCGGCAGCGGCTAACGAGCTCTGCAGGTTACCAAATAGTGTCGACGTAATTAGTGTCGCTGTGATTATTCGTTGTAGCACGCGCATTACAATTCCCTCTTTGGTGAATTAGATGTGCGTGTATTTTATCAAATTCCAGCGTCTAACAGAGAATGTCCCGAGATGAGATTCGTGCATTAACGCTTTAGGCGGACGGATATCCAATGGATGCCAATAAGCTTGGATGGATTGCCATGGCAATTGTATAAACAAGATGAATAAGTATGGAAACGGCTATTCCAATTATGAATCCCTTTGCTGCTTGGTCTTCTTTTACTGTGTAACCATGCTCAATTCCCACTTCTTTAAGTCGGAACCCCATCGGACTGGTAGCACAACGGCAGCAATCTTATCCCCTTCCGCAATTTCCTCTAACGACGGCTTATCTTTTGATTTAAACGACCCACGAACTGTCGCTTCGAGATTTGCGATCTTGCCCCTAAGTATTATTCCATCCCGATACAAGTCATCCGGTCCATCGGAATAGCAATTGCGTTTACGTGTAACCTCAAAAGAGATTTCATAATGAAGAGGCTTGACCTAGGAAAGGAGTGACTCTCTGTCTGAATAACTCAGATCGCGATCCAGAAGTCGCCTGTAGAGTGATTTGAATTGATCTGCTGATTGAATGTCGACAGGGTTGATGTCGTTCACAGGTGAAAATCGCTCTAAGGTAACGGGTTAGCCATGGATTGCAGATGCAATGATCATAGCCAGCATGCCGGCTCCTGCCCAAAGTTCTATCTTGGCAATTCGATAGACTTTGTCGGGGAAGCGACTTTTAGTCCCAAGTTCGTTCACATCCTCGATGATATAGATTGCTGTAATGCACAAGAGAATGTAGCAGGTGATCATTAATCCGTAGCTAATTAAGACTAACACTCCGGACGCGAGCAGCAGGCCTTTATTCACATCAGCGATATTTAGGTCTTTGAAGAAGTTGTCAGCCTTTTGTTTCCATGGTTTCTTGTCTTCATGCGGAATGACAAGTGTGCGAGAGTCTTGGTCTGCAGAGCGAACCCGTTCTCTATTTGACTGAGTGTTTATATGNACCTGCTCGACTTCGACTGCGTTAATTCCTTCGACAGTGTTTGGCCTCGTCTCATTTATTTGCTCATCAGGCACGGCTGTTTCAGGAATTGAGGACGATGGCGTTTCGATGTCATCAGCTTCGTTTGCATCATCAATTAAATCTTCGAACTNCTCCGCTGTGANCCCTTTGACTTTCGCAGACGGAACCGCTTCTGGAGCTTCGTCTTCCGGTTCGAGCTCCAGCTCTATTTCATCATCTTCGTCTTCCNNTTCGAGCTCCAGCTCTATTTCATCATCTTCGTCTTCNTCTTCAGGAGGGGGTTCGTGTTTAGCCGACTGGTCATCAGCTAAGGCATTATCCGTGTTCGCATCAGTGCTATCGCCTTCGGCCGGGCGATCTACCGGATCTTCCTCGGTAGACTCTTCGGTGAGCGTGTTAACTGAGTCTGAATCTTGCTGCGAGGCGGATTCGTCAGCGGCTTCATCTACGATCGGCTCTACATCGAGTACGGCAATGCACGCCAGACGGTCGTAAGCACTGTCCCACTTAATCGG
>PAXU01000039.1 GCA_002714565.1 Rhodopirellula sp.
GGAGATCAGGAGTCGACTGGATGAGGTATTCGAGGTGCTCAAGGATCCGGTTCGGGAAGCTGAAAATGCTCAAACAAACAGTCGCAACAAGGATGAAGAGAAACCGGCGGTTAAAGCGGTCGATCGTGACCTGCTAATCGAAAATGTACGTGAGAAAATCCAATCGCTTGAAACCTACGTTGCACAAAGCCGTGGTATCACGCCGGATTCTCCAATGACCGACGCAGATGATGATGCTGCTGACACTCCCGCAGCATTACCCGGAACCGGAGATGAGTAAGCATGTCAGAGTTTTCATCTGAATCCCGGAATCCGGTACAGGCCCTTGTCGTTCTCGTTGTACTTGCGGTAAGTGGCATTGTTGCGAGGCTTGCGTTTCAGGATCTTCCTAATTTTTCACCCGTTGCAGCTATTGCACTGTTTGCCGGGTACTATAGTCGAGACTTAAGGATCGCACTGGCCTTACCGCTGATCGTGATGGCAATCAGCGACCTATTCATCGGGTCATACGATATCGTNACCATGATTGTCGTCTACGNGCTTCTNGCACTTCCCGCNGTGTTTGGCAGTCAAGTTGCCAAATCCAAAACGGGTGCGAATGCTACCCCATGGTTATTGGCATCGAGNTTGGGCGGATCTGNCTGTTTCTTCCTCGGAACAAANNTGGCCGTGTTTGTTCAAAGCAGNATGTATGAGAATAGCGTGGCNGGCTTGTTAAAATGTTANACGCTTGCCTTGCCATTCTTTAAATACACCGTTTCNGGTGACCTNATTTTTGGCTGCGTGATTTTTGNTTCGTATGCGATGGCCTGTAGTGTTTTGACAGGCAAAAGTAACGAACCAAAAGTCATTAGTTAGACGCCTGACCTAAGAACAATCAATGTTCAATTTGCGTCAAAGACTTCAAACGNCCACTTAACAACATCGTTAGCGCGNAGNTCATACACTCCACTNCTACGATCACCCTTCTTGCCATTTACTCGGTACATCCAGTTCTTACCCTGCCCTTCGTTTTCCACTCCATCGATCGAAGTTACAAAGGCGGTGGCGCCNGAGCCTTTGACTAGAATTGCAAAGCCCTGTTTGTGTTTCGATGCAAGACGTGTGGCATCGAGAGCGGTCATGTTCTTCGTCCAAGGTAATGTTGTGTAGCGTCTTTCNAATCCATTTCCGTAGTCAACGATCAGTGAGACCGTTTTGGATGTCTTGTCCTGTGAATGTGACTGATTAGCTGGAACTACTGTCAGGCATGAAAACGTCAGGAGACAGAGAATAAGGATGCGACGACTCAGATGCAGGGTACTTAGCATTGGTACAGACTTAACTAAAAAACTAGGATTGGTTTTGCTGGCTATGAAAGAATGCGGTTGTCCAGATAGAATGCGACGAGGCCCGATCTGAAACCGCCATGAGAATCTTACACTGCGCATGAGTGCACAACAACCAAAGTCGATTCTAGATGCGGTACAAACCCACGTACGCTCGCGTGGTGACGCCNAGGCTCTTTCGTTTTATAGCTCAGAACACTCTCGATGGTGTACNTGGACGTGGAGTCAGCTATGGCAGCAAGTGGAGGCAACTGCCANAAATATGCGTTCTCAAGGAGTGAGTAGTGACGACAGAATAGGCGTTTGGTTGGAAAACGGATGCCCGTGGATATTAACTGATCTGGCTTTGCAGCTAATACAATGCGTGAGCGTGCCGATTCACCCAGCAACGCTCCCAAGACAGGCGGNAGTGCATCTATCCCGGGCNGCCTGCNAATTACTAATCGTTAATAATCCGGCCCAAAGTGATGAAACGGGACTGCAGCTTTCATGCCGCACACTGCCCGTAGCTGATGTTCTGATAGGAAATGGCCAGAAGCCGAAACAGTACACTCCGGCCGAACCTGACATGACNGCGGTACAAACGATCNTATTTACATCTGGTACCACAGGTGTNAGTAAAGGAGTCGAGCTGACATATGGAAATCTGTATTCCAATGCCGTGGCGGCGCTTGAACGTTATGATTTTAAACAAGATGAGCTTGTCCTGAATTTACTGCCTCTGAGTCATGTGTTTGCACGAACATGTGATCTATATGTTTGGTGCTTAAACGGACACCATATGGTCTGCTCGCGAGGTAAAGAGTCNTTTAGTGAAGANATCAAGCATTGGAGACCAACGCANATAAATGCCGTACCTGTNGTNTTTCANAATTTACTTAGTACTGTCACCGATAAGTGCAGTTCGCTCAGTGATGTAACAGGTGGTAGGCTGCGGCATGTNAATGCAGGCGGTGCGCNAGTCCCGGAGCCCTTAAGAAGTGCNTTTCAATCAAATGGCATTCCGATGTATCAAGGATACGGATTGAGTGAAACTTCACCGGTGATTGCGCTTGAAGGANCATCCGGCACTTGCCCGGAATCTGTAGGAAGACCGCTTAATTCTGTGGAAGTGAGAATTAAGAATGGTGAAATTCAGACGCGCGGCCCATCAGTTATGAAGGGGTATCTAGATGATCCAGAACGTACTGCTGCAGTTTTTGACGGCGGTTGGCTGAAGACTGGCGATCTCGGTAGGATCGATGAAGACGGATTCNTGTATGTCGACGGTAGNTTGGATGAAATGATGGTTACTGCAGCCGGACATAACATCAATCCGGCATTGCTCGAGTCGCAGATTTGCCAGGAGCCGGATGTTGCTCGTGTAGTNGTTTTTGGCCATGGCAAACCGTACCTCGTCGGATTAATTGTGCTCAACTCGAAGTGCGTTGAATCGCATGACTTACTCAACCGTATCAACAATCACTTGCTGGCATTCCCAAAGTACTGTCGTATCCNCGAGATAGTTGTATTAGATCGTGACCTTTCCATAGAAGATGGTGAATTAACATCGAAGCAGTCGTTAGTACGCAATGTCATCGCTCAATCATATGCGTCAGAGATCGAATCAATGTACATTTGAGGTAACAACTAGTTTAGGGGAAACAAAACAGATGCCATCATTTGCAGTCATGATCGCAGCAGCGGGGAAAAGCGCCCGGTATAAAGACGATCACTACAANAAGCAATTCGCGCCACTGAAGAACCGAGCAGTCTGGCTTCATAGTGCAGAGCGGTTTCTAAATCGANATGATGTGAAACAGACGATTGTCATAATTGATGCGGAAGATCGCGAGATGTTNATTGGTAAGTTTGGTGCTAACATCGCGATCATGGGAATCGATGTTGTGGAAGGCGGCACGACGCGTGCGGAATCCGTCAAAAATGGCTTGGAGCAAGTNCGTGATGACATCGACTTTGTAGCAGTTCATGATGCAGCACGACCATGTATAGCAGATGTGTGGATNGATGATCTGTTTAGTACTGCCGCCGAGCATGGCGCNGCTGTATTGGGTATTCCGGTTAGNAGTTCCCTAAAACGAGTCGAGCAGTCTACCATTACAGACAGCATTAGTCGTGATGGAGTTTGGGAGTCACAAACACCTCAAGTGTTTGCCAGGCAGACGCTCGTCGACGCATACGTTCAGGTGGCAGATGCCCATACAGCAACAGATGAAGCCGAATTGGTGCAACGAAATGGCGTATCAGTTCGCGTGGTGCATGGCTCTCCACTGAATCGAAAGATCACGACAAAAGGTGATTTGAGATTTGCTGAAATTGCCTTGTCCGTCTTGCCGAAGAAATCAATTTCCGGTCCGGCGCATCCCTTTGGTGATGACGANATGTGGCGCTAGCAGTTTTGGNATAGATTCTTAACAACGAATGATTGGATAAACTCAATGGACTCAGTGTTTTTGTCACTTGCCAGAGATGATGCGAANGAGCTCTTTGCTTCGCGAGANGAAGAATCCCTTGTGCGGTTTGTGAGCTCCATGTATGAGCAGAAGCATGGTAGCGCCGATGTAGTAAAAACTTCGATGGATTGGCAAGATCTCAAATCTGCCTTAGCAGCGTTTGATGATGATGGTATTTTGGGGTTCATTACGGACAACTCTCGACCGTTGCTTCAAACGGAAGCGGGGTTTGTTTATATTGTGAGGCCGGATCTCGTTGGACATATAGCCATAAAACTGAATTCCCTTNGTGACGATTCTATTGCCGAAACCAACATGGCTTCTTTAGTGAGAGAGCTATCGGAATTCTACCAACGAGCTTCAGAAAACGGGATGTGCACTGTATTTACTACGGGTGTTATAGATTGAGTTGCTAGTTGATAATGAACGGCACAGATGTAGCGAAGCAAGGCACGGATACCACGCCCANTGCCTGACGCACGGCACTTGCTAAAGAGGTTTGTGACAAACGATGTTCGATATTTACGACGATCTGCAACACCGCGGATTAGTTCATCAGACAACGGATGACGGATTGCAATCATGGCTGAATGCGCAGCCTCGCACAGTTTATGTGGGGTTTGATCCGACCGCAGACAGTATGCATGTAGGTCATCTGATGGGCTTGATGACGCTTCATCGATTCCAGTTGGCCGGTCATAAGCCCATTGCCCTGGTTGGTGGTGCTACCGGAATGATTGGTGATCCAAGTGGTAAGAGCCAGGAACGTAATCTGCTGAGCGTGGATGAACTGCATCAGAACACCGAAGCGATGGCGGAGCAAATGAAGTCGTTTCTTGACTTTGATAGCGGCGCAAATGCTGCCGTGTTATTGAATAATCTGGATTGGATGCAAGGATTCAGCTACATCGAATTCCTACGGGACATCGGTAAGAATTTTCCGGTTAACGTAATGATGGGTAAAGACTCTGTGAAATCGCGTTTGGACCGAACCGACAGCGGTTTGAGTTACACGGAGTTTAGCTATATGTTGTTACAGGCATATGACTTCGCACATCTCAACCAGCAATTTGGTTGTGAGATTCAGGCAGGTGGCAGTGACCAGTGGGGAAACATTACTGCTGGGATCGACTTAGGCCGCCGAATGCACTCAGTTTCCTTGTACGGATTGACCTGGCCGTTGTTAACAAAATCTGACGGCGCCAAAATGGGTAAAACTGAGTCAGGTGCTATCTGGCTTTCTCCCGAAAGAACNAGTCCGTATAAGTTCTATCAATACTGGATCAATGTTGCTGATGACGATGCTGGTAAGTGCCTGCGATTTCTAACCGACTTGTCTCTTGAAGAAATTGAAAGCCTTGACCGATCTCGGGAAGNAGAACCACACCGTCGCGAGAGCCAAAAGAAGTTAGCGGAATCCGTTACCTGTTTAGTTCATGGAGACAGTGGACTTCATGCAGCAATCAAGGCAACGGAAGTATTATTTGGGGCAGAAATTGAAAACCTGACGGATGCCGAGTTACTGGATATTTTTGCAGATGTACCGAGCGTTGAAATTGCTCCAGATCGACTCTCCGGTGGCGAGCTAAGCATGATCGACATNCTGGTTGAATCCGGTCTGTGTTCAAGTAAAGGCGAGTCACGTCGCACCATTGAGCAAGGTGGTGCCTATATCAATAACCGACGTGTCGACTCTCTCGACAGANTTTTGTCGGTGGATGATTTAGCAAGTGAAACAGTCATCGTCTTGAGACGNGGCAAAAAGAAGTTTGCTCTCGCACGCTTTCCTTCCTGATCTTCCTGAGACGGTACAGGAATAGCTGTCATGAATAAGATTTGGAAGCGTACTCTNTACTGGACGACTGGCGTTCTATTAGTTGCCGTTCTTGTTCTGCTGTGCGTATATTGGGCGTCCCAAACGGTTCCCGATTATTACAAACGTGCCATTGAGATACCGCGTGCGCGTCAACTAAGTAGTGCAACCGAGTTGGAAGAAACGATCGACTTGGTTAAAGACGATCTGAAGGGTGCCGATGAGGTCACAATTGAATTGACACAAGATCAGATCAATGGCTGGCTTGCGACACGTCTTGGTTCTCAAGGTCGCATGAAACTTCCAAATGGTGTTGAATTGCCACAGATCGTATTGCAGCCGGATTCGCTCATACTTGCTTTCAAAATCAACAAGGATAACTTTTCATGTGTCGTGTCTATCAAGATGAGCGTGAAGCTCTCGACGGATATGCAACAACTTGAGTTTGCAATCAAGGAGATTCACGCAGGAAGTCTCCCAGTTGCAATTAAACGTGTATTTGATGAACTCGAGAGTGCGATGGAACGTTCAAAGATTCAGTTTTCATGGGTACCCGGGTCAGATCGCCGTGAGGCAATCGTTGAGATTCCTTCAGATCTCCTTAAGGATGCCGAAGGCCCGATTAGCAAGAGAGTGATAAAAGCAGAGTCACTCGAAATCAGGTTTGAACGGCTCAAGGTATCTGCAACGGTCGACAACTGATTTGCCACTTTTGCTCTTCTATCTGTTGTAAGCACACCTCGGTGTCCATCTGATCCGATGATATGTGCAGCCGATAACAGTTCGCGTCCGGCAGTATGTTCTCGATGGCGTGATACGTTCCGGAATCCACTCTCTTAACTTCACCACGGTTGCCTGACACGGCACCTTCGAAATCCAAATAGTGGAGACGATGATCACACAACCGCGTACATTTCCCGTCAAATCTATTGGATATCAAGCTCGAAGATTCCCAGGTGAGAAGCACTCCATCATGCTCAAACATGATGTCAAAGTGATCCGGCCGTTCGGAGTCCACGGGCATGGTGTGCTTAAGCACTACGAATCGTGGCATTGCATGCTCATCGGGCTGTAGTTGTTTCGCTTACCGGTTTTGCAGTGAGCCCACCCTCTGCAGTTGCAGATATGATCAGTTGCGAATCGCCGACCGCATCGTTAATGATGCTCACTTTAAATGATGGGCTGGATTCTCCGGCATTCAGCATTGGAATAACAGGAAAGGTGATTTGACCGGTTTCGGTGTCTACGCCAACATCTGTCGGTTGCGTGATTAATGGATGTTCCGCATTACTAAAACGCATCCCTTTCGANAATTNTCCAATGACTTGGATGTTGGATATCGCCGTGTTACCTGNATTTTTAACGATAACAAAATACGTATTCTCCTTGCCGGCCTGTATAGGATCATGCAATTCAAACACCTTTAAGACGAGCGGTGGTTCATTCGTAGCGGCGGGGGTATCCTGGGCCGTCGGTCCAATGATGAGAATGTCTAATGACTCAATCGCACCTTCACTCTCTGCGACTGAGTCAGATGCCGTTGCACGCACGACGACTNTCTCTGANGCATCAATGGGTAGTACCTGTACAACCAACACATCAGATTCTCCTGANGCAAGAGATTCGATCTCCAGGATGATATCGTTGCCTACAAGTTTATGTCCATCNGATGCCAGTTGGGCCTGTAATTCATTGGGGAGTTTTACGGTAATGGAAACGCCCGTCAGATCTTGTTCACTGGTATTGGTAACCGTGAAGGAGAGTTGTTCTGGTTTTGACTGAGTGAGTTTATTCGGGCCNTCGATCTTNAGGTCCAAAGCAGAGCTAACCGAGAGGTCAGGNGATGTTTCCGTTACATCCAGACAGACCTTNCGCTCGATCGTCTGCCCGTTGGCCAGCTTCACTGAAAGCANATGACATTGCTGACCAGGTTCGCGGATCTTGAATGAGATAGCTTTGCCAGCACCCTGTTGCGGCTGAATCTGATCAAATGTGAATCGCACCTGGCGTGCTGTCGGATCACCTGTTGGATCATTCTGAGTAACATGAACCAAACCGTCATCTAGAGTCGCTGTAATCTCGACGTTTGCAAATATCTCAGCTGTTGGGTTTTCCAGTATGTATCGATACGTTACGACATCACCAACCCCTGCAGTATCAGGNCCATCAACGGTGAGGAGAATTGGGAAGCCGTCAATCTGTATCGGTATGATTGACTCGGATTGCANTCCGTCATCGCTGCGGGCGATTAGCCGATATGTCGATTCTCCAGCAACCGTGCCATTGATCTGAATTTCGATTCGTTTTTGGACATTGGGAGGCAGGTCTCCCAACTCCCAGTAATCTGATTCGAGTTGAGATGTGCGTGGAGGCGATGTATTGGTTACTGAGATGTTACTTGGTGATTGGCCAACCAAAACAACGTTTCGAGCAACTTGATTGCCTGGATTCTCAACAATTGCTGTTAGTACACGTTTGTCTCCGACATTCATACTAATGTTCCTTGTGGCACGTAACTGCAATCCGGGAGCATTCCACGTTACGAGGCTACTGCCACGACCTACGATGGTTTCATCGGCATCCCCTAGCGGTGGCCGTATGACTTCGATTAACACCTGTGCTGATCCACTGGAAATATCTTGCGGATCCAATACTATGTTCGCGGTACCAGTCGTGTCCGTTTGAATTTCATGTACTGTGTCTTCGTTATTCGTTGTGCGAATCCGGTAGCGAACAGTCCACCCTTGGATTGGAGTTCCGGAACTAGGTCGCTCGATATATGTCACCAGACTTGCAGATTCTCCAGCGCTGACAGACTGATCTTCGGGAAACTGCCACTTTACGTCGATCCATTCAATATCGATGTAGGAAAACTGTTGATTCCAATCCGGTTCAGCCGTTGCTCCAACGGCAACACGAGTGTTGCCCGTATCCTTAGACGTTACAGTTACCCAACCTTGTCCCGGTCCAACCATAATATCGTCGTTGGCGGTATTGGTACCTTGATGCACTTGTTCGGCAGACTTTGCTGTAATGACATTTGCATAGCGTTCCGTTGCTTTAGAACCAAGCGACGGGAACAGAAACTGCATGTTTGATGGATTACCACCCCCGGCTTTTACAAATGAGCCGGGTTGTCCTTCGGTAATTGTCCAGTCGAGTCGACGCGCTACTGACAGTTGGCCGTTTGATCCAATTAATCCAGCGTGTAACACGACTTCACTGCCAACAGGAATAGCAATTTTCTCGGGAGATACCCAAATGGCACCTGGATACCCTACCGTACTTGAGGCCTGGCTATCAGCACGCTCGGTACTGGATTCTTCATCTGTTGAAAAGGCCGGCTTTGGAAACCAAGGGATTCGAAAATCAGACTCACCATAACTAAAGGGGCGAATAATTTCAGTGGAAGAACCATCTGCTGCAAACAGCCCACTGCCATTCGGATCAATACGTGGAATCCTGGTATTTGCGCAGCCTGAAACAAAGACTATCGCCATCCCTGCCAACATGAGGGGAATTGCGATGCTTTGCCGGCTCAGATTAATTACCGCAAATCTCAATCGTCCATTCCGTGGATAAAACTGTTTTGAAGTTGTTCATCTAGAGAATTAAACACAATAGGGGTGTTTAGGCAAATACGGAAATGACCGATTCCTCGCACAACTCAAAAATCGTCGTTTTCTTTTCCAATTCACTCGCATGCGTGGATGTTGATGTTGCCTCAATATTGAATTAAGCGAATAATCTGCGGCGACCCGAAGAGTAGAGGAATAATAACCGCAGGCAAATTGTCGTCTGCCGCTATTTGTTAAAAAATCCCGTCTCCCGAACGGGACTTCCTGCTTAACAATGGGTTTAATAGTTAGAGAACATTGAAAGAGAGAATCGATCGCTATTTGAAGAAGTGAATCGATGAATGCAAGGAACCCGCTTAGATGAAATACTCATCTCAATCACGTGTTTATCGTTTGTTTGTAATTGCAATGCTATTTGTGATAGGCACGCTCCCCCAATTCGCTAGTGGTGGTGAATTAGAAGACGCCATTTCTAGAGTTGAACAAGCTGGCAAGACGTTGATGTTAAGTGCCAAGAAACCGGAAGCCCGTGATGAAATCCGGAGTGTACTCCAGTTAGATCAGCTCGACTCACTTATTGCTACCGGAACGAATGCCAGTCGAAAGAATATCACGCTTGTACGGGATCACTTCATCAATAATCTCGGTGATCTGAAAGGCAAGTACGCCAAACAAGCTGAACTAGTCCGACAGGCACTCGAGTCATGGATTCAAGTTTTACCGTCCAAGGGTCTCAAGGAAATCCTGGCTCAGATTAAATCGGATCCTCCAGCGTTTACGGCCGTTACACAAGAACATGTTCTGCTTTGTAGAGCAAAACTCGATACAGCCATTCAGAATCTTGAAGCATTTTTGGATGCAAATGACTCTCAGGTTGACTGGAAGGCACATTTAAATTGGAAGACGCTCAAGACTGAGCTGGGTACCAATACGCCGAGCCCAGCCAAACTGCAACCAGTTTTGGTGAGTTTCTTTGGCAATGTTGAAGGGCTTGAGCGGCCGGAGTTCACCAATACGCGGTTGGCGCTCCGTGATTTCATGAATGCAGTTTATTTTGCCAATAATGACCGCATTAAGGATATGTACACCGCTCAGCTTAACAAACTTGAATCAGCATTGGAGTCGTATCTTGTTAAAGCAAATAACGACGATGCATGGGCTATAGGACGTGCAGTTGGTTGGCTGGAACGGGCAAACCAGGCTACCGATCTTCAAAATGAGCTCCGCCAGCAATTCAATAAGCCCAATATCTATATGCAGATCTCTCAGAATCTGTTGGCGGCTGGCGGTGGTCTAGACGTCGAAGAAACACAGGATATTGAACAAGACCTTAAGGGAATTGCGGTAAAAGGTGTTGCCACCATGAAGGGNAACATCAGTTTCCAAACGGTGAATGACCCTCTAAAAGCATCNCTCGACGTTTTGTTGAATGGAAAAATAACTACCGATAACATTGCTCAAAAGTCCGGTGTAACGGTGTTTACACAGGGATTAACAGACATCAAAGCACAAAAGAGAATCTCCTTCAGTGAAGAGGGCTTTTCAACCCTCCCGGCACGTGCCGACGGCAGCACCAAGCTCGAGTTGGTCAATATCGATGCTCCATCAAGCGTCTATGAAAACGCTGCGAAGACCAAGTTCTTTAAAGGTCGAAAGAAGAATGAGGCTACTGCCACTGAAATTGCTGTAGAACAAGTTGAGCAGAATATGGATGGTCAGGTGCGTGAACTGCTTAAGGATGTTATTGACGGATATCATGAGAAAGTGCGAAAGCCACTTCAACGTCGTGGTGGTTTTCCGGTAAGTGTCAGTTCATCATCCACAACCGAAGACATCCGGCTGAATCTACTTCAGACACGTCGATATCANATTGCCTCGCCGAGTGAACCACCAGCGCTTAACAATGACACTGACGTTGCATTAAGAGTACATGAGTCGTTCCTTCGCAATATCTCCGAAGTAATTCTTGGTGGAGAAGTGCTCGACGACACTCGNGTCCGTGAAATCATTGAGTCAGTAGGTGCCCAGGTTCCGGAAGAACTTCGGGAAGGCCCCGGTAAGAAGTCGTGGTCGATTACGTTCTCAACTGCTCAACCACTGAGCGTTAACTTCCGTGATGGTCAGGTGGAAATCGCTGTTAAAGGTCGTGAATTTCGCGATGGTGACCGAACGATCAAAGAGTCGATTCGCATTGCAGCAGTGTACAACGTTGTNAAGACGGATAACGGCATGAGGTTAACGCGNGATGGTGATGTCCAAATTGACTTTGTCGGACGCAAGTCACTCACAACATTCCAGGTTGCAATGCGAACGGTCATGCGTCGAAAATTCAGTGCATTCTTCAAAGAAGAAATGGCAGGACAAGGTGGAATTCCACTTCCTGGCGAATGGGCCGATGCAGGAAACTTGATGCTGCAACAGCTAATATCAGATGACGGCTGGCTAATGCTTTCATACAAGCTTGGCNAACCCGCTGCTGAATAATTGCANTTGTACGNCGTACTGAATCCCTGCTTATTAGGAAGCAGACAGGATGGCACAACCNGTTGAAATCACGTTTGATTGCCTGCCATTGCGTAGTATCACACGTACTGACGCGCCGATTGATGCATCTCCCAAATTCATGGCATTTTATGAATCCGTCATGGCAGCCATTAGTCAACACGGGCGCTTTAATACGTACTATTTGCATAACGCCCAGGCTGTGTTTAGATTGCTCAATCACGAATCGCTCGGAATGATCAGTTTTTCCTTTAATGGGACTGTGCTGACCGACGAATCAGATGAACGCACAAAGCAATGCGACTTAACGGTCGAATTAGCTTCGGACACCTGTGATTGGCTCACTCAGCCTGTTGTAGATTGGTTTAAGATCTCCGTGGTGAACGCCGTCAAATGCGAATTCGATCGCTACATAGCAGCTGGGGATCTTGAACAAACCCGGCAACGCATTGCTGCGATAGAGGCTCAAAGTGACGAAGCCGGTGGGTTCATGGGCTATCTCTAGCCCAGCTTTCTTTTTCCTGTAAACCTGCGGGAAAACCCAAAGTTCAACAGCAAAGCCGACGATTGTCGTACTACCGTTTGTTAGCAGCAGTAGGCGCGCGATACGTGTTAAATACTGTGCTGCCAGGCGGAAGAGGAAAGGGGGGAGTGGCTCAACGTGAGTCCGGCATCAAAACAAACCTTTCCAAGGCGGAAACGCCTGCAATTGGTATCAAACAAAACCGTGTGTGCTTCATTTAAATCGCCAGCGCTGCATGCTCTTAGTGCAGTGANATGTATCATGCTGGCAATCGTTACGGGTTGCCAGCCGGCAAACACGTTTTACCTACGCGAGCGAGGTGAGCTGGCTCATTATGTGGATACGGCTACCGATATNGAGTACCCGGATGTATTTGAGCCTCAGTTAGCTGAGGTCGAACACGCTCGTGCTCCCATTACATTGAGTCGTCCCGACTTTGATCGACCTTGGGAACTGAGCCTAGAAGANGCTGTACATACGGCACTACAAAACAGCAAGGTCGTAAGAAACCTCGGTAGCGTAACGCCATTTGGCTTCGCAGATGGACTGTCTGGCCGAACTGCCGGGAATACAACAGTTTATGACCCGGCTATTTTTGAAACCGACCCGCAAGCGGGTGTTGAAGCCGCGTTATCAGCCTTTGATGCTCAATTCACTACGAGCGTATTTTGGAACAAACAAGATCGACCGCAAAACGTTTCCACGTCCTTTCAGTTCATCCCATTCTTCTATGAACAGGATCAGGGACAATTCGAGGCTGCGTTGACCAAGCGTAGCGCGACGGGTACTCAGTACACCCTGCGAAACCAGACAATTTATGACAGCAATAACCGGGGTTTTGGTCGTGCACTTCCTAGTGACTGGTACACAGCGATGGAAATCGAGGTGAATCAACCACTGATGCGAGGACGTGGTGCCCTTGTGAATCGAATACCGGTGATGGTCGCACGTATAAACACAGACATCAGTCTGGCCCAGTTTGAAGGCAGTGTTCGTAACCTAGTCGTCGATGTTGAAAACACCTACTGGGATCTATATACCGCGTATCGGAATCTGGAAGCGGGTCGGATAGCACGCGATGCTGCTCAGGTTACGTGGAAAATTGCATATGAAAAGATGGTTGGTGGTAGCGAATCTGCGCAAGCAGAAGCTCAGGCTCAGGAACAGTTTTTCTTCTTCCAGGCCCAGGTTGAGACTACTTGGAATGACTTGCTGAGCCGTGAACAACAACTTCGCTGGTTGATGGGACTGTCAGCAACCGATGGTCGCGTCATCCGGCCGACAGATGAACCTGTTCAGGCCCGGGTGGAGTTTGATTGGCAACAAACTCACGAAGAAGCGCTGCTTCGCAGCACAGAGTTGAGACAACAAAAGTGGGTTATTAAGAGACGTGAGCTCGAACTCGTTGCTGCCCGTGATAATCTGAAGCCTCAATTGAACTTGGTCGCGATGTATCGCTGGTTGGGAATGGGTGACAAATTGGCTACAGCTAACCGTCGTGGACTTAACTTCACCGAACCAGGATCAACGGCATTTGATGAACTGACAGAAGGAAACTTCCAAGAGGTGCGTCTTGGTCTGGAATTCCGTCCGCCGGCGATTGGTGCCAGACGTGAAATGGCCGCCGTGCGAAACTCACAACTGCATCTGGTTCGCGAAAAAGCACGTCTGGAGGACATGGAGTTAAACACGTCGCACTTGCTTACCACGGCACTGAAGAATCTGGACTATAACCACCGTCAGGCTCAGAACCACTACAATCGCTGGGCTATTTCTCAGAAGGAAGTGGATTCCGCCATGGCACTTTATCGCGGTGGTAAAGCCACTCTCGACATCGTACTTGAAGCGCAACGAAGGCATGCTCAAGCTCAGACGGATTATTACCGTGCTTTGGGTAATTACACGAAATCAATTTCCGAAGTGCATTTCCGCAAGGGCACAATTCTTGCTTACAACAGCATCTTTCTTTCCGAAGGCCCGTGGCCGGAGGCAGCGTATGGTCAGGCATTTGAGCGAGCCCGACAGCGTGATGCAAGTCGCTACATGAATTACGGTTTTACAGAACCTGCCGAAATCAGTGTTGGACCAGTGAATCAATCACCTTTGAGTGATTTGCAACCATCTGCGATTGAGTCCAAGGGCGAACCGACACCGATTGAAACACCTGTTGAGCCGGCGGATGCAGGTAACGACGAAGCAGCCGATGAAGATGCATTTATTCTCGAGACGGAGACGTAAGAGAGTAATTACAAGTTGTTTGATGCCTGGGGGGGCGTTGGGGTCACGGTTAAATACCGTGGCCCTTTTTTTACCTTCGTACTACCCGTATCGATTCCGATCAGATCTCTGGATAGCAACGAATTGCCGTGGTCTTTATGCGGATCTGGTAAATGGCCGACGGTTACGGACTACAGCCTGCCAGTCAGATGTACCTGACGAATCTGATCGATCCAGTCATAGATGAGCGTCGTTCGGTTCGCATTGCGCTCAACCTGCTCATATGCATCAAAGCACCTGTTGATACAGAGGGCGACCGAATCGACATCATGCTGCCAGTTCGAAGCTAACTGCTCAACGTTACTAAGCATGGTGTTATCACCTTGAATCTCTGTGCCAATGAGTTTGAGTTGAAGTTGATGATAAAAGAGTAGTGCCAGATCAATTAGTCCACGCAGAGTATTGCGGTGGTCACTCGCGGCCTTTCCCGAGTTCTTAACGTGGTCGTCAAGAGATTTGCAAAAGGATGGGAGGTCAAAGTTGAGCTGGCTCAACGTGGAGTAAAAGTCGCGTCGCGTTTCAAGGAAAGACTCGTCGGACACGGTGAGTGCTCGCTCAACACTCCCGCCTGCCAGACTCGCCAACGTTTCAGCTTGTTGTGGATCATCGATTAATCCGCTCGAGAGGATCTCCACGAGTTGATCCACCTCTAAAGGCAAGAAATTGATCACCTGGCTGCGTGAAAGGACGGTGGGGAACTGTCGTTGACGACTAGTGCCAATCAGGATGATTAACGCACCGGGAGGAGGTTCTTCGATGGTCTTGAGCATCGCATTAGCGGCTTCGATGCTCAGGTAGTCTGCATCGTCAATAATGGCGACTCGTCGTGAGGCACTAAACGGTTTCAGGTGCAATTCATAACACAAACCCTGCGATCCGCGATGTTCGTCATCGCCGGCTATTTGAGCAATTGAGACCGCAGACTTTCCATCTTCAAGGCTCACCTGGATTAAATCCGGATGACTCCCTGCTCTAACCTGTTGGCACGCTGGACATTGGTTACACGGATTTAATTCGGCAGGTGATGACTGTTCGCAAAAAAGAGCTTGTGCCAGAGTTCTGGCAAACAGACGCTTTCCAATTCCGCTGGGTCCCAGGAATAGGTAAGTGGATGCGAGACGACCGTTTTGAAGCGCAGCAAGAAACTGATGAACAATGTTGTCGTGACCAAGCACACCATTCCATGCCATGTCAATGTCCGATTTCGCTAGGGTTGTAAATGAGGCGATATAACATCAATAATGCGCTCGTGGATCTGTTCGGGAGAATTGTCGGCATCAATAACCTTTATGGTATCTGGCGCCTTCTCTGCTTCCAGTAGGAAGCCTCTCCGCACCTGATCCATATATTCAAGTCCTTGTGCTTCTATCCGGTCTAATTCTCTATTGATTCTCGACGCTGCTGTTTGTACATCGAGATCTAATACTATGGTGATGTCAGGATGTATTCCGGATGTTGCTACGTTCCCAACCTGCCAGATTGACTCAGGAATCAGTCCGCCGGCATGCCCTTGATAAACAACGTTTGCAAGAAGAAAGCGATCTGACACTACAACCTTGCCGCTTGCGATGGCCGGCTTTATCACTTCTTCGACTAACTGTGCTCTCGCGGTCATATAAAGAAACATCTCCGTCGTGCGGTGGATGTCCAAGTCATGACCCTGCAGGACGATTTCCCGCAAACGCTCGCCAACGGCAGTACTTCCCGGATCTCGACATGTGATCGATTCCAATCCTTGTTGTGCTAGCCACCTGGTGATCAACTCAATTTGGGTTGATTTCCCGGTGCCGTCAATTCCGTCGAAACAAATGAACATAGGTGATTGGTTAAACCTGAATTGAATACGCTCTTTCGGGAGTGTCGTGATGTAACCGATCAATATATATGAACTAACGCTGGACTTCTAACCCGTAGCCCATTGTTGAGACGGTTGGTGTGACCGGTGAGGTGACATGGTGAGGCTAGTAAGGTAAGCCGTTNGCGGTAATAACTAATTTGCGAGATGAAGCGCGGTCACGATGTTCGCAAAGATAAATCCCCTGCCACACGCCAAGCGCTGGTCGGCCATCAGTGATTGGAATGCTGACGCTCGATCCAAGTAGGGATGATTTTACGTGTGCCGGCATGTCATCTGGACCTTCCATCGTGTGGANGTATGGGAGTGANTCTGGCGCGATCGTATTGACTGCCATTTCGAGGTCGACCCGCACTGATGGATCTGCATTTTCATTTACAGTGAGTGATGCAGATGTATGCTTGATGAAGACATGCATCAAACCTATCGCAAAATCTTCGATTTCAGGTACCTGCTCCAGAATCTCGCTCGTAATTAAATGAAAACCTCGGGGCTTTGGTGGCAGAGTTACTCTACTTTGTATCCACATATCCTGGTCTCTTTCCTGGAAAATGTCCTGCTCGGCGCTGCAAATGGGTGGTTACTGGAGAAAAATATAAGTTTTTTTAATGGATTTTTGCGTGGGTATTGCACGCCAAACGGTGCAACGAACATATCGGTAGGCTACACATTCCTTTGTCATGAGACGCGTGCATACGTTCTTGTCAATGACCCCAAAATCGCCAATTGCCTTTAATGTAATAAAACCCACCCTTAAACAATATTAATGGAGACTCGTTNCTCCTTGAATAAGCAGCACATTATTCATATGAAAATGCAAATAAAGCACGAAACAATACGTTTAATGAGTGTTTAATGTAGGGAATGGGATCGAAGGATTCTGACAAAAGTAACAGGGGAACTTGCGGAGTGTTTTTCCCCATAACAGATCAGAATTTTCTTGACTATTACCTCTCAGGACTAATAATAAGGTTGCTTTGAGGGAGAAACTAGTTAGTTTCAAACTTTATGACAGTTGAACCGGGCATGGTATCCTCTACCATTTTCTGACCTGGATCAACCAAAAGGGAATTTAGANGTCATAAGGCCNTAAGGAAACTAGCACNACAGACAACCTCTTATNTAGAGGCTTATTAGTTTTTCCAAATACCAAAGATTTTGTTGCCCNTACCGGGTAATTGATCCTNAACGTTACAAGCTGCGTGTATACAAAAGAGCAGAGTAAAAAGCGATTGGGATAGCANANACACTATTTTCCTCAGTTTGGNCAATTGTAAGAGAATTAGAAACGAATTAGCTGGCNAGCTGTACTGAGGGTTACACCTGTTTTTAAAGTGGCATAANTTGCCACATATATTTGTAAGGAATTAGTCCAATGTNGAACGTAAACAACGTTTTCGAAGCAATTCTGCGATTTGGTCACGATGAAGACTTTGCTCCAGAAGAGAAAGATGGATTCACACCAACCAACGCAGCAGCGGGGTCGGACGAGAAGATCGAGATCCTACGACGTCGTGTCGAAATGGGAGTGCCGCTATGGCACAACAACGACCGAGTCGATTACAGCGGTCTCACAGGCGCTGTACGGCCACGTGAGTAATCACGTCGGTTCAGTACCGCAGTCCAGCTGCTGGTCACAATGGACCGATGAATTGCTTTAGAAGATGACATCAGAGATATCCGGTCAATCTAGGTATCTCCGGTCCGACAAAAAGAAACCCCGGTGAACATTGAGTTCGCCGGGGTTTCTTTTTGTATGGTTGCATAACCACGCCGTTACGATCAAGATTCGGCTGAAATAATCAGATATTTAAATACGACTGCAACTAATTGTCTCTAGGGTCTGTATCCAGTCGTTTCCAACGAATTGCATCATGGCCGTCTCCGGCAATCCGTATCCATTGTTCATCTAGTTGTTGATTATTCGCACTTAGGTAAAACCTGTTTGCCTTTTTTACATCTCCACCACTGCCATCATGAAAAGTCACGACAACCTTTGTTACGCCTTTGTACGTTCGAGGCACGATAAAAAAGGTTCCCCGCTCTTTGGTGCCATCTTCATATACTCTCGTCCAATTGTTCGTGTCTTCATTCGCATGCCACTCGATCATCTTTTCATCTGGGCGAGTTAGGTCTGTTTTCAAAGCAGCAGGATATGGTTTAAAAATTTCCCCATTGTGAATGTAATACTTTTCAGTTTTCCAGTGACCGTGTATTCCATAATGACCGTTTTCATTCAAACCAATAGTCTCGTTTGGTGGCGTACCATTATCAGAAAGTTTTTGCCATTTAACCGCGTCGTGACCGTCTCCGGAAATCCGTTTCCATTGTTCATCAAACGTTTTTTTGTCCTTTGTCAGGAAGTAACGATGCAAAGGGTCTAGTTTTCCACCACTCTTATCTGCATGTGTAATGATAAGATTAAATTGAGTTTCTGTTCCGGCTATAATCTCAAAGGTGCCAGCTGAAAATCCATCGCTTTTTGGAAAGATTTTGTACCACTTCTTTGTATCTTCGTTGAAGTAGTATTCCAGTTGATCAGCAGATTCTGTGAGATTCTTAACGACGGGACCGGGTTGAACTCGGTTTAGGTCTTGGTCATGCTTGTAGTACTTGTCTAGCTTCCAGTGTCCGTGCAGTCCGAAGTGGTTGGGGTTCCGTGTTGAGGTAGAATCTTCTGCCTTTGCTGCTTTTTCCTGAGCTTTGACTTCTGCTTGTCGCCTGCCTTCATTAGTCACTTGCTCGAGACTCACTGCAGTGAGGTCATTAGCGCCGACACCGGTGGACCCGTCTGGTTGTAGGACAAAGTAGAGAATAAGGCCTGTGATTAAGCCTAGCGCAATTAGGCCACCCGTAATTGCCGGCCAAATAGGCTTCTTGTTTTTGCTTTTCTTTTTTGACGGTTGTGTAGCTTGTGGTGGATAGGACGTCGGAGGTGTTTGAAAGCCAGTAGATGGTGCCCCCATCGATAGTGGCTGTTGTAGTGGCTGTTGTAGTGGCTGTTGTAGTGGCTGTTGTAGTGGCTGTTGTAGTGGCTGTTGTAGTGGCTGTTGTA
>PAXU01000040.1 GCA_002714565.1 Rhodopirellula sp.
GATGCTCCATTGTTGGATGCGGTTGAAAGCGGGAAACTCGCGACCAAAGATGGTCTGTTAACGCAAACCCAGCGAATGTTAATGCACCCACACGTTGAGAACTTTGCTCGNGAGTTCTTCGGGCAATGGCTACGCTATCGCGACTATNTGGAAAAGGACACCATTAATGCCGAGGCCTTTGCNGGCTATGACGAAGACTTGCGACAGGCAATTTTTGAAGAACCAGTTAAGCTGCTTACCCATTTGATTCAACATGATCGTCCCATTACTGAATTACTCACCAGCGATGTGACCTACGTGAACGACGTATTGGCACGTCATTANGGCGGCGTGATTGATAAACAATACAAACAAGCATTTTCCAAACCAGTGGGCTACGGCAATCCCCTTAATAAGTGGCGAATGGTTTCGGGGATATCCGAAGACGGAAGACAAGGACTGATGTCCATGGCAATCGTGCTNACCAAAAACTCCAAAGGAGANCGNACGAGTCCGGTAAAACGNGGATTCTGGATCGCACATCACCTGTTGGGCCAGCATTTTCCACCGCCGCCGGCAGATGTTCCNGAACTGCCTGAATCGGAAAAAGATGCATCAGGCAGCATTCGNACACTTNTGGCCGAGCATACNACTAATCCAAAATGCGCCATGTGCCATAAGCACTTNGACCATCTGGGCTTGGTGTTGGAACACTTCGACCCTGTCGGTCGCGTCCGCACACACGACTTGGCAGGCCGCTCAATTGACAACATTGTCACCACNGATGAAGGCGAGACACTAGATAGCACATCATCAATGGTGGATTTNCTNCTTAAACACCGCCGAGACGACTTTATTGAAACGTTCTGTCGTAAGTTTCTCGGTTACGCTCTTGGCCGTTCTGTGATACTATCCGACGAGCCATTATTAGATGAGATGAAACTCAAATTATCTCAAAACGACTATCGCTTTTCCGTCTTATTTAAGACGGTGATTCAAAGTCCGCAATTCCTTAAACAGCGNGGCAAAGACTTTGTGGCGACAAAGTAAAGCGACTGTCGATATAATGTGAAATAACTCAACTGATTCCTAACTTTGAAAGAATACCAATGTCCAAAGACACTCGAATCTCGCGCCGTGTTGTACTTGGTGGATTAGGTGCAAGCGTTGCACTACCGTGGCTCGAGTCCACCGGAGTGTTATCAGCAGCAAATCAGGAAAAACAAAAGANGCCAAAGCGATTTGGCTTTCTTTTCTTTGGTGATGGCATTCACCCTCCACAATGGTGGGCGAAGGGTAGCGGGCCGAATCTGGAACTTGGTGAAGCATTTACTTCACTTGAGGAGATTAAGTCGAAGGTCAACGTAATCAATGGCCTTCAGCACCCGTCACAGGCTGTGATGGGACATGCCCGCGGTGCAGCCGGAATACTTTCCGGTATTCAACCAAAAGGTGGACGAGAAATCTTTGCGGCTACCAGCATGGATCAAATCCTTGCTAAGAAATTCGGCGAAGAAACCATGCTGGAAAGTCTCGTATTAGCATGTGAACGACCAATCAGNGGCTTTCACGAATCCGGTTACTCCATGATGTANGCCTCGCATGTCTCCTGGAGCAGTCCCGTATCACCCGTACCAGCAGAACTTTACCCATCACTTGCATTTGACTCACTCTTTGAAAGCAAAGGTAGCAAAACACATCTAAGCGTGCTGGATCACGTNCTGGAACAATTAAACGATGTCGCTGGTAAGGTCTCCNTCTCAGACAGAGCAAAGATTGATGAATTCACCACGTCAGTGCGNGAGGTTGAACAGCGACTGGCCAAAATAGAACGACAAGGTGGAGACACCGTCGCAACGAAGGATCTTGCAGAGAAGCGTCCGGCGGATGGTCTGCCGACGACCGTGGACGATCATGCTCGACTTATGTGCGACATTATCGCGCTTGCATTCCAAATGGACCGCACACGTGTTTCCACATTATTGCTTACCAATAACCTTTCCGGTCAGGTATATCCATTCCTTGGACTGCGGAATGATCATCATAGTTTCTCCCATGCATGGCAAGGACAGGACTACGCCAAGATAACCCGATTCTGGGTGGATCAATATGCTTACCTGTTAAAACGGCTCGACTCCATGCAAGAAGGAGACAGCACTGTACTGGATAACTCGTGCATTATGATGGCCAATGAACAATGGACTGCTCACAACGCTCCAAAAGTTCCCTTGCTATTATCCGGCGGATTNGGTGGCGACNTAACAACGGGTCGCAGTCTTGACTATGAACAATCCGATAACCGAAAGATGTGTAGCCTTTATCTAGCTCTGATGCAACGTATGGGGCATCAACTGGAAGAGTTTGGTAATTCCACATCACATCTTGCCGAACTGTAGATTTGCTTGCGTGATTNCCAATNCTGGCAATCGATCTTAATCACTCGTATTCTGGGCACACGGGGTTATCGCGCATTAGAATGGCGTAAATGAAAACGCTATTTAAAAATGCAACTATCTTAGACTGTTCCGGCGCAGAGCCATTTCNGGGCAATGTACTGGTAAATGACAATCGAATCGAATCCATCACGGATATCGAAAGCGATGCAGATGTNGATGCCGTTATCGACTGTACCGGCAAGTTTCTCATGCCCGGTCTNATCGAGTCTCATGCCCATTTGAGTATTGATAACACCGACTCGCTCACTGCCATTGGAATGGTGCCGCCTGAGGAAAATACACTTATTGCCGCACGCAATGCGCGCTACTATTTGGATTGTGGTATCACCAGTTGCATCAGCGCTGCTGCAGCCAAGCCTCGCCTNGATGTTGTGATACGCAACGCAATAAACGCTGGCGAGTTGAAAGGTCCCAGATTGCTCGCGGCAAGTCCGTGGATTACCGTCACCGGTGGTCTTGGAGACATGCNCACCCTTCATGCACCGCACGTCTCGTCGATGGCCATTGTGATTGATGGACCAGATGCATTTCGACAAACCACTCGGGAACTAATTCGCGAAGGNGTCGATATTATTAAGCTCGTTGTTTCCGGTGACACCTTTATGCCACACGCCCCGTCAGAGGCGACTGTAATGTCAGAGGCCGAAGTTGCCGCTGCCGCCGAAGTCGTGCATGCACACGGAAAAAGAATGAGTGCTCATTGCAGNAGTGCAGATGCCGTTAAGCTCTGTGTTAAATACGGAGTAAAGGTGATCTATCATGCGAATTACTGTGATGAAGAAGCCCTCGACATGCTCGAGGCGGCAAAGGACTGGGTGTTTGTTAGCCCGAACATTGGCTTCACCGCCATAGCCAGTTATGAAGCAGAAGAGTATTTCACTGAAGAACAGGTGCNCCAATTCGGATTTCGCGATGAATTGGCAGCCGCTGCTAAAGGCCTCAAAGAGATGCAGGCGCGAGGCATTCGAATACTCGGTGGCGGTGATTACGGATTTGGNTTGACCCCCCACGGCACCAATGCCCGCGATCTTGACCATCTGATTAAATACTGCGATTTNACGCCGATGGAGGCAATCATCTCCATGACCAAAGATGGCGGTGCCGCCATGGATTTAGGCGATGAACTTGGGCAAATTAAGAACGGCTTTCTCGCGGACATTTTAGTGATCAATGGAAACCCCCTCGAAGACACGCTCATTCTGTTGGATCATTCCAAACTTGAACACGTCATGAAAGACGGAGAGTTAATCAAGACTTGTTAGACGCAANCACGAATTGAGAGCTTTTGAATCACATGCAACGCATTTCGATCTNCATCATTGCCGCAACACTTTCGTTCCTTTTATGCAATCCGAACGTTACCTTAGCGGATGACTGGCCACAGTGGCGAGGNCCAAATCGNGATGGCAAGTCAATGGAAACAGGCCTACTTCAAACATGGCCGGATAACGGNCCTTCCATTAAATGGGAGTGCCCGCACATCGGCAAAGGATATGCGAGCCTCGTCGTCGGCAGCGGACTAATACACACAATTGGAAATGAGTCCAATGTGATTTATGCCTACGGGATAGATGAAGATACCGGGGATCTACTGTGGAAAACGGAAATTGGTAAGTCGACGCGGCACGCTATGTCCACGCCAACGCTCGATGGCGGACACCTGTACGCATTAGATCCCGATGGGGATTTAGTATGCCTGAATGCGTCAGACGGGAAGAAAGTCTGGAGCGTAAGTTTTGACACGGCGTTTAGCGGAAAACTTCAATCCGGTCGTGGCTATGGTGAGTCACCGTTAGTGGATGGCCGATATCTCATTTGCACACCCGGCGGTGATGATGCCATGATCGTCGCACTAGAAAAGACGACTGGCGAATTGGTTTGGTCAACGCCGGCGCCAGAACTCGGTAATAAAGGAGGTGACGGTGCNTCCTTCTCTTCCATCATCAAATCNCGNATTGGAAACATCGATCAGTACNTACAGCTTATCGGTCGCGGGCTAATTGGCGTCGCAGCAGATGATGGTCGCCTCCTCTGGGGATACAACGACATTTGTGCAGATATAGTAAACATACCGACTCCGATCGCTAAAGGTAATTTCGTTTTCTCTGCAAACGGCTATAACGCCGGCAGTGTGCTCTTAGAATTGCAACCGGATCAGGAAAACGGAATTAATGCCACCGAAGTGTACCGCTTGAATGGAAACACGTTTCAAAATCACCACGGTGGAGTAATCGAACTAAATAACCATATATATGGTGGGCACGGGAGCAATAATGGACTGCCAACCTGCTTAAAACTCGAAAATGGAAAGATCAACTGGAAACGCCGAGGGCCCGGCGTCGGCTCAGCATCTGTCATCTATGCCGACAATAGATTTGTCTTTCGATACCAAAATGGCGNAGTTGCACTGATCGAGGCAAATACAGAAGGATTTAGTGTACGTGGCAAGTGGCAGATTCCAGGTGCCGGTGGTGACAGTTGGTCTCATCCGGTGATAGCAAATAAAACACTGTTGTTACGCGAACAGGGCAACATACATGCATTGTCTGTCGGCAAAGGATCATTGAGTGGTGTTGCAAGACGTGTCAATCTGCCCGATGCGTTGCCTGTCACGATGGCTATCCTGTTCCGTCAAAACGAAATTGGTCATCAAAGCTTGGCNGTGCAACATGCTGACGACGNCGATAATAAGCCTCTTATCTATCACAGCTACCTCTATNATGTACCTGATATCAAGTCGACCCTCACCACCCCATTCGTGACGCTCAAAGGTGGAGCAACCACACCGTTCGACCCTGATGCTCTGNAGACACTCGGCAAAATAGATACACCATTTGTCCTGAATCTCACAGGTGTAAACGTTGCCGCAAGATTGTTTATCCAACTTGAGGGAATAAAGTCACTCTATGGCCTCGACTTGCAATTCTGCACAGGTTTGGATTCTGCTGCACTACAAGCCATCAGCCAGTTGAGTCAGCTCCGCACTTTGAACATGGCCGGTAGTGATGTTACAGACGATGCACTGCAACATCTANCCTCCTCGAAAACTCTAAGAGCTTTAGATTTGGAGAATTGCGAACAAATATCCGATGCTTCTATGTCCCACATATCAAAAATGTCGCAACTACAATTTCTGGATCTGAAGAAAACGGCTTTTGAAAAGCTAAAGATTACTGATCAGGCACTCATCTCGTTAAGTCCGTTGGAGTCCCTCGAATATCTAAATCTTTATGGGAACAGAGTGAGCGATAGTGGAATGGTGCATGTTGCCAAGCTCGACAAGCTGCAGTTTCTTGACCTTAGTCTCGTGGGAATCACAGATAAAGGCGTTCAAGCACTTCAACCACTATCCAACTTGCGATCATTGAAATTACTCTATAACACCGGATTCGCAGGGCCTAAACTCACCGATGCCTGCATGTCAACGCTCGCTGATTTTAAAAGACTCAATCACCTGAACATTGTCGGAGCGAATGTCACTAGTGATTCAACCGACACATTTAAGAGCCTAAAGCGTTTAACACAATTGGAACTCCAGTACACTGGCTTTAACGCATCAGACATCGAGAAAATTCAGATGTACCTTCCGGACACATTAATCGTGAAGTAGTTATGAAATAATTGCCCATTTCGATTTGCTACTACATCATGTATTACCGAAAATACAGATAGAACGATTCACAACCCATTGAAAGCACGCCCATTGAGCGGAATATTATCCAGACGCGATTGGATCACCACCGGCGCGCTGGGTTTTTTCGCTNGTAACTCATGGCCNGAAGCATTCGCATCGTCGGCAACCGACAGGCCTCGCAATTTTGGACAGGCCACTTCATGCGTCGTTATCTTCTGTTTTGGTGGGCAGGGCCAACAAGACACCTACGATTTGAAGCCTAATGCACCCAGCGAAATACGGGGCGAGTTCGCTCCCATATCCACAAAGATCCCCGGAACACAAATCTGTGAACATCTTCCTGCCATCAGTAAAGTGATGGATAAGGTCACAATTGTTCGAAGCATGTCGCATGCAGATTTTGAGCACGGGTCAGCCTCCTACACTGCGCTTACCGGGCACCCTCATCCATTGCCAGGTACAAACACACCAGCGAGAAAGGAAGACTTTCCAACATTTGGTGCTGCTGTGGCCAGACTCAAGCCAACTCAACAGCCCGTGCCAAGTGCGGCAGTTCTAGGTCCTGTAATGCATCAGGGCAACCGACCACCCATGGCCGGGCAAAATGCTGGGTTCCTCGGCCAGGCATTTGAGCCGTTTCGAGTAGATAAAGATCCGAATGCCGAGTCATTTGCGGTGGATGAGTTAGCTTTACCGACTGAGCTGAATAGCGGAAGGTTTGATTCACGCTTCAACCTGCTCGGTCGATTNGACACGAATTTGCCGGCCGTAGATAAGAACGGCGAAATCAAAGGCATGACCGATTTAAAAGATCGCGCCTTTGGTTTGCTCGGCTCCGGAAAAAGCCGTCAAGCGTTTGACTTAACGCGTGAAACANCACAAATNCGAGATGCTTACGGACGTCACAAATTTGGACAGACNATGCTGCTCGCCCGCCGTCTCGTCGAGGCTGAAGTACCTTTAATCACCGTAAACTGGGCACGCTCCAATCGACAGGAGTGGGACACGCATGCAAAAAACTACCCAACGATGAAAGATAAGTTACTGCCACCATTTGATCGCGGCGTCGCAGCCTTTGTTCAAGATCTAGATCAGCGAGGACTTCTTGATTCCACCATGGTAATCGCATTGGGAGAATTTGGCCGCACACCACGTATTAACAAGGATGCCGGGCGCGACCACTGGCCCGATGTTTATTCGGTTCTGATTGCGGGCGGCGGCGTGAAACGGGGTGCCGTGATTGGTGCAAGTGATCAACATGCTGCCTTTCCCACCTCCGAGCCGATTGGTCCATGGGACCTATCGGCAACCATGTATCACTTGCTTGGAATTCCACCGGAGTCGCATGTTCATGACCGCATCGGGCGTCCATTTATACTGACACCAGGCCGAGTGACAGAAGATCTACTGGGGTAACAGCATGTATCGAAAACTANCCTTTATTCTTGCTGTCNTGTTCGCNCTGCAACTAGNAGATCCGGNNGATGCTCAGCAGTCCACAAAGAAACCACTCACCGTTGCNGTCTTGCTATTTAACGGAGTTGAATTGCTTGANTTCGCAGGGCCTGCAGAAGTCTTTATTGTANGTGACCACGGAAATGCATTTCGATTGGTTACCGTAGCATCGACGACGAAACCCATCAAAACGATGGGAGGAGTCACGGTAATCCCAGATTACGCTTACTCCGAAGCCCCCACGGCCGACATCGTCGTTGTACCCGGTGGCGCAATGTCCAACGTAAACGACGACGGGGTCTCGTGGATTAAAAAGGCACACANAACTTCAAAAGTGACAATGTCTGTTTGCATGGGGGCATTTCTATTAGCCCGTGCAGAATTATTGGATGGCATCTCCGCTACAACCCATCGTTGGGGCTTATCAGGACTGCGTTCCGCNGCACCGAATTGCAAAGTTGTTCGTTCTCGTAGATTTGTAGACTCNGGCAANATNGTAACCACCGCAGGCGTGACAGCGGGAATCGACGGCGCGTTGCACGTCGTTGAACGCCTGTTGGGAAAAGANCAGGCCGACTGGACTGCNAACGAATGGATGGAATACAAACGNCCAGACGATACCAANGATGNCAACTAGCCACGTCATTGAGATTACTTGTCAAATTGCAATTGGCACATTCTCACAACAACGACTAAAATTACATGCAATAGCAGTCAAACACTAAGGTGAATTACCAATGCTTAAGGTACTTGGGAAAGCGAAACAGGCATGCGATGGCTTATCTCGCCGCGAAGCGATTCGAGTCGGCGGCCTTTCTCTCTTCTCCGGGATGACCTTGCCCCACCTTTTACAGGCATCTGAACANTCCGGATTGCTCCCTACGGCCAGCGCCGACAGCATAATTCTTGTTAACCTNTTTGGCGGACCACCCCATCAGGACATGGTGGACCTCAAGCCAAATGCACCGGAAAACGTACGCAGCATATANAAGCCAATCTCGACTGCTGTGCCAGGGTTNCANATCTGTGAAAAGATGCCGAAGATTGCCGGCATCATGGATCGTGCAACCCTGATCCGCACNTATTCGCATAAGTACAACAGCCACAATCCGTACAACGTATTGACCGGATATGACGGCGGGTCNGATCGCGAAAACTATTTTGCAAANATCACGGATCACCCTTCCATGGCCGCCGTGTGTCAACACTTAGGCCAAAAGACGAAAGACGTTCCATTTCATGTGCTCATGCCNGCATTTCCTGGCTACAGCCAGTCTCTACGGCGTGCCGGTCCCTATGGCGCCTATCTTGGCAGCCAATACGACCCGTTGTTTACCACCATTGACGCCTCAGTTCCCAACGAGGACTTAAAAGGCGATTACGAACCGCAACTCGCAACTGGAATACCAAAACCACCTACGACCTCGTCTGAAGATCTAACGGTTGATCGGCTAAACACTCGGAAGAGTCTACTAGGGCAGCTAGACGACCAGCTCTCTCGCATCGAAAGAAAACGTACTGTTGCAAGACTCGATAAATTCCGAGATATCGCTTTTCAATTGCTTACATCAAGCAATACCCGCTCCGCATTCGANATCTCTCAGGAGGCCGAAGATACACGCAAGCGGTATGGAGACAACGTAATGGCCAACAGTGCCTTGATCGCGCGGCGTTTGGTCGAGGCNGGCTCTAAATTCATTACACTCCACTGGGAAGTAAAAGGAAACAACCACTGGGATTTGCATGGTAATGTATTCAAGATGCTCGATTCGCATCTTCCCCAATTGGATCAATTTGTCGAGGCATTGGTTCTTGATCTTGAGGAACGTGGNCTGCTCGAACGGACCCTNGTCGTCGTCATGGGTGAAATGGGACGCACACCAACCATCAATAAGCAAGCCGGACGTGACCATTGGCCGCAATGCGGCTTTTCATTGCTATTTGGAGGCGGAATGAAGCAAGGTTGCGTGATTGGGTCCACAGATAAACATGCTGCNTATCCGACGGACAGACCTGTATCTGCTGGCGACTTAGCGGCGACGATTTATCATGTTTTGGGGGTGGATAGCAGATCAACTGTTCCCGACCTTGAAAACCGTCCGATACATATATCACATGGCGGCAGTCCCGTATTTGAGGCTATCTCCTGACTCCGTGGCACCGTTTCACCTTCGAGCAGTACACTAATGAAGCGACGTGATCTGTTTGCAACTACATTTACTGGCGCTATCGCCGCGACAGCTGCCTCCAGTATTGCAAGTGAATCTAAGGCTGAGAGCCGCGACANACAATCTNCCAAAGATCGTTTCATCGCATTTACTGAGAGCTTTCAATCTCTCTCTATCCCAAAGACGTGTGAAGTGTTTAATGACATCGGGCTCTCTGGTCTCGATCTAACAGTGCGNAACGGTGGTCATATTCAGCCTGCGAANGCCGCGGCTGAACTGCCGGCTGCACATGTCGCGGCGACCTCCGCCGGGTTAGACATACCAATGCTCACAACCGGCATTAACTCTGCTACAGATTCNCATGCCCGTGAAATCCTTTCACAATGTGACAAATTGGGNATTCGCAAGATCAAACTGGGATATTACCGACACACCACGTCTAAACCAATTGCCGACCAGCTAGACTTTGTACGTAAGTCCCTAGATGCCGTGATCAAGATGTGTGGCGAATACGACGTATTACCNTGCATGCATGTGCACTCCGGTCCCATCCTTCCTGCAAACGGCCTTGCGCTCTACGACCTGTTAAAGACTCACGACCCTAAAACAGTCGGTGCTTTTTGCGATCCCATGCATTTCGCGATGACTGGGGGCTCCGGCTCATGGCGGCAAGCCATGGAACTGTTGCGNCCATGGATTAAGCTCACGTCCATCAAAAACTTCTGGTGGGAGAAAGCGGCGCCCGGTAATCGCGGAGAACAACGCTGGCGCCCNGTTAAATGTCCGGTGTCAGACGGAATCATGCCAATGCAAGATTACGTATCGGAGCTTAAGCGAAACGGTTACACGGGAATATACACACTACATAGCGAATACATCGGAGGCTCCGTATACAAACAATTCACACTTCAGGATTGCATTAATCAAACCAAAGCGGATCTGGCATATATGAAATCAATCATGGCGGATCAGTAGAACCACCTATATTGACTGCAAAATGAGATTCATCTGTATTGAATTTGGCGGAGCAGTATAATGGGAGTAGCAACAAACTAGTCATGTGTACTTTTACGAAGTTCACCTAACGAACATGCAACATCACAAAACAAACCGACGATCTTTTTTGGAAGCGGGTTCACTCCTCCTTGGCGGACTCACGCTCCCTGATCTCTTGCGACAACGGGCAGTCGCTCAAGAAGCAGGCAATCAAGCCAAAGACACTTCTGTAATCCTAATTTGGCTGCAGGGTGGTCCGTCTCACATGGACACATACGACCTGAAGCCCGATGCGCCATTGGAATACCGGGGTGACGTTAGCCCCATTTCCACTGTCGTTCCCGGTATGGACGTTTGCGAGTTTTTGCCTCGACACGCTGAAGTGGCAGATCGGTTTAACATTATTCGTTCAATTTCACACGGATTTGCAAATCACGCTGCCGGTGCCGGTCGCTTCCTTTCCGGCTATAACCCATTTCGTTTGCTCGACCCGCTCGCTCAATACCCATGTCTCGGCCCGGTCGTTTCTAAAATGCTACAAGGTAAACGAGACCCATCTGTACCCGTATACGTAGGAAGTGCTTCAAATGTGTACGGTGGTGGTGCTGCGGCATTAGGCTCTGCATATCTACCATTCGTCGTGGGCGCCGATCCTAATCAAGCAAACTTCAAGGTTAACAACCTNTCGCTTACCGCGGATCTACGGACNCGACTCGATGATCGTGTTTCACTGCTCAATGCAATTGATGACGCTAAACGCGGTTTAGATGCCTCGCCTGACGTATCCAACCTAGATCGATTCAATACGCAGGCAATTGATCTTTTAACCGGTGCACGGGCTGCCAAAGCCTTTGATATTTCACAGGAAGACGANGCGACNCGGGAACGCTATGGTCGTCACAAGTGGGGGCAACGTGCCTTGCTGGCACGACGACTCGTCGAGGCCGGAGTCAGCTTCGTCACAATGCAAATGCAGAANCCCTCAATTCCGGGTGGCATCGGAAACTGGGACATTCACGCCGTAAACGGCCATCTTTTTCAAGACAACCGTGCTCGCCTACCCGTATTTGACAAAGCCGTGGCAGCACTCGTCGAAGATCTCTACGAACGTGGCCTTGATGAGAAAGTAATGCTGATCGTNTCGGGTGAGTTTGGACGTACGCCACGTATCAACCCGCAAAAAGGCACGACCAGTAAAGTTATCCAACCCGGTCGCGATCACTATCCAGGCGCCATGAGCGTTCTCGTCGCGGGTGGCGGCATGCAAACTGGTCAAGTAATTGGATCGACCAATGATAAGGGCGAACACCCTCAAGATCGCCCGTTGGATCCAAACGANTTGCTCGCCACCGTCTATTCGCACCTCGGAATTGACTATACCGAGATGGTGCCAGACTTGAGCGGACGACCTGTTCCACTTATTCCGCACGGCACNCCAATCGAAGAATTATTGTAAGCCGCTGGCTATCAAAAGCCTTNCAGCACCATTCACTATGCTTCAGCCTTTTCATCTTGCGATGCCGGTTCATGACGTATCCGTCGCACGCGAGTTCTATCGTGACATATTGGGTTGCGGAGAAGGTCGAAGCGATACGAAATGGGTAGATTTCGATCTATTTGGCCATCAGTTCGTCATCCATGAGAAAGCGGACATGGTNGTACAACCTGCGTCGAATCCAGTAGATGGCCATGACGTACCGATTCCACATTTTGGAGTGGTACTTGAATGGTCACAATGGCATGATTTTGCGGATCGACTGACAAGCCACGGTGTCACCTTTCTCATAGAACCATACATTCGTTTTGAAGGTCAGGTGGGCGAACAGGCTACAATGTTCTTTCAGGATCCAAGTGGCAATGCCTTGGAATTCAAAGCCTTTAAGGATCCAAACCAACTGTTTGCGACTTAGATCGTTCCTTTCCTAAGTACGTCGCTAATCATCAGATAAATATGCTGCAATCGCATTGGCATAAATCTTCGCAGCACTGATTAGGGAATCCACGCCGACACATTCATTCGGTCCATGCGCTAACGGCAACCATCCCGGACCAAAACTAGGAATGGTTGGTATGCCAACCACGCCCTGAAAGTTCTTCGCATCCGAACCGCCCGGAAACGCACTTAACGTGGGGCGAAATCCTAATTCAGACTCCGCAGCATCCAGAATCGCATTGATCATGGCATGATCCTGTGGCACTTCCGTAGGAGGGAACCAGTCCATCGGCGATTCTTCAAATTCTAATACGATCTTAATACCCTCGTTCGCCTGCCTATAGCAATCCAGGCATGACTCGATATCAGCTCGCAACTGCTCCAGCGTCATTCCTGGTAACGTCCGTATATCACATTCAAACTCCGCTACCCCTGGACATACGCCATAGCCAACACCTCCATTCACACGAACTGCCAAGTTAATCGTCGGAGCAGGGCACAGAGAATGTGGCGTATAGGTCAATCGCAAATTGTTCTTGAGATGCAATATGACCTCGGACATGCACACGTTNGCATTTANAGACGGCAACCGGTCTGTAAGGCTACTGTGCATTTGGGTNCCGTGNACCNGAATCCTGAAACAGCTTATTCCTCGGGAGACCACATGAAGAAATTCAAATTCCGGACCATCAATTCCACAAGGCTCCCCAAGTANCGCGATATCGGCTTTGATACCATANTCGCGTGCCAGAAACCCGGACCCAAATTCCATGGTCCTTTCTTCATCTGCGTTAACCACCAACAAAACGTCACCACACAAACGGGATCTATTCTGATGCAGCGCCGCCAAAGCGTACACGCTAGCAGCGACTGCACCTTTCATATCTGTTGCCCCTAGGCCGTACATTTTCCCGTCGCGAATTTCCGGCGTCATTGGATCTGTGTTCCATTTGCTTTGGTCACCAATGGGCTTAGTATCACTATGACCGCAAAGCATTACGGTAGGGCCGGCGGAATTNCCGCGAACTCGCACGATGATATTCGGCCTGTCCGCATGCATTCCGACAACTTCTATCTCTTGATCAATTCCTAGTCGGGACAATTCAGCAAGCACAACTTCGACAACGGCGCGCTCGTCACCTGGCGGATTGGGACTCGGTGTGCTGACGAGAGCTTTCGTGAATTGGACTAATGAATCACGTTGCTCATTTACAAAACTATTTAAGGAATCCACAGTCACGCCCCGGGGAGATGGAGTACACGCACAAAGNTAGCCAATTGAATGCNNGCTATTTTAACTTTTTTACTTNGCCAATACTTATTTACGTCAGCATAGTCTTCACAACGTATCGACCGCATGCCTGAGTACTATATGAAACGTAATGAGCAGCTGCTCGGACCTCACACCGCCGAGCAACTAAAAGAGTCCGCAGTTTCCAATACGCTTAGGCCAAATGACCAGGTTGCAAATACTGGGGCCAGCCCGTGTGTAACTGCATCTAATGTCTCCGCTTTAGAAGTCGCTCNTCCATCCACGCAACCCGAATCCGGCGCTCTTCCAGGTGGTGTAGCAAAACGGTTCTTCGGTATCCGTTAACGAACTGCAACCTTGTCCATTGTGTCCATCCACCTTTGCACCTGCAACGCATCCTCATAACGTGCTCCGAGCGGAACAGATTGCTCCCCGCGTACGACACGCAAAAAGCACCGCTGCTCTTCAGCCATCATGCCGGTAACGCCAAACTCATCAGTCATGATCTCTAGTGCCATCGGCCATTCCGCGACATCACTCCACAATTCAATCGGGCGAGGATTCGGTTCAATACGCGCCGCCCAGCCTTCGCCAAACAACTCCGTGCGATCGATGCCGCGAGGAGCCATTCCAGGAGGCGTGAAATAACTGGCGGCAAATCGGCCAACAACACCACTAGGCCAAAGCACCTGCGCGTTTGCCAAATCAATCTCACCGTCTGATGTTAAGTGATACTGACAGCTAATCTCGCGTGGTTCCTCCCCGTTTACAAGTACTTGTGCACAATACAGATCGTGTACCATGGCCGCATGCAGTGGGTTCTCTCCTGCGAAGTCCTTCACAATGGATGCCGGTCGATGGCGGACAGCATCAATATGATGAAGCCCACCTCGCCGATTGGCTTCCGCCCTAAGTTGCTTGAACTCGCTATTAAATAGCAAGATATGTCCAATCATTAGCCTGTTAGGTGCATCTTCGATCAGAGTCGCTAAACTCATCGCCTCATCGATATCTTCGGAAATGGGCTTTTCCAGCAGCACATGCTTGCCTGCTTCAAGCAACTGTTGAGTAACGTGGACATGTTCACTAGTCGTACATGCAACAATCCACGCCTCAGCATCACATTTCTCGATAGCTGTGGTTAAGTCAGTAAACCCCGGGACATCCGGGAGTTCCTTATTCAAGGCCTCAACGCTCTGTGGCCGGCGTGCAACAACGCCCACCAGTTCAGCACCTTCAATTCCATCAAGAGTTAGAGAGTGAAGGCGTCCAAATCTACCTAGTCCAACAACTGCACACTTCACCATGCTTCACCTGTAATTAAGACTTTTCCCGGTTAAAACACCTGCTTCGCACCAATATTCTCGTTGCAGATGTATATTGCCTGCCTTTTTAACATGAATGGAAGGTAAATGTGCCATTGATTTGCTACGCATTTGTCACTAACTTGATTCCAATCACACTTTGTATGTACTTCTGAGTTGTCATTATCTCCAATACAAAACACAAACCAACGCGCACACTTGGATTGTGGGCGGTCATTGCCATCAGTCTCTCTTCGATGCTGGGTTCCGGAGTATTTGTATTACCGGCCTTTGCCGCAAACACCATGGGCGATGGAATTTGGGTTGCGTATCTGTTCGCAGCAACGGTTGTTTTGCCTGCAGCCTTATCAAAGTCCGAACTCGCCTCGGCCATGCCGAGTTCTGGCGGTTCTTATGTCTATCTCGAACGCACGTTCGGTCCGTTCTTTGGAACCATTAGTGGGATCTGGCTTTGGTCTTCCTTCCTGCTGAAATCCGCATTTGCACTTATCGGTTTTCAGGCCTACTTGTACGTTGTCACCCAAGCGCTAAACCTGGAGGTGGAACCCACCACACTTGGATTGATGTTCCTGATCGTCATCGTAGTGTTGAACATACTTGGTGTGGCCAAAATCAAGGTCGTTCAGTCGATCATTGTGGTGATTGCGATTACATCAATGATTCTCCTTTGTATCGCGGCCTTATTTACTGAAGGTGCTGATTTGTCCAAACCGGTCGCCAGCGCAGCGTTCGACAAGGGTTTTTGGTCAATAGCCGAAACAGCAGCGCTCGTATTTGTCGCGTATGCCGGCGTCACGAAAATCGCTGCGATCGCCGGAGAGGTAAAGTCACCAGCCAAGACGTTACCGCGAGGTATGATCCTTTCACTAATCATTGCGGCGGCGTTATACAGCCTGGTTGGCTACAGCATCATGGCCGTCCTGCCGGAGAACTGGTGGCTGGACTCAAAAGGAAACATCGTCGAGAACCCCATCTATCACTTTGCAAATGCCGTTGGAGGCAAAGGAGTGGCTCTTGCCATTGCCATTCTGGCAATATTCACAATGGCGTCGATGGCCCTATCTGGTGTCCTTGCGTCATCACGGTTTGGTTTTGCAATGGCCCGTGACAATCTGTTACCTCAAGCTCTTGAAGATGTGAACCCACAATTCGAAACTCCTCATGTCGCCATCCTAATTACTGGTGCACTCATGGCTGGTGCGATTGTGTGGTTGCCTGTTGAAGAAATTGCCAAGCTGGTATCCGGTGTCCAAATCATGGTATTCACCTTGATTTGTTTCGCGTTGATCGTGCTAAGAACGACGGTCTATCGGGAAGAAGGCGAAAATCGATGGTACCGGCCTAAGTATGAAACCCCGCTGTACCCGTGGATGCAAATCTGGGGAATNTGTGGAGGTGCTTACTTGCTGTATACCATGGGTAGTAATGCAGCAATCGGCGCCAGCGCAACAGCTATTGTCGGGATTCTGATCTATTTCAGTTATGGCCGCTATCATGTCATTGATCAGCGCACACCCTACCANCGATTTAAGTCTCGCCTGATGATGCCTAACAGCGAACATCACGCAGACACCGCTCGGAGCATCGAAGGATTTCGCGTATTAATGAAACATCCTTCTCAGGATGAACATAATCGCCGGGCCGCGGCGTTTCATGCTGCAGACATGNGCGGTAAGAATCATCTCACACTTCTGGAATTCCAACGAGCGATGTTTGCGCTCGGTTATGATTACAACGAGGATGACCTGCGCGAGATCTTTCACGCTGCCGATGAGAACGAAGACGGTGTGCTGGACATCGACCAATTCCTTGACCATTTCGAGGAAGATTTTGACATTGATTCAAAGGCTGGTACNGNGAAATAGATTGGCCTTCACAAGCCGTTATTCCAAAACGGCGCTGCAAACCTACTTCTCTCCAACTGTACGATGACAATCGTGCGAAGCAATCGTGGATTCTTCTGTTCACATTTTCGTCCTATAATAGCNNCATGCCGTTCTCGCAAAAAAACCTTCTCTGTATCCTCCTGCTCCTTTCATCCGTCCATCAAGTCTCAGGAGCTAATGACGGCGAACACCTGTTCGCNCTTAAGGTGCTGAGTACGTTTAAAGCAAAATGCTTCTCTTGCCACAATGCGGCAAACAGAGCTGACCTCAAAGGCCAGTTCGACATGAGTAGCCTATCGGGGTTATTGAAAGGTGGTGAATCAGCTGAACCAGCAATCGTACCGAATGAACCAGAGAATAGTCCGTTACTTAATGCCATACTCTGGGATNGGCTGGAGATGCCTCCAAAAGAGAATGACCGGCTCAACTCGCAGCAAATCAGTGAGATACGTGAATGGATTGTCCTCGGTGCGCCTTGGCCAGACGACAGAACTATCGCAGCAATCCGTAAAGAGCACTGGGGTGATCAAATCACAACAGACGGCGAATTAGTATCCACCAGCGGCGGTCTGTCAGAAGAGTGGACGTATCGCCGATACAAACCAGAAGATATATGGGCGTTTCGAAAATTACCTCCTGCTCGCGTGTTCGGAGAAGACATCCAACCCATCGATCACTTCATTAGTGCCCGATTAGCAGAGGCAGGATTCTCCCTTGCACCTGTCGCCACGCCCGAAATGTTAGTACGTCGGGCTTACTTCGATCTCACCGGGCTCCCACCTACACCACAGGAATCCACGGCATTTCTTTCCCAATGGAAAACTGATCCTGATACTGCCTGGGAAGANCTCATTGACAAGCTGCTTGCAAGTCCTCGGTATGGCGAACGGTGGGCACAACACTGGCTGGACGTAGTTCGCTATGCAGACACCGGCGGCTACTCCAATGATTACGAGCGGTCCAATGCATGGCGTTATAGAGATTACGTCATCCGGTCTCTAAATGGCGACAAACCTTATAACCAGTTCGTTATTGAACAGATTGCCGGGGATGAACTAGCTGACCGTTCCATTGCCAACCGTGTCAGTGATGAGAAGGCGGTAGCGGATGCCCGCTACGTCGGCGACTATAACCCGCAAGAAGCGGAGTGGATCGTGGCAACAGGATTCTTAAGAATGGGTCCTTACGACAATGCTATGGTTAAGATCCCGACTGCAAGGCAAATATTCGTCGATGACGTCGTGAATTCAGTTGGACAGACATTTTTATCCACAACACTACGATGNGTTAAGTGTCACGACCATAAGTTCGACCCGATTCCCACACGCGACTATTATCGGTTTTATGCAGCGTTTGCCGCAACACAATTAGCAGAACGTGCTGCTCCATTACTCGAGCACGAAAACCGGTCCGACTTCACATCCAATCGTGACCATGTTGAATCGATGCTTGCCTTTGCAACATCTCGAAAGCTGGCGTTGGAAAAGAAACGCGAAGACGCTGCACGAAAGTGGTTTACGCAACGCGGATTGGAATATAAAGATGTAAATCAACGACGTGCACTTCCAGATGACGTTAAACCACCTCGCCACGTCGGTCTAAATACCGCGGAACAGGGACAGCTAAAGGTTTACACCCAGGATGAATGGATCTGGCNGCGACGGCTCGAGAGATTTCAACCGATGGCTCAAAGTGTTTTTAATGCCGCTGATTCACAAATCANGCGGCTGAACACACGGTCGTTACGCATTATTAAGGCAATAAACNATGATGCTCAAACTCATTCGACGATTCTCGAAGGAGGCGCATTAGAGGCGAAGGGTAGCACAGTTCAGCCGGGGATATTAAGCACGTCAGGGCTTCCATTCGTAAGCACAGCTGACCANTCTCACCTATTGCCGACGGCTATAAACGGTCGCAGACTAGCCCTCGCAAAGTGGATCGCTAAGGACGACAACCCGCTTACAACGCGTTCTATTGTCAATCGCATCTGGCAATATCATTTCGGCAAGGGCATTGCCGCAAACAGTATGAATTTTGGTACCACCGGTGCTAAGCCCACCCATCCCGAATTACTCGACTGGCTTGCAGCTGATTTTGTAGACAACGGATGGCGGATAAAGCGACTTCATAAGCTCATCATGACGAGTCATACGTATATGCAGTCGACGACTCGACGAGATCTTGCGGTCTTGGAGGATGTCGATCCAGAGAACAAGTTACTCGGCCGCTTCACACCGCGGCGACTATCCGCTGAAGAAATACGAGACGCAATGCTATTCGCCACTGGAGAACTAAACTTGGCAATTGGTGGCTTACCGGTTAATCCAGAGATCAACATGGAGGTTGCCTTGCAGCCCCGCATGATTCAGTTTTCCATTGCCCCTGCATACCAACCCTCGCCGTTACCGGCACAACGCAATCGCCGTTCGATATACGCTTACAAAGTACGGGGNCAAGCTGATCCATTTCTGGAAATATTTAATCAGCCCAATCCTAATGAATCGTGCGAAGCTCGAGATCAAATGTCAGTCACGCCCCAAGCGTTTACGCTCCTTAACAGTGACGTTACGAACTCCAGGTCTATCGCGATGGCAAAACGCCTCGAAAANNACTCCTCCGTTTTGACGACGAAAATTCAGCATGCATTTTCCCTTATTTTGGGAAGGCCACCATCCGCTTCCGAATTGCGGCGGATGCGGAAATATGTCTCTGAAATGACCACCTATCATGAGGAGCATCCTACAACACCTCGAGAATTCCCCACATCAATTACTCGTTCCTTGGTGGAAGAATTGAGCGGCGATGTCTTCGAATACGAAGAGATTCTACCCGTTTATGAAAATTATCAAGCGGATCCTCACGCAGACAACGCAAGTCCTTCAACCAGAGCGTTAGCGGATCTATGCCTGTTATTGTTTAACACCAATGAGTTTTGTTTCGTCTACTAACCCNAGAGTCGCTCTATGTACAATCTCGTCTCATCACGCCGCGACTTTCTATATGGCTTGAGCGCATCCNTCGGTGCTGTCGCGCTAAGTGACTTAATCGCAGCCGATACGAAGGCACCTTTAGCCATNAAGGAGCCGATGCATCCACCTAGAGCTAANGCCTGCATCATGCTTTTTATGGAGGGTGGTCCTGCACACATGGACACCTTCGACCCGAAACCAAAACTCACCGAACTGCACAAAAAATCTTCAGATCGCACCGCAGGCCTGGCTACAGGGAAACGCTTTTATGTGGGTAGCCCGTTTAAGTTTCGTAAAGTTGGAAATGCCGGGTTGGAAATGTCCGAACATTGGAAACACCTGGCAAAAGCCGAAGTAGCCGACGAGTTATGCAATTTCCGTGGATGTCAGGCTGAATCGCTTAACCATCCCGAGGCACTCTTTCATATGAATACCGGAAGTCGCCTCGGTGCAGATCCAGCTGTCGGCTCATGGATCACTTATGGGCTTGGTAGTATCAATCAAAACCTTCCCGGTTACGTGGTGATGACCGAGTTAGCAGCACCGCAGGGTGGTGCTCGAAACTGGAGCAACGGATTTCTACCGGCACATTTCCAAGGTACAAAACTTCGCTCAAGCGGTTCNCCGATNTTGAANCTCAATAATCAAGNACACAAGAATCGAAGACATTTNAGNAGNAGCATCGACGAACTNGCTTACCTCAATAAGAGGCATCGTCGCGAGCACCCCGAGCATGATGTCCTTGCGTCNCGCATGGAAAACTACGAACTTGCCTTCAGAATGCAGGCCGAAGTGCCCAGCGTAGTGGATCTTAGCGGTGAAACTAAACAAACCTTAAGTGACTATGGACTCGATGAACCTGAGACTCGTACATTTGGAAAACAATGTCTCATGGCACGCAGGTTAGTTGAGAAGGGCGTACGATTTGTGCAGATCTTCTCCGGTGGTTGGGATAGCCATGACTATCTTCAGCGAGGCCATGCGGCTCGCATAAAGAGCGTGGACAAACCGATTGCAACTCTTATATCCGATCTAAAACAACGTGGCATGCTTGATGAGACACTCGTTATCTGGACTGGCGAGTTTGGCCGCACCCCGGATAATAATCATCGAGGCGGTGTCTATGCCATCGGTCGTGGCCACAACGTCGATGCAATGACGATGCTGATGGCCGGTGGAGGGGTCAAAAAAGGTACTATCGTGGGTGCTACAGATGAAATCGGCGCATCTGCTGTTGAACACAAGCATCCCATTCGTGATCTTCACGTGACACTGCTGCATTTGCTCGGACTTGATGACAACAAGCTGACTTACTTTCATGGCGGCCGTTTCAAGCAATTGTCCCAATTCGGCGGCGAAGTTATCAAAGAAGTCATTGCGTAGGAATCGTCTCCCTGGGTGACTCGTGACCAGCCTGTGCTGCTGATATGGCTACGGCGTATTACTACTGATATTTTCCTTTCTGGTATGATGAAGTATTATCCCATAACGCACTTCGAGACCTGATTGCAGATCAACCTGTATCCGCGTTGCTGCCGATAATTAACACATATGCTAAGCATTAATCACTCAAGAAGATCTGCCTTAAAGTCTGTGGTCGGCCTATCTGGTCTTACCATTCCAACGCTTCTTGAATTGCAAGCAAACGCCACTCCAATGGCAACAGCAAAACGCTGTATTGTGATTTATTGTTGGGGTGGTATCAGCCATTACGAGTCTTGGGATCCCAAGCCCGATGCACCCAGTGAATTGCGTGGCGAGTTTGGAACAATCCAAACTTCGGCTCCCGGGATTTTCTACAGTGAACACTTGCCCATGATGGCAAAACACGCTGACAAGCTTGCTATTGTTCGATCGGTCTGGCACAACCAAGGCGGTCATCAGCAAGGAATGTATGTTTCAATGACCGGGCACCAACCTCAAGGTGGTTTGAAGGCAAAGAACAGAGATAACTGGCCGTCACTGGCAGCTCTTATTTCTCGGTTCCAGGACCCGTCATCGGGTACTCCAAATGCCATCCGTGTTCCGTACTCCATGTACGATAATGGCACACTCATGGCAGGCGAATATGGCGGTTGGCTTGGTTCGGACTATGATCCCGTTCTTATGAAAACACCAGCGGGTAAACCTTTTGGTGGCGTATCCCGTTACACGAGTCGCGAGTTAGATCTGAAACTGAATCTCGATAAAGATCGATTAATTGACCGCAAATCGCTACACAAACAGCTCGAACGCAGCGTGGGTAGCAAATCAGACTACGATCGGCTCGATCGATTCCGCAAGATGGCCGCTGATATGCTATTGGGGTCTGCCGTCCGTGAAGCATACGATCTGGAACTCGAAGACCCGAGGATTCGAGCGATGTATGGCGACCACATTGGTGGTCAAAGTATGTTACTTGCCAGACGATTGACCGAAGCAGGCGTTCCAGTTGTTCAGGTTTGCGCCGGTGCCGGTGATCTAGCCGGTGGTGGTGGCGATAACTGGGATACTCATCGCGGGCACTTCCCAAAAATGAAAAATCGCCTGCTNCCTGTATTTGATCGTAGTGTATCCGCCTTGTTAACAGATTTAGAAATGCGGGGTCTGCTGGAAGAAACGCTAGTCGTCTTCCTTACCGACTTCGGTCGAACTCCCAAGATCAATAACAATGGTGGCCGTGATCATTACCCAGCTGTCTATTCATTGGCAATGGCCGGCGGTGGAATACGCGGTGGTCAGGCATACGGAACCAGTAACAAGGATGGTTCCCAGCCGGGTACAGAAGCTTGCACGCCAGCGGACTTTCATGCAACAGCGCTCAAGGCCATGGGTATTAACCACCACATAGAATTACAAGATCAATTTGATCGACCATTTCAAATCTGCGATGGAAACCCGCTTCCCCTCTTCTAGGCNTCGCTTGTCCTTATGAAAACCAAAATAGGACAATCTCTGTTAACGAGTGCATTCTTAGCCGCTTGCGTCTTGAACGTACAAGCCGATACGCCACAGGAGAAATTATTAACGTCCGCCGGCGCTGAAGTTTCCGACGCAAGCGGAATCGGGCTTAGCGTTGAATTTCACCTCACACACAAGTCCCTAATTGATTCGGACCTTGCCGTTGTCGAAGGGATGGACAATATTACCTTGCTCAATCTCAAAGGGACTCGAATCACAGGTGACGGCTTACAACACCTCTCCAAGCTTACTGGGTTACGTGTGTTGCACTTGGAGAAGACCAAAGTCGATGACGAGGGAATGCGTCACATTTCCGTCTTATCAAATCTGCAGTACCTAAACATCTTTGGAACAAAAGTAACGGATGACGCGATCCCGCACTTAATTAAACTTCAAAACCTACGGGTCCTATATACCTGGCAAACCAGAATAACCAAGGACGGTGCANCACGTCTTCAGCGTGCCATTCCTGGATTAAAAGTCGTCCGCGGTATNGATCTGGACAAGATTGCNCTCGACTTTCCCGTTCCTGANGAAGAACGACCACCAACGAANGAACTCACGTTCATTTCCGCNGATAACATTTCGGATGCNCCAAANTCTGGAAACGGTGACAACATCGAAGTTTTCTTTGAGAATCAATCCAAACNAAAGATCAAAATCTATTGGGTTGGATATGGTGGTGAGTTAAAACTCTATGGCGAACTTGCTCCCGGTGGTAAACGAACACAAAACTCGTATGCAAAGAACACTTGGCTCATTACTGACACTGCAGACCAGGCCATAGGCTATTTCATTTGCACCCCAGAAAGAGCCAAGGCGATTATTCCAGATCAGGATTAATAGGTTCCGGGTAGTTTTTGGCTTTTGGGTCACGAGGCAGATATTTAAGCGTTATGGCAATTCCTATCGCGAGGAATCCTATCGCCAATACAAATGTCGTCTTAAAACCGAGGGCGCTTGGCGATAATCCGAACAACGTCGTTTCACTCTCTTTGATCGTATCGGCTACCCACCCAAAAACAATCGCCATTTGCCCCACCGGGCCCATGAGNANATTCATCATCACCTGGCCACGCTTCATTTGATTTTCATTGGTCACTGATAACATGTAATTTGGAGCGTATACTCCGATCAATTCNCCAGCACCGTAAATTCCGAAGGCAAGCAGATATGCNTTCCCAGTCGCAAACATTGCCCATAGCATGGCACCACCAAATAGACTTGCNGTTACCAACACACCGGAACGGGGATTTGTCCGTACTAACAACCAGCCGAGTGCCAATCCCGCGAGCGCCTTAAAGCTAAAACGCATCAAATTCTGATAGCCNGCATATTCTGTTGGATCTACACCAAGNACATCTCTTGAATAAAGATTCATATTCGTCGGAATCACATTTGTTACGTAAAAGAACATCGTGGCAAGAGCGACGATGCGAATCAGTCGAACCGATAATAANTCNCGGAAGTGATAAGCAAACAACAAAACAGCAATGATCATTAGCAAACTGGATGCTGACATCAGCCATGATGCGAGAGTCTCAGGTGACGACACACCCAAAAGCCGTGAAAAGAACCTATATGACGATTCGACAACACTGCTCTCCATAGATTGTCCCGTTGAATCCATTTCTTTGAATAGATTGGCAAATAGGCTACATGCCATCCCAATAATGCTCACGACAATTGCCAGACTAATGTCCAGTATTGCCTTAACTGGTTTGCGTTCTACTTCGTTATCCGGAACTGGTATCTGAAAGCGTGATGACAAGATGCTCGCGATTATCATCACCGGTGACACCAAGGCGAATAACAACGCATAGTTCAAGGGACTGCTAAGGACTTCATTTTCGAGCCTTAATGGTCCGAGNTCNAAATGTCCGGCGAGAATCAACTGTGCCACCAAAGATCCGACGGCTGCCAATACTGGCCCGACACCATATGCCAANCCCAATGCGATCCCACGCTTAGATGATTCCGTCGTGCGNCCGAGNACCTCCCAGATGAACGCGATTGCNGTCGGAATCGTAGCACCTGTTACGGCGCTTTGGAGGATAACCATTCCAATTTTNATCTCATTTGACGCAGTACTACTGGCGAGAACTAATGCAGTCGCGCCTATTACAACTCCACAAAGCCCATAGCAAGTTACTAAGATTGGTTTTAAGTGTCTCACCTTTGGAAATGCCCATGCTGTAACCGCTACGAGAGTCGCCATGACGAAGTACGAAGCCCCCGGCAAATTCGCCAGCACGGCATTTGCACCAAGCTGATCCAATAAGGAGCCCTGAGTGATACCGATGTAAATCACCGGCGCAGATAGGTACTGCATAGCAACGATGGCTGCAAACAGGTACAAGTTCAAATCTGACCTATTTTCTACGANCTCGAGCTTTTTATCATCTGCCGAGCTCATGCGCCACCGCCTAGAGGTAACGACACGGCTTNGCCCGTCTTGGCTGACAGCAAGCAGGCTTCGCAAATCTCTATCGCTGCTCTGCCATCGACNCCTCCAACACGGATCGGCCGTTCGGCTTGCAAGTCATCGATAAACCCCTGAATCACTCGTGTGTGCGGCTCCAGTCGCACCGGGTTNTTTGGATCATTCGCCCAGTCAAACTTCTCCGGTATATACACATCTTCCCAACTATCTCCACGACCCATTCGTAAGAAGTCAAAATTCTCAAAGTCAAGCATCGCATCACTGCCGATCACTTCNAATCNGACTTCACTACTNGGCATGCTTGGGGGTGGCAACTCTGACGTAATCCACATGTGTGCCATGATTCCACCNTCGAATTGCAACTGCGCCATAACACTTTGTGCAGGTGCGTTGATNTCACTAAACGTGTTTACCTGTGCAAAGACTTTTATCACCTCACGCCCCGTCAGCCACCGCAGGAAGTCNGTATTGTGCGAGGCCATNCCCATGAACAAACCGCCACCGTTTGGGTCATACATCCATTCGCGTTCATTGAAAATGTCACGCGTTAGAGTAATAGGGAAGGCTGANATGGTGCGCATCATCCTGATTTCACCAACCGTGCCATCATCGATCAATGCTTTTGCCTTATTTGTAAGCGTTCTAAATCTCTCAGTCTTAACAACACCGAGTTTTACGCCTGCGTCCTTACATATTTGAATCATCTCATCNCATTGCGCCGTCGTCGGGGCCATTGGTTTTTCTACAAGTAAGTGTTTTCCAGCTGCGGCNACGATGCGTGTGATATCTAGCCGATNTTGATCTGGTGTCGCCACAATGACTGCCTTGACATCGTCGTTCGCGACTAAAGCCTCCACNTTTTCGAATGCAGGCACAGCATTNTCCTCAGCCAATTTGGCGGCCCTCGTACCCCCTGCAATGCCANCCAAATGCGCTCCATTTACATGAGCNTTTAAACANTGACTGTAGCTCAATCCCATGAAACCACTGCCGATCATGCCAACGCCGATTGAATCACTCATCGTTTTCCCTCGCTCCGCTTCTCTAAATCAGTCCCAGTCCACTTGCAGCAAGGACCACCGCACGACACATCGCCCGCCTTCATGGCACCAGTGCGTCGTTAGGATACTTCCGTCTGCTAANNCGATCCCAGTNGGAAATCCAAACTGAAATGCGTCAAACTCATCTACGCCCGACTCAACGTCCANACCTCNCTGATAATTACTCCTTGCATCATAAAGNGTNGACTCATGGCANACATTCCAGCCATCGTCACTCCAATTTACNAGCAACACGCGAATTCCCTGNTCCCCGTGCCGTTGGTTGTAAAGCACAAGCAGTTTATCGTTGGCCAACCTAATGGGTGTCATCGTCTGCCCCTGAAGACCCGTGTCCTGTGGGACTGACCATGTTTCGCCACCATCTCGGGATACCACGTAGGTATTGTTCTGATCAACATATCCGTCAAGCTTAACAGTCCAGCACACCCCCAAGATCATGTCCGATGCTACTTCGATGAATTTGTGTTCGAAAAAGCCCCTATTGCCATTCGGACAAGCGAATGCCTTGCTGTACTGCCACGAATCACCATGATCATCTGAACGTGCAACATAGACAGATTCGCCATATCGATCCTTCGCCGGCAGCGTTGCCGCAGGTGCTAGCAGACGCCCTGAGCCAAGTGTGAGAATCCCATGCGATACTTCCAATGGACAGTCTTCCGGAAATGGTACTGAGATCTCATTTGACCATGTAACCCCACCGTCTTTTGATGCACAGTAGATTGCTCGCATATCACGTTCGCCGAAACCATCATCTACTTCATCAGACACCCATGAACCATAAGCATAAATAGTCTGTGCATCAGCGGATTGCGTTAGCTTTAGAAAGTTAGCGCGCGATAGCGATTCATCTTTTGGCAGAATAACACCTCGCCGTGTCCAGCTTCGCCCGTTATCGCTGGAGCTGGAATATTCCGTATGCCCTGTTACAAGTGCGCCTCCGCCAACACCATACGAGCATAGAATTTCACCGTCAGGACGCTGAATTGCCAATGGAAATGCTGCTTCGCGGTCGTCGATAATTCCAGTGTCTAATAGCTCGATGGATGGCATGCGTCTGGTTCTCTATTTTGATGGCTGCAACTTTTCCAAATAAATAATCATCAACTCAATATACCCCTGATTCGCACGACATCCAAAACGACTCTGCTGTCACTAAGAAGCCTGCACCGCGACTTAAGGTTCATTAGAATACGTTATAAGTCGTAGAATCTGTCCATCCTTTCCATTGGTAAATCTCGATGCAACGAATTTTCACCGCGTTATTACTTACCGCTGTAATCTTCCTCGCCACTAGCAATTACGCCTTAGCTAGAAAACCTCGCACCGTCTTTAACGATGACGCTCAATTTCTTTTTGAAATGGAAAACGTCGAAGACCCCATTGGTTTCGTAAAAGCATGGCTTGATAGAGAAATGAACGCCATTCCGTTTTCCACATTCGTGTTTCTCGCCGCAACTCCGGACGTGTGCACGTATGAAGCCAAAGTGGGTGAAGTTTATGCAGATCGACGATTACCAGGAGGAGCCATCGGGTGGGCCCCTGGCATCAGAAGCCTTCGAGCGGCAGGGACGGATGCACTTAAACTAGTAACCGAACATATGAAGGCTCACGGCAAAGAAGTGTTGGCTGCAATTCGACTGAGCGATACACACCACGTAAACCTAAATCCCAACGATCCGCTGGTACCACAATTCGCGATCGACAACCCTCACTTTGTGATTAAACAGCCTGATGGTCGCGAGAATGAAACAGCACTGGATTACAGTTATCCGGAAGTCAGGGCACACCGCCTCGCCATCATGCGGGAAATTGTGGAAAACTACGACGTAGATGGTCTCGAGCTAAACTTCGTACGTTGGGCCAAACACTTTCCACGTCATCAGGGACGGGAAAAGGCACCAATCATGACGGACTTCATGCAATCCGTTCGATCAATGCTTGACGAAGTGGCAGAATCAAAAGGTCGAAAGAGGCCATTTACCTTAGGGATACGAGTACCCGAATCCATAGATACTTGCTGGTTAGCCGGAGTTGATATCGAGACTTGGGTAAACAACGACTGGATAAGCTATATCGTCGTTTCCACTTGGAACAACACAGATCCCCAAATGGGGCTCGCTGAGTTTACAAGATTCGCAAAGCCCAACAAAGTTGACCTGATAGTGGTGATGGGAAATATGATGGGCAGCTTGAATACCGGCCCACCATTTATATTGGATCGTCCCGTCGCGATGTCAGCAGATCACGCTAAGAGTTACCTCGGAATGCTACTTACGCCGAGCGAAGCACGCGGCGCCGCTGCTAACTTCTATACCTGGGGTGCAGACAGCATCTCCTTTTGGAATGTCGGGGTCCATTTCGGAAAGCTCGCCACCGGCACGACTGAGCAAATCGAGCGTATGCGGCAGTGGACTCATGCCGTTTCCAGCAAACGCCAGGTTTTTGATGGCACTCGCACCTATCGCTACTTGCCGATGGGCAAGGGCATGAGCACACGTGCGCCACCTTTTCGCAACTACCCTTGGTACGACGAAGGCCATAGCCCGCTTGGCCATAAAAACGGACCGATCATCCAGTTCACCGCCGAGAGCAAAAACGAGCGTCAGGCATTTCCGTTTTTAATGGCCGATGGCCGAAAAGGGCAGAAACTAGATGGATTGATGACCTTTTGGGTCTACAACCTTGAGTCACCGGATCAACTCAAGATCGATGTCAACAGAACACGGATCGACCCCGAGCATATATCAAGCGCTAAATCTGGCTTGCGCCGTGGTGGAATAGATGGTTACCGTTTTGAGATATCGCTGGCGCGATGCCCTGCCTTCTCCGGCAACAACGAA
>PAXU01000041.1 GCA_002714565.1 Rhodopirellula sp.
GCTTGAGGGTGTTTTTAAGCGTTACGACAAAAATAGCGACAAGACCGTTGTGTTAGAAGAATTCCTCGCTTTGCATCAGGGGGATTTAACAGAGCAAGCGCGACGTTTCTGGCAGGAATTCTTTGTGAGCCAGGATCGCAACAAAGATGGGAAATGGCACTTCGAAGAGTTCGTTGGTGCCGTGCGTGCATACAATCAACGGCAGCGTTAGAGCTTAACCACACCGTTGGCTAGCGGACTAAAGTCTGCAGTTATTGATTTGTGTTTCGAGTATCGCTGATGCGCCGAGCTCATCGAGTTGGTCCATGACTGTGGACACCTGGCTACTCTTAACCATGACGCGGACTGCGCACCAGTCATTGTCTTCCAATGGATTAATGGTTGGCGAGTTGTATCCCGGTGTAATCTCCTCTGCTTGAGCGAGTTTTTCACGGGGAATATTGTATTCCAGTAGTGAATATCCTTGTGCAATGACAACACCTTGCAGACGCCGCACAATTCGGTCAGCGAGATCGGCATGGCGTCGTTCTTTGTTCTGAACAAGGATCGTCTGATAGTTTCCAATCTCATCGAGGATGCGTAATCGGTTTGCAGCGAGTGTGCTACCCGTTTCAACCAGATCCACGATGGCATCAGCAATTCCCAGCGAGATCATGATCTCAACGCTACCGGTTAGCTTAACGAGATGTGCTTCTGCACCGTGTTGGCCAAGGTACTTTCGTGTCACGGTTGGGAAACTAGTCGCGATACGTTGGCCGTCAAGTGAGGCGGCATCGTTAAAGTCACCATCGTCCGGCACGCAAATAGCCAGACGACACTTACCAACTCCCAGCTGTAAACGCTCATCAAGGTCAACGTCAGCTTCTGCTACCAGATCACTGCCGGTAATTCCCATGTCTAATGCACCTTCGGCGCACAATACAGGGATATCATCAGTCCGCAGGAAGATGATATCCACTGGCATATCGCTAACGCGGGCAAACAGCGATCGGTTTTGCCTGCGAAATTTTAGTCCGGCTTTTTTTAGCAGTTGTTCGGAAACTTCTGCTAATCGTCCCTTGCTTGGTAATCCAATTCTCAGATTTGTCATTGCCTTGCAGCTTTTTCGTCAATTCCGGAAATGCCAAATCGTCTGGACAACTCTGCTTCCACTTCGTGGATATGAATGTCCTTAAATCCGAGCATGACCATTAGGTGAAACAGTAGGTCTGCTGCTTCGTAAATCAAATGTGCGCGTCCTTCTTCGCCTGCCTCGTCGGCGGCTTCAATCACTTCTTCTGCTTCTTCAAGGATCTTTTCACCGATTTTTGCTGTCCCACCATTAAACAGTTTTGTCGTATATGACTTTTCAGGTGGATTTGCTTTGCGATCTTCGATCACACCCATTAGTCGCGACAGGACGTTATTTAGGTCAGTCACCGGCATGCCCTTTACACGAGCAGTAATACGTTGCACGATTGAAGAACAACGATCGTGTACACCGAGTACACAAAAACACATTGTTCACAGTTCATCGTAGATTCGCTTTGGAATACTGACAATTACGCGCATTGTTAGAAGTTCTTAACATCTCATCTGGCATGCTTAAGACACTAACGATCATGACGATTATGACAGCTGAGACCGGTAAAGAATTCGAGCCCATTTCACGTGACTGTTGGTTTCTCACCGGGCCAACAGCCAGCGGCAAGTCCAATATTGCCATCGCACTCGCCCGGCAGTTAGACGCTGAGATTATCTCACTCGACTCGATGGCTATCTATCGTGGCATGGATATCGGAACTGCCAAACCAACGGCAGAGCAGCAGCAACAAGTTGTACACCACATGATTGATGTGGTAGAGCCGACCGAATCTTACAGCCTTGTAGAATATCTCACCGCCGTGCACGCACTGGTTGGGCAGATTCATGAACGTCAGAGAAGCGCTCTGTTTGTTGGTGGAACGCCACTCTACTTGAAGTCGTTACTGAGGGGTTTATACAGTGGTCCCGAAGCAGATTGGGAATTTCGCGAACAAGTTCAGCGAGAGTTGGAAGAGCATGGACCGGATGCGCTGCACGCACGGCTAGCCCAGGTGGATCCGCTGTCAGCTCATAAACTACATCCAAATGATTCGAAGCGGATCATTCGTGCGTTGGAAGTATTTCGGGCGACCGGTGAGCCAATTAGTCACCAACAAGTACACTTTGACGACACAGAAAGTCAGCCACACTCACGAGCATTTGTCCTTTCCTGGGAACGGCCAGAATTGCATCAACGGATTGAGCAGCGTGTTGATGAAATGTTTTCGAGAGGATTGGTAGCTGAAGTTGATTCGTTGCTTACAACGCACGGTGAATTATCCAGAACGGCTATGCAGGCTGTTGGATATCGTGAAGTGATTGATCATGTTTCTGGCAATCTTTCGATCGAGGAGACCGTAGAGAAAGTAAAGGCGCGGACACGGCAGTTTGCACGTCGACAGGTAACCTGGTTCCGTCGGCTGGACGAATGTCAGATTATCAATCGATCGGATTCAGACTCGGTTAAGGAATTGCTGAGCCAAATCGCTGCAACTGGCTCTCAATAACCCAATTACGGGTGTCTTTTGTATGTTGCACATCGCAACTAAAATACGGGTTTGCCGTAGCGATGCAACAAACAGCTGTTTCGGAACCAAACGGGCAGGTTTTCTGTGATACATCTCTCGCATCGCAATTATTCAAATCAAGATTAGGAAACAAACGTGTTACGAACACACACCTGTGGAGAGCTTCGGGCTGACAACATCGATGACACCGTGACATTGTGTGGATGGGTGGATAGTACTCGTGACCATGGTGGCGCTGTATTCGTAGACCTTCGCGACCGCTATGGAAAAACGCAAGTTGTTTTTGGACCGGAGAGCGGTTTAGTTGAAGAAGCGAGTGCGCTACGCAGCGAGGACGTTATCAAGGTCATTGGGAGTATTGCTGCACGTCCGGAAGGCACCGTAAATGAGAAGATTGATACAGGTGCTGTTGAATTACGCACCTCGGATCTAGAGGTGCTTAATAAAAGTAAAACTCCGCCATTTACACCGAGCCAACAGGAATTGCCCGGTGAAGATCTGCGATTGAAATACCGATATCTGGATCTCCGGCGACAGCAAATGCAGGACACCTTGGTACTTCGCAGTAAAATCGTTAACACGATGCGTCAGTATTTTGATGAAAACAACTTTATTGACGTCGAAACACCTATTCTTGGCCGCAGCACTCCTGAAGGTGCTCGTGACTATCTCGTTCCAAGTAGAGTGCACCACAAACACTTCTATGCACTGCCACAATCTCCTCAGTTGTACAAGCAAATCATGATGGTGGCAGGTTATGACCGTTACGTGCAGGTTGCCAGATGTTTTCGCGATGAAGACTTACGAGCAGACCGACAGCCAGAATTTACCCAGCTTGATCTCGAAATGTCGTTTGTCGATGCGGACGATGTGATTGGCATGATCGATGGTTTGGTGCAGCGCATGGCTAAAGAGGTGCTGAACTTAGACGTGCAACTACCTCTGCCTCGCATGACATACGACGAAGCCATGGAGCGATTTGGCCACGACGCGCCGGATTTGCGGTTTGGCATGGAGTTGATTAACTGCAGTGATATCGCCGAGAAAGTCGAGTTCCGCGTGTTTAGCGGAGCGGTTTCCAATGGTGGAGTGGTCAGGGGCATAAAGGCCGATGGAGTTGCTGCGGACTTTTCGCGAAAGCGGATTGATGAATTGACCGAATGGGTTAAGCAGGATTTTGGAGCAAAGGGTTTAGCGTGGTTCCGTGTGGAAGAGGATGGCAGCTTATGGTCACCGATTTCAAAGAACTTCAGTGACGAGGAGCTAGCAGCTATCGGTGAACGCATGGGTGCCGAGGTCGGGGACATTATGTTCTTTATTGCGGATAGCTGGGAAGTTAGCTGTAAGGCGTTAGCGGCCCTGCGAAAACACCTCGGTGCCGAATTGAGTCTTTATGACCCGGCCACGATGAATTTTTCATGGGTTATAGAATTCCCAATGTTCGAATTTGACGACGAAGAACAACGTTGGAATGCGATGCACCATCCTTTTACGGCGCCACGCGAACAAGATATGCCCATGTTCGAGACAGAGCCTCACTCTATGCGTGCTATTGCTTATGACCTAGTCATAAATGGTTCGGAAGCAGGTGGTGGTACTATTCGAATTCATGACTCTACAATCCAAAGCAAGGTGTTTGAATTGCTTGGGATCGATGCAGAGACTGCCCGGGATCGATTCGGATTCCTTCTGGATGCCTTGCAGTATGGAGCACCTCCACACGGTGGTATCGCTTTGGGTATCGATCGGTGGGTAATGCTATTCGGTGGTCTCGAAAACATTCGTGACTGCATTGCTTTCCCAAAGACGCAAAAGGCCGCAGACTTGATGACGGAAGCTCCTGGTGGAGTCGACAAACGCCAGTTGAGAGAACTCGGTATCAAAACGGTCGACGAATAAGCTGTTTTGATGATCAGTTTATGTATCAAACTAAAAGTCACAGTAAATCTATGGGTAGCGAATCACCATGGCAAAGAAATCTATTGAACAAGTCGATGTTGCGGGCAAAGTAGTTCTCGTACGTGTGGACTTTAACGTACCACTTGATGACGATCTCGCGATAACGGACGATCGTCGCATTAAGATGGCATTACCGACCATTCAATCAGTTCTAGGGCGTGGCGGAAAGTTGATCTTAATGAGCCATCTCGGTCGACCAAAAGGAGATGGCAATGACTCTCGTTTCAGTTTAAAGCCAGCTGCGGTGCGGCTAGGTGAATTGCTGGATCAACCAGTGACGTTTGCACAGGACACGGTTGGTGACGACGCACAGGCCAAAGTTGCAGCGCTTGGTGAGGCCGGGGTGCTGGTACTTGAGAATTTGCGTTTTAACGAAGGTGAGAAGACAGGTTGTTCAGCATTTGCTGGGAAACTAGCCGCCTTTGCAGACGTCTATTGCAACGATGCCTTTGGGACATGCCACAGAACCGACGCATCAATGGTTGCTGTGCCGGAAGCCATGGCCGGTAAACCCAGGGTCGTAGGGTTTTTGGTGGATAAGGAAATTCAATATCTATCCGATGCCATTGCCACTCCTCAGAGGCCGTTTGTGGCGATACTCGGTGGTGCCAAAGTATCAGATAAGATCACCGTAATTGATAACCTGCTTGGCGTGTGTGACAGCGTACTTATCGGCGGTGCCATGGCGTATACCTTTGCATTGGCACAAGGTGGTTCAATCGGGAAGAGTCTTGTTGAGCCGGATAAAGTGGACTTGGCGCTTGCTCTTCTTGAAAAAGGTGGTGACAAGCTGGTATTACCGGTGGACACACACTGTGGTGATGATTTCTCCGCAGACTGTAATAAAGAGGTCGTGACGGCAGGTCAGATTTCGGAAGATTTTGAAGGGCTGGATATCGGTCCTGAAACTGCAAATCGCTATGCTCAAATCGTATCTGAAGCCAAAACCGTGGTTTGGAACGGCCCAATGGGTGTCTGTGAAATGCCTCCGTTTGATGAGGGAACAAAGAAAGTTGCCCAAGCCATTGCGGATGGCGAAAACGTTAGCATCATTGGCGGTGGAGATAGTGCCGCTGCTATACAACAACTGGGATTTGCCGATAAAGTTTCCCATGTGAGCACAGGTGGCGGCGCGAGTCTCGCCATGCTCGAAGGTAAGTCCTTCGCTGCTGTGGAATTGCTAGACGAGATCTAAATTTTGCCTAAATCAGTGCTATGCGAGGCATAGGTCAGCGGGTCTTAAGTACTGCTGACTCTAAAGATACTTATTCGTCGTCAGTGTCATCACTGGTGTCGTCATTTGTCGAAGTAAAGTCGTAGCTGTCTTCAAGAAATAGTTCAAGTCCTTCTGAAGGTGCGCCATTGGCCGCGCCTTCAGCAAACAGCTTTACGGCTTGTTCCACATGACTCTCAAGTGGTTTCGGTTGACTGATCAAAAAAGCGCCCTTGATAACCGGTGCCATCTGAAAGTCGGTGAAGTACTTGTTGGCAAACGCCAATACGACTCCTGCAGGTAGTTCATCGCGAGTCCATGATCTGTTGTTGCCGTTTATACGCAATGTAACAGTATCGGGCGTGATTTCTGCTACGCCAGCTTCAATACTTGTGCCGATGGTCAAGCCTGACCCAATTTCAACCTTGCCAAGTGCTTCGTTAAAAAGCCTATAGAACACAGTTGTATATTCCACCATGTCGTGTAATCGTTGGGCAACTTCTACATGTTCATCGAGCTTGGCGAGGCTTAGGGCTGTTGCAGCACTCTTCGTAGCAACGCTCAATTCCCGCTGTTGCAGAGCTTCACGACCGGCCTTTAACGCAACTGTTAGCATTTTTAGCTCTTCAGCTGTCGGAGGTTTTAATTCAGGCTCCGGTTCTGGCTCTGGTTCTGGCTCTGGTTCAGGCTCCGGTTCAGGTTCTGGTTCAGGCTCAGGTTCAGGCTCAGGTTCAGGTTTAGGTTTAGGTTTAGGTTTGTTATCAGGTTTCGGGTCAGAATCTTCATTGGGCTTTTCGTTGGGCTCACTAGGTTTCGTGCCTCCGCCTTCGTCTTCCGTGTTGTCTGAAGGATCTTGTGATTCCTGACCTTCATCATCAGATTGTGTGTCGCTTGATTCAGACTGACCATTTTGATTTTGAGCGACGTTGTTCGTGTCGGTACCGGAGTCAGGTAAAACCTGAAGGGTGATGATGATTCCGGCAATTGCGACACCGAGTGCACCAGTTGCGATCCAAACTCCTTTTGTTCGGGATTTGGATTTGGCGTGATAGGCGGCAGCTGAACTTGTAGTGGTTTCTTCTTCAATCGCCAATGATGGTGAACTGGACTGAATCGCGGCGGGCGTTACTAGTTCTGGCTGTGGCGGCACGGCAGTTATGACATCGACATCGACCGGTGCCATTGGATCCACTTCTGTCGCTCCAGTGGGCACCATATCCAAGGAGTTCGAGATTCCGATTTGTACGGCATCATCCGGAGCATGAGTTTCCGGAGTCATGTCTAATTGACTGACAGCTTGCTCGGCTAAATCGGTTTGTTCAGTTAGTTCAGCAGTTAATTGCTGCTCAGAATCTGTTGATGCACTTATTTCAACACGAAGTGCAGCAACTAATTCACCTCGCTCCAGTTGTTGATCGTACGTACTTCGAAGTTCTGAATCGGTGAGCGTTTTTAGTGCGAATGTCAACTCGTCAAGCAACATGGCCCACTGTTTAGCCTGGGCACCTGGCCTGAAACTGCGAACCTTGGAAAGTGCTCTGTCTGCCGCCTCTTTAATTACCTGCAGATCGGATTCATCAAAACCAATCTCAAACAGGTCATAAAACGATGGATTTGGCGACTCAACGCCAAGCCATTGTTTGTAAAGGCAATCGTGACCAGTCATTATTCCACCAATTTATTTATCAGTTAGGCGTAAATGTGTGTCCGACATAGCATCTCAAGAGGAAGTGCACACACTTCATTCATACTAAGAGTATCTGATTTATATAACAACGCTAACTGGAGAGTATTCGTACCCAATAATTCACATGTTTCTGAGAGAACGACAAATACTCAGGAAAATCGAATAAAGATGGGAACCGATTGTCTGTTTCATACGTCAAAACATAAAGAGAGACAGATATAATATGGCTGCAGCGTCATTTGTATCCCAATTAAACTTATCCAAGTGAAATCACTGCTATATCCGCTCATTCTGAGTGGACATTAAAAAGGCAAAGTAACCATGAAATCCAAGCCCTTCTTTTCACTTTTATTAGCTGTATGCCTTATCGCGGTATTTTCAGCAGTGATACCTGCCTTAGCGAATCAGGATCCGGCATCTATTCGGGCACAGGCTGTGAAGGAGTTAAATGACGGCAACTACCGTGATGCTTTGAATCTATTTAAGAAGCTGCTTCATGAGAAAGTGCTTGATGACGAAAAACTTGGTAATGACTTTATGCAGGCTGTTTCGTGCATCCAGCAACTAAATGTATATCCGGAATTTAATGAGCTTGCAGAGAAAGCAGTCGAGACTCATCCAGCCAATTGGCGATTGCTTGAAGCGGTTGCACGTAGCTACGTAAGTATGCCTAAGTATGGATTTGTGATTGACGGTGAATTCCAACGTGCTGCCAGAAGAAATTCCGGCCAGCCCAAACACTCGACAGAACGAGACCGAATTAGATCGATACAGTTATTGCTTCAGGCAGAGCCGTTCGCAAAGGAAGATGATGATCGGGCAGCTGTGGGGCAGTTATACATGTACCTTGCAAATTCATTCCTGAATCACCGTGGCTATCAGGAATCATGGCGATTGCAGGTGCTTATAGACCTCGACACGCTGCCCGATTACGAGCCCGGCTATTACTACGGCAGAGCCGTTTCCAGTGCTCCGGTCAACGATGAAGGTTCACCGTTGGTATATTCTGCTGTCGAGAATCTGGAGGACGCGGAAAATGACGGCGAGAGGTGGCGTTGGGCACTGAATCAGGCGATCGAGATGCACACGTCCAGCCGTCATTCAGCCGAGTGGCATTTCGCAACGTTCTTACACCAGCAATTTGGTGTGCAGACGATGCAGTATTATTTTCCAGCCCAGCGAGACACGGATGCTGCTGAGGAGAATCGCAATGGCCGGTTTGCACTGGACAGCCTGAATGACAAAGAAACCATTGCCCAGTTGGCCACGGGGGTTAAGCGATTTGAGATGGATGATGAATTCAATTTCATCAAACATTTTCGTCGTATTCTAAATGAAGCCGGTCACGTCTATCGCGAATCTGCCGCATCGCAAATTGGATCGATCTATACAAACCGCCGACAGTTCACTCGTGCTGCGGATCATTGGCGAGAAATGATTACCAAATTCAATGTCCCCGCTCGCCATTATTTTCGTACCAACCTGGATCAAATCGTTGGTAACTACGGGATGTTTGAACACATTAACGGCCAGTCAATAACTGACCCGAAGCTTGGATTCCGTTTCAGAAACGCAACCGGTGTCTCGTTTACTGCCCAGCCAATTAACGTTGAGAAGCTGCTGGCGGACGTAAAAGCGTATCTTAAAAGTAGTCCGATGCGACTCGATTGGAATCGAGTTCAATTGCAGAATATTGGTTGGCGCATCCTTAATCAAGATTTGGCCAAATATGTTAGACGTGACAACGACACGAAATGGCACGTGGATTTAGAGCCCCGAGATGGCCACTACGACAAACGTGAAATCGTCGACGTCCCACTAGAAAATGCCGGCGCGTATTGGGTGACCGGTAAAGTTGACGACGGTAATACTGCAAATTCGCTGATTTGGCTTTACGACACTGCCATCGTCAAGAAAGCGCTAGCCGGTGGAAATCTGTACTTCGTTTGTGATGCAGAGACGGGACAGCCAATTGAAGAAATCAAGCTGGACTTCTTTGGCTACCGACAGCTCAACACGAAAGAAGGAACGTATAGGATTACGTCGACTGAATTTTCGACAGTAACCGATGGCAACGGGCAGGTGTTTCCTGAAGCATCCAAGATGCCGACGAATCATCAGTGGTTGATTACAGCGAAGGACAACGATGGTCGGTTTGCGTATGTCGGATTCCAGGGTGTGTGGTTCGCCAACCGCCACGACCCAATTTACAACTCAACCAAGGTGTTCTGCATTACGGACCGTCCGGTCTATCGGCCGGAGCAAACAGCCCATTTCAAGTTGTGGCTACGCAGAGCTCAATACGATCAGGATGATGATTCGCAGTTCGCAAATGCTTCATGTCGAATTGAAATCTACGACGGAAAGAACGAAAAAGTCTACTCGACGACAGGGAAGGCAGATGAATTCGGTGGTATCGAGACGAATTGGGATATTCCGGAAGATGCAACCCTCGGTGTATACAGGGTTCACGTGCACGGCATCGCGGGAACCGGAAACAGGTTGCAAATCAGCGGTGGGAATTCATTCCGTGTCGAGGAATACAAAAAGCCGGAATTTGAAGTGACCGTAGAAGCTCCGTCAAAGCCGGTGGAGTTAGGTGAGATCATTACCGCCAAAGTAAATGCCAAGTATTACTTTGGATCACCAGTTTCAGAAGCTACCGCAAATATTAAGGTGACCAGAACTAGCTATCACCAGAATTGGTATCCCGACGCTCACTGGGATTGGTGTTTTGGCCGTGGTTATTGGTGGTACTGCTACGACTACCCTTGGTATCCGGGATGGCATGAATGGGTTGGTTGTTTAAGGCCATATCCAATCTGGGCACCATATCATGACGCTGCTCCGGAAGTAGTGTTGGATCTGGAAACGGAAGTCGGACCTGACGGCACGATCTCTTTCGATATTGATACATCGATCGCAAAAGAACTGCATGGCAATACGGACCATCGATATACGGTGACTGCTGAGGTGCGAGATAAGTCGCGCCGCACCATCGTCGGATCCGGGGAAGTGCTTGCTACGAGAAAACCATTTACCGTGTTTACCTGGCTTGATCGGGGTTATTACAACGTAGGCGATACCATCCAGGCAACATTCAAGGCCCAGACTCTGGATCAACGTGCAGTGAAGGGGAGCGGCAAGCTCACTTTGTACAGAATCACTTATAAGGACGGCAAGCCGGTCGAGACAACCGTGCGAAAGTGGAATATCGAAACGAATGATCTCGGTGACTCCGCGCAGAAGATTGCAGCGTCCAAACCGGGACAATACAGGTTATCGCTGACCTTGGAAGATGAACACGACCATGAAGTGGAGGGTGGTTACATATTCACGGTGCGAGGTCGTGAGTTTGACGGGCGAGATTATCAATTTAATGATTTGGAATTAATCCCGGATAAACGCGAATATAAGGCTGGCGATAAGGTCAAGTTGCAAATCAATAGTAATCGCCGTGGCGCTACCGTCCTGCTGTTTGTACGACCGACCAATGGTGTATATTTCCGGCCCAAGATTATTCGCCTTAAAGGCAAGAGTACGGTTGAGGAGATCCTGGTTGTCAAAAAAGACATGCCTAACTTCTTTGTTGAAGCAACGACGGTGTTTGACGGTCGCGTTATAAGTCAGACGAAAGAAGTTGTCGTACCACCGGAAAAGCGTGTGCTCAATGTTCAGGTCATCCCATCCGCAGAAGAATATCTGCCAGGCGAGGATGCGACAGTTCGATTACATGTTACAGATATCAATGGTGATAATTTTGAAGGNAGCACCGTGGTATCGGTTTATGACAAGTCTGTCGAATACATTTCCGGTGGGTCGAATGTACCGGATATCAAGGAGTTCTTTTGGAAGTGGCGTCGCAACCACCNTCCGGGGCATCAAACNAATCTGGGTCGTCCTGGATACAACATGTATAAGAACGGAACGACAGGNATGACCATGCTTGGTGTGTTTGGGCATACGGTAGCGGATGATTACTCCGGTGCGAACGACGCTAAATACAAAACGGCTAACGCGCCCGGCCTTGCTAGGAGGTCTANGTCCCGTCNAAGNNNANANATNCNACNGNATACTGCCGAGATGGCTTCACCTGCTCAAGGACAGGCTTTGGGTGGTGGACTGGGTGGGGGCGGCCGTTTTGCAGCAAAAGGCCAGATTGCAATGGAAANCGCATCTGCAGATCAGGCCATGTCGCCTCTCGATNGTCGAGGTCGGCAGAGCGGGCAACAAGGTGTTCCNCTGGTACAGCCAAATGTACGTAGTAATTTCGCGGACACAGCTCTATGGGCAGGCTCCNTCACTACGGATGTAAATGGAATTGCTGAAGTGTCTTTGAAAATGCCCGAAAACCTGACAACGTGGAAGGTCAACGTCTGGGCACTTGGCCATGGCACAAAGGTTGGCAGTGGTTCTGCGGAGGTTGTAACCCGTAAGAATCTGATTGTCAGACTTCAGGCACCTCGGTTCTTTGTTCAGAAGGACGAAGTTGTCTTATCGGCCAACGTTCATAATTANCTCGACACCGAGAAACAGGTTCAGGTAACGCTTGGACTGGAGGGTGGAGAACTCTCTTCCTTTAATGACCTGACGCAAAACGTTGTCATCCCAGCCAATGGTGAACAAAGGGTGGACTGGCGTGTAAAAGTGAATCACGAAGGTGAGGCCATCGTGCGCATGTCGGCGCTAACAGACGAAGAATCTGATGCGATGGAGATGACATTCCCTGTATTCGTGCACGGNATGTTGAAGACTGAAAGCTGGGCGGGGACAATTCGGCCGGACAAAAACAGTAGCCTAGTTCAAATAAACGTGCCGGCTGAACGGCGACCTGAACAATCACTGCTTGAGGTGCGATATTCTCCAACTCTCGCTGGTGCTATGGTCGATGCGCTACCTTATCTGGCAGACTTCCCGCATGGCTGTACCGAGCAGACGCTCAATCGATTTATTCCAGCAGTTATCACGCAGAANATCCTGCTCGATATGGATTTGAACCTCGAGCAGATTCGTGATAAACGTACCAATCTTAACGCACAGGAAATTGGTGACGGGAATGATCGAGCGCGGCAATGGCATCGTTGGCAAAAGAATCCGGTTTTTAGTGTTGATGAACTGGATCGAATGGTGGCGGCAGGTATTCAACGCCTCGCTGGCCAACAAAACAGTGACGGCGGGTGGGGTTGGTTCTCCAGTTACGATCGTCCAAGCTGGGTTCATACAACTGCCACCGTTGTTCATGGTCTGCAAATCGCGAAGCGAAATGGCATCAACCTCAAACCCGAGATGCTGGANCGAGGGCTAACCTGGNTGAAGCGGTATCAGGCCACCGAGNTAGAAAAANTCAAGCGAGCCGAGGCGAAACAAAAGCCGTACAAGCTGTATGCAGATAACATGGACGCGCTAGTGTACNGCATTCTGACGGAAGCAGATCATGAAAATGATGATATGCGTGGGTTCCTTTATCGGGATAGGAATCGTTTGACCGTTTACGGCAAGGTGCTGTTCGCACTTGGCCTGCACTCCGTTCAGCAAGAAGAACAGCTTAATATGCTGATTCGAAATATCGAACAGTTCCTGATTCAGGACGAAGAGAACGAAACCGCTTATTTAGACGTGGGCGATAATGCCCTTTGGTGGTACTGGTATGGCGACGAGATTGAAGCGAATGCCGGGTATCTGCAATTGATCTCACGAGTGAAGCCGCAAAGTGTACAGGCCTCCAGGATTGTCAAATTCTTGTTGAACAATCGAAAGCATGCCACATATTGGAAATCGACTCGAGATACTGCTTACTGCATAGAATCCTTTGGTGAATATCTGAAGGCTACCAATGAGTTGCGACCCGACATGGTTGTCGAAGTATGGGTTGATGGAGACAAACTGAAGGAAGTCGAGATTACGGGGGATAATCTATTTAGTTTCGATAACGCCTTTTTTATGGCGGGTGACGAATTGACCGATGGAAGTCACGAAGTGGAATTGAGACGACGTGGCNAGGGAGCTGTTTACTTCAATGCTTATTTGACAAACTTCACGCTTGAAGATCACATCGCCCAAGCTGGATTAGAAGTGAAAGTGCATCGACGGTATTACAAGCTAATACCTGAGAACAAAGACGGCGATGTTCCAAATAGTAAAGGACAGGCGATCAAGCAAAGAATAGAAAGTTATAAACGTGAAGTTCTTTCGAATCTGGACGAATTAACTAGTGGTGACTTAGTCGAAGTTGAGCTNATTGTTGAAAGCAAGAACGACTATGAGTACGTATTACTTGAAGACAAGAAGCCAGCAGGCTTTGAGCCAACTCAGCTAATTAGCGGCTACGACTATTCGCGTTTACCCGTTTATCGCGAGATGCGTGATGAGAGTGTGAATTTCTTTCTGCGGCGATTGCCCTTAGGTAAGCACAGTTTCAGTTACCGGATGAGGGCAGAAACTCCCGGTAAATTCTCAGCGCTGCCAACCTATGTTCATGCAATGTATGCGCCGGAATTACGCGGTAACTCTGATGAAATCAAATTAAACGTGGTAGATGAGTAAGTCAGGTGTGAAATAGCTGACATCAGACTTACTACTTGACCTTCTCCGCTGTCGCTTTCAGAATGCAATGACAGGTATTTCTTATGCCTGACTCCACCATTTCTGTCTCTTCATTGCAGCCTTTGACCTTTAGTCACCAATGATTAACACACTTTACCTACCGGAATTGCGCGAAATGCTCGTTGAGCAAAAGGTCGAAGATATGCGCGAATTTTGTGATGCGATGCATCCTGGGGTTACCGCTGAATTCATGGAGGGACTCACAGCGGACGAAACTTGGCAAATCATCCGTCATGCCGAGCAGCCATTACCAGCGGAGATCTTCCGATATTGCAGCGAAGAGAAGCAGGTGGACATTCTCGAGCATCAGGATCGTANGGAGATGGCATCACTCATCAGTGAACTCGTCCCTGATGATCGCGTCGANATTTTGGATGCCGTGTCAGAAGATATCGTTAACGACATTCTCGAGCGGTTGCCGCTGGAAGAGCGGCGTGACATTTTGAGATTGCGTGCGTACCGCGAAGGTACAGCCGGTGCCGTAATGACATCCGATGTTGCCAAGCTCGCCGAGAACTTTACTGTGCCGGAAGCACTTGCAGAACTTGGCCGACAAGCTGAAGAGCTTGAAACCATTTACTATCTCTACGTGGTGGATGATACNGATCATCTCCGCGGGGTGGTTTCTGCGCGNCAGCTTGTGACATCCATGGGGCGTCCTGATATTCGCCTTTCTGATTTGATGGAAGAAGATATCGTCACGGCACATGTGTTTGAAGACCAGGAGTCAGTTGCACACAAGGTTGCACGGTATGACTTATTAGCGATTCCGGTACTTGATGACCAAAACCGTATGATGGGTATCATTACNCATGACGATATTATCGACGTGGTCCGTGAGGAAGCGGAAGAAGACATTCAGCGAATCGCGGCGGTAAATCCGCTCGATGAAAGTTACTTGAAGACAGCTGTGACCACGCTGAGTTGGAAACGCGGGATATGGCTTACCATTCTCTTCATCGCAGCTTTGCTGACAGCGATCGCCTTAAAACAATACGACGAGAGCATCGCAGAACATACTTGGCTCGTCCTGTTTATTCCACTGGTGATATCCGCTGGTGGAAACACCGGTAGCCAGTCTTCAACGTTGATCATCGCGGCGTTCGCCTCTGGTGATATTACGTTGCGAGATTGGTCGCGTGTGATTCGACGAGAGATTTGCATGGGATTAATCATCGGAGGATTTCTTTCTCTGATTGGTTACGTCGTCGCTTGTTTTGCTGCACCCAATGCGACTCTTGCGCTCATCATTCCCATAACGCTTCTCCTTGTTATCCTATGCGGCACGTTTTCCGGCTCTGCGCTGCCACTGCTGTTTAAACAAATGGGCCTCGATCCGGCTTTGATGAGCAATCCATTTGTAGCGGGAATAGTCGATATTCTGGGAATCGTGATCTATATGAATGTCGCACACGCATTCATCTATTGATCACTCAGCGTCAGTCAACTGACGATAAACGGACAAGATGCCGTTTACAGATTCTTCGAGTGAAAAGCTGTGTTTAATTCGATTATGCCCTGTGGTTGCCAGCCGAATTCGATGNTCANAATCATCATGCAGTGCCATCAGTTGGCTNGCAAGCTGAACAGTGTTGTCGCGTTCGAACAAGATGGCTTCGCCGTTAGGAAAGATCTCGCGAGTGCCGCCAACATCCGTGGCAATTATTGGAAGGCCGATTGCTGCCGCTTCGAGCAATACGCGTCCGAGTGGTTCTTGTCTGGCNGGGTGCACCAATAAATCCCAGTTTCTCATTCGGCTCTGGATGTCTTCCACGTAGCCGGCAAATTTCACTTTGCCTTGCAAGTCAGGGTGCTGAGCACGTGTATAAAGTGCCCGCTCGTACTCGATTGCTTCGTCTTTCGTCGAATGTCGCACACCACATATTTCTAATTGACAATTGGGTTCATGCTTTACAAGGTGGCCAAAGGCATCAAGCAGGATGTCCCAGCCCTTTCGCATACCAATTTGACCGACTCCTCCGACTGTAAAGGACTTATCAGGTTGCGAGTGTGCACTTCGCGAGAACGTTGAATTGGGTGTGCTGACGCCGTTGTAAACGACTTCGCAATTCTCCGGAGTTACCCCCTGTTTCAACAGGTTGTCCCTTGTCGCGTGAGAGACTGTGATCGTTCTTGCGAGCTTATTTAAGTCGCGGATTACCTGACCGCTCACATTCATGATATCTCTCACGTGTCCGACGATCGGTGTCAGCAATTGATCTGCAATTCCACCGCAGAGCCTACTGGTGGAAAGGCTATTTGCGTGAACGATGTCTGGTTCCAATTCTTGCAGAGTGGTTAAAACACCTGCTCGGATATCATCAAGCTGTAAACGAACGCCATCATCGTCGAATAGCTTTAACTCGTGGTACTCGATGGCCAGTTGTTGTAATGCATCTGGAAAAGGACCAGTCAGTGGGCAAAGGACATTCGGTTGAATGCCACCTGCAGCTAGACGCGGTAATACACTTAAGAGAGAATTCTCACCGCCGTTGCGTGTTGCAAATTCGCATACATATGTAACGCGAAGCATCGTGCTATTACTCTATGGCACCGTATGCCTGTAGGGTTGCTCGAAGTGATGCCTGTTCATCAGCGTTCAGGCCAACCATGGGTAATCGCAGTTCACCGCTATCCATGTCCATCATGGCCATTGCAGCTTTTACAGGAATCGGGTTAGTTGAGAGACCCAGCATGTCACGGCAAAGCGGAAATAGCTTGTGATGCCATTGAATTGTCTCGTCTCTGTTTCCGCTCGCGGCGGCATTGATCAACGCAATCATGTCATTGGGTAAAATATTTCCGACAACGGAGATTACACCTTCGGCGCCGATGGACATTAACGGTACCGTAAGGCTGTCATCACCAGAGAGGATGGTGAGGTCGGAATTATTGATAACTTCACTTGCTTGATCCAGGGATCCGGTGGCTTCCTTTACCATCGTGATGTTTTCAAACTCAGCCAACTTGATGATGGTTTCCGGCTCAATGTTTTTTGCGGTCCTGCCCGGAATGTTGTAAACACACAGCGGGATATCTACTTCTTCAGCTAGAGCTTTATAATGTTCGTAGAACCCGACCTGTGTTGGCTTGTTGTAATAAGGTGCCACCATTAGTGCGGCATCTGCACCTTCCTTNGCAGCCCACTTTGTCAGACTGATCGCTTCAGCAGTACTGTTTGATCCTGTACCTGCCATTACCTTGATTCGACCGGCAGCTGCTTGAACAACTTCTGCAATCACGCGTTCATGTTCAGGGTGGGTTAGAGTCGGAGATTCGCCGGTTGTTCCAGTTGGGCAAAGGCATGTCGTGCCTGCCTGTACCTGAAATTCAACCTGGTCTCGCAGTCGTTGGTAATCCACTTCTCCATCCTTGAANGGTGTTGTGATTGCAACTGAAAGTCCGGCGAAGTCTGATCCTTTGCGTGTCATATGATGTTAGACCCTATTTATGTCGTTGCGGGGAGGGAAGGGTGGATGCTTGAATTGTGAATGGTCGTTCGGATTCATCTTAATCCACCTATGGCAACAGTGCGAGGTACCAGAAACAGCGATCAAGTTGCCTCGCTCGTCCCATCTAATTCAATTGTAATCCCGCTACTTGGACGTCGGTTTTCCACATGTGACGTGCCCTACGCGTGGCACTTTTTGCGGGTATAATCGAGCCCTTAACCGGTATGTAATGACCGCCATCCATTGTTTTGAGAGAATCAACAGCAGTATCATGACTCAACCTTCATTTAGCAATTTCGCAGCAGGCGTTACTACAGAAACCGCTTTCGACGTGCTTTCCATCGCCAAACAGCTTAAGGCAGCAGGAAAGCGAGTCATTGAGCTTGAAATTGGAGACAGCCCGTTTCCNTCGACGCAAAACGGTGTGGATGCTGGAATCAAGGCAATTCAAGATGACATGTGTCATTATGGCCCCTCCAATGGAATCCCGGAATTTCGTCAGGCTGTTGCAGACTATGTAAACAGCGAATACGGCCTTTCTGTAGGGCCGGAAAATGTTGTAGCGGGACCGGGAGCTAAGATCTTTGAACAGTTATTCTGTGAAGCATTCATAAACGAAGGCGATGGCGTTTTAGTTTTCAGCCCGTTTTTCCCAACATACCCGCCCAATATCAACCGGCGTGGTGGNCGCATCTGGTACAGCGAATTAACNCAGGAAAATGAATTCCGGCCAAATCTGGACGATGTTGCCAAGTTCCTCGAAGAAGATCCCAATCCCCGAGCTATCTTCATCAATACACCACATAATCCAACGGGTGGTGTAACCACACTTGAAGATTTACAAGGCCTCGCAGATCTTGTACGTGGCAAGGACGTTGCAGTGTTTGCAGACGAACCATATGACCAGATGGCCTGGTCNGGTCAGCATCATACACTGCTGGCACAGGAAGGCATGCTGGACCAATGCGTGGCATGTTACACGTTCAGTAAGTCATTCAGCATGAGCGGATGGAGACTTGGATACGCTGTCAGCAGCGAAGCNAACATTAACATGATCTCCAAATTGATTAATACGACGCTTTCATGTGTTCCTCCTTTTGTACAAATGGCAGGTGCCGCTGCCTTAAACGGTGATCGATCACAACGTGATGAATACATGGGGATCTTTGAGACCAAGGTTAAATATCTTGCAGAGCAACTTGATGCCCTCGATGGTGTGAAGTGTNTGGTACCCGGTGGCACCTTCTATGTGTTCCCAAATGTCGCTGAAATCTGTAATCGCCACGGCATTACTTCTCACGGTCTGGCAATGTACCTGCTTACCGATGCAGACCCAGATTTTGGTGTTGCTTGTCTCGGTGGCGAATGCTTTGGTGATGCCGGTCATGGATTCCTTCGATTCAGCACCGCGGAACCCGATGAGTTAATTCAGGAAGCACTTGATTTCCTACCAGGTGCTTTCAACGCCGATGAGAAGATTGCTGAATTTGTCTCAGCAAATCCGAAGTATAAATTGGAATCACCTTACAGCGTGTAAGTGAATTCTAAGGGATGTGCTACGGTCTGATGTGGGCTGAATAGTCTGTGCCCTCGACAAAGGAATCTGCGCGCTCGTTGGTAAGAAAGTGATCACGCGGCACACTTGCTGATAACTCAGCGTCTACCATCCCGTATCCAAAAAGCAATTCGTCGCTGTGTGATGCCATTATTATTCTCCAATTCAGAATGGAGATGTCATTCTCGGCAACTTTGGAAATGTGTTTGAGAATCTGCGTTGTACAGTTGTTGGTAATCGTGTGATAGAACTCGGGTTGGGATTGAAGCTTTCTGGCACGGTTCATAACATCGACAAAGATTTTCCGGATCGCACGTTTGGGCAACGAAACTGGATACAATCTGACCTTCTCTCCGTAGGCATGACGTAACTCCAATGCATCTTGTTCATCTGCAATGACATAAATGAGTTCGTAGTGCTTAAAGAATCCGCGAAGTATGCTGTAGCTTTCCCCTTTCTCGCGACGNGTTTCAGCGCTCACATTGATATACCTCAACTGGTCGTCCACGCGATAGGAGAAACTAATCATGGTATGTGCAGGCCCTCTCCAGGCTGTGAGATCAGCAACGGCGATGTCCATCCCTTCAATTTGGTCAATCGGAATCTCCAAATCCAAGTATGCCTTCGTGAAATCAGGTGCTGAACGATGACCTGCNGACGTATATCGAAACGANCGCACGTCCTTTATAGATACACTCGAAGCGGTAATTTCCGGCACTGCAATTCGANCGTGATATTCATCCCAATCTCGGTTTGAACTTGGTGGGATCAGCAACCAAAAGAGCATTACACCGACGGTCGTCAAAAANATATAGCTTCTGCGCTGTTCTGGCGAATCCACCCACTTTGCAATCCACCATGGCATAAGCAGCAATCCAAGGCCGGCAATGCTCCCAAGCCAGGATGGTATTACGGGAAAATAGGTTAGGGCACCAACGGACCAAAGGAGCATGCAAACGAGGAGCAGAACCCTAAAGAAACGGAGAATGGCGCGAATGGCCGCCCGTATCTTGTCGGAACGCGAAGTTACTTGCTCCGGTAAGGTCGAATCGTTTTGTTTGTAGGTATTCAACGGCTGCATACACTGAATTCTGGACAATTCGCCGAATTGTAGTTAGTGTCCAAGTATAGATAAATGACAGTTTTTAGGGCGGATCTGAGGAAAANGGATTTTTCCTTGAGACGTTTCAAACCAGTTCACTCGCGTATTATTCTATTATTCCTTGGTGAATTGATTTCAGACGTGTCTGTCGACGAGCCCAGATGAAGTGAGCAAGTGATCTTTAAATATCACAGTTCAATAANAACCACTGCATAGCTGCACGATGTGGGGACAAGGAATAGCCCCGCCGAGTCAATTAATCTCGTTGAATATTAATTCAAAATGGGCACCTCCAAAGGATTCTGGAATAGAGTAACCGGCTTGTTCTATCGGTCAGATAGTGAGCAGGAAGACGGTGCGCCATTAAACATCGAAGGTGGTGCAGCAATTGCCGCAGAATGTGAATCACGAATCGGGTACACATTCAATGATAAACAATTGTTGTTAAATGCATTGACACACTCTTCACGAGCTCAGCATCGATTAGCCAGCAACGAGCGACTGGAATTCCTTGGTGATGCTGTGCTCGGCATGATGGTAACCGAGTGGTTGTTCCATAACTTTCCCAGGTATCAGGAAGGTGAGTTGACGAGGATCAAGTCAGTTGTAGTTAGCCGAAAGACTTGTGCCCGGATTGCACATCGCTTGGGATTGGAGTCGTTGTTACAAGTTGGCAAAGGGATCGCGTTGAGCGGTGAGATTCCCGAATCCATGTTGGCAAATGTTACTGAGTCTCTACTGGCAGCTATATACCTCGACGGTGGTCCCGAGGCGGCACTGGAATTCATGGATCAATACGTTGTAGAAGAGATTACAAATTCGCTTCAAGATGGAGTGCCAGGTAACTATAAATCTCAACTCCAACAGATTGCACAGCGTGATCTCAAAGAAACTCCTGTTTACGAAGTTATCAAAGAGCGTGGCCCAGACCATCAAAAGGAATTTGAAATCATCGCCGTGATTGCGGGAGTGAGGTATAGTTCAGCATGGGGTGCAAGTAAGAAGCAGGCCGAACAAAAGGCAGCGCTCAACGCATTGATGGAATTGGGAGTTGTCGATAGAAACGAAGAAGATGAATGATCACGGCAGTGCAGTAATCGTCATCTGAATCAACACACACACTCCGGTACATTNATTCCGGTAACCGATCAGGAAAATCCAATGACACGCTGTATCGCCTTACTTTCCGGTGGACTTGATAGCATGCTCGCTATTCGGATCATGCAAGAACAGGGTATTGAAGTTGAAGCACTTAACTTCAAGACGATGTTCACTTGTTGTCAGGATATATCTGCACATGTGGCTCGCGATTTGGGAGTGAATCTTACGATCATCGGTCAGGAAGATGATTACCTCGATCTAGTTCGAAATCCTGAATATGGCTATGGCAAGGGTGCAAACCCATGTGTCGATTGTCGGATCTACATGTTCGAGCGAGCCAAGAAGTTTATGCATGAGATTAATGCCCAATTCATTATCAGTGGGGAAGTTGTGGGCCAACGACCGATGAGTCAAAAACGAAGCGATCTGGATACCATTTCATATCAATCCGGTTTGGAAGATCTGCTGCTTCGCCCATTGTCAGCAAAACTCTTGCCACCAACAAAGCCGGAACGCGAGGGACTGGTTGACCGTGAAAAACTATACGGTGTTCAGGGACGAAGCAGAAAATTCCTGATCGAATTAGCACATAAGTACAACTTGAAGGATATTCCGACGCCATCAACAGGTTGCTCACTCACGGAACCGGAGTTCGGAAGGAAAGTCCACGATTTGATTCAGATACAGGTGGATGACAAGCCGTGGGATTATGACGCACTTAATGTCGGTAGACATTTTCGCTGGAACGAAAACACCAAGGTGATTCTTGGTCGTGATCATCAGGAAAATCTGAAGCTTGAATACATGCACAAAATGGAAGATGCGACCAGCAGTGCTCTGATTGAACCTCTCAGTTTCAAAGGTCCAACAGCATTAGTTACCGGTCCTGCGAATGATGACTCCATCTCGTATGCAGCAGGACTAGTCTATCGTTATGGCTCAACGCTCGAAGACGAACCAAACACGGTGCGAGTGGATGCAGAGACGGGCAGCCAGGAAATGGTGGCGGTTCCCACTGACCGCTCGTCTGACGATATCACNATTGCAATGACTACCGGGTTGCGTCGTCAGGAGCGCTAAACTGGCTCCAGCGTTGAGTAGGACTCTCTACTAAGGTTTCTTATAGCAGTAGAGTGAGTCATTTGTTCTGATCAGCAGTTGTCCATCGTCGATCACCGGTGTGCCATAGATACGGCTACCAAAGTCGTATGAATTGATGACATTAAACTCGGTGCCTGCTTCGATTACGGTAATGACTCCACGTTCGCTGGCGAAATAGATTTTTCCGTCACCAGCGACTGGGGATGCATAATAGTTGCCTCGCCCGCTAAGGCGACCCTGCTCATGGAGTTTGCCATTCTTGGCATTCACGAGCGTTGCAATGCCTCCATCCTTGGCCATATAAATGACCCCGCGGTAAGTGAGGGGACTCGCCACGTACGGGATTCCTCGTTCATACTCCCATTGGATACACGAGTTTGTCAGGTCGCCACTACCAGTCGGTTTAATCGCGAAGATAGCATTTCGAGCTAATTCAAAAACTCGGGCATGGCGTTCCCATTCATACTTGTCGAGCCCTTTGTCCTGATTTAGGTCGATTCGGAAAAATCGGTTTAANACAGGGCTGTCGTCAGGTAATTCAGTACGAACTATCTTTCCATTTGAATCTTTGTCATAAGTCTTGGTAGCATCATCCCACGGTTCCATGGAAATGCGCTCTCCAAGATCGCCACCGGGTGACCATGTAGCGATAAACACCATATCTCCAACCACACTCGCGGTGGTATTGACGATTCTCGCCAGACCATCGACCCACCATTTTTCTTTTCCGGTCTTAACATCGTATGCCGTAAGCCGAAGTGCACCTGCGACGAGTAATTCATCACCGTCCGCCGTTTTACGAAGGGACGGAGTGGAGTAACTTCGGGTTGCTAACTCTCGTTGCGCCTTCCAGATGGTCTTTCCAGTTTTCACGTCAATAGCGATGACAAAGCTATCAATGTCATGATCCTGAATCAGAAATACTCTGCCATCTTTGACGATAGGTGAGCCGCCGCTGCCAAACTCATTGCGNTAGGGCGCCATCGGTTTNCTCCAAATGACTTCACCGTCGAGACTATAGCACTGCATGCCGAAACTGCCAAAGAACGAGTAAACTCTTTCACCATCACATGCAATTGTGGCCGCGGCGGGACTACCCACCGGGTGATATTTCTCGATGTCCTTAACCTTGGTGAGCTGCTTCCAGAGTACTTCGCCGGATTGCCGCGACAGGCCGATCGTTGCCAGTTGATCATCTTCATACGTTGTAATGAATATATAGTCGCCAAATACACACGGGCTGCTATGTCCGGGAGCAAGTTCAGCCTTCCATACTAAAGCGTCTTCATCACCGAAGTCGCTAGGAAGGGCGACGGAGTCATCCTTGGCCAACCCGTTATCACTTCGAAAGTAATGTTGTTGGGCAACGACGGTGGTTGATCCGGTTAACAACAAGCTGGCGATGGTCAAAGCGGAAAAGAAAAACTGTATTTGAATTTTGGTCATAGCAAAAANGATTAATACGTATGTGCGGTGATTGATGTGAAAAACTGATATCTATTGCCCGTTAATATAGCATTGGATAGCCTACAATAAAGAAACAATCAACAAGGTAACCGTCTTCGGGTAATNAAGTGTTGAGAGCCCACTGCGATATATGGGTGATCCTGCTAAAGCAACAGAGTACGTTGGAACCGATAAAGAGTTAAGGCAAGTCGCGTCAGGAATTATCAATGTTACAGCTTTACGGAAATGGAAATCTGAATCGGCGTCAGATGTTGCAGGTTGGTACATCTGCCATTGGTGGAATTTCATTGGCCGACCTGCTTGCTGCTCGTGCGAACGCATCGCAGGCACAATTTGTTAAGAATCGTAGTATCGTTGTCCTTAATCTCCAGGGTGGACCGACGCAATTCGAGACNTTTGATCCAAAAATGGATGCGCCGTCGGAAATCCGCACGATCTTTGGCCAAACGCAAACAAGCTTGCCAGGCGTTTTCTTTGGAAGCCAGTTTCCACAGGTAGCCAAACATGCACATCGTATGACCGTGATTCGTTCCTATCGTCATGGAATTTCCAGCCACGGTCCGGCAGCTCATCATGTGATGGCAGGTGGTAATAATACCGGTGCCCAAATGGGGTCGATCTATACTCGGGCGGCAGGACTTACAAATCCACAAACAGGTATGCCACGAAACATGGTGGTCACCGCCGAAGGTGTTGGCGAAAAATATAAAGGCATTTACGCGTCAGTGGATCGTGTTTCTCAAACCGGTGNATTGCCGGCAAGCTATAAGCCATTCAATCTTGGTGGTGGCGGCGAGCTAGTTGACAACATGAAGTTGCGGTTGGATTCGACGCGTTTGGATAATCGCCGCTTGTTACTCGGCGAACTCGATCAATTGCGCAAGTCAATTGATGATTCAGGGTTGCTAGAGAGTTCCGAGCGATTCCAACGTCAGGCATTTGATGTGCTGGCCAAGGGGGTCGCAGAGGCTTTCGATCTATCCAATGAAAACCCAAAGTTGCTTGAGCGATACGACACAGCTGCATTTGCTTCAAAACAGGACGTGATGAAGCGGAACGAGTATGCAAAACAATTCAGTCCCGTGGCACTTGGCAAACAGATGTTGATGGCACGACGGTTGGTCGAAGCCGGCTGTGGGTTTGTAACCGTATGTTGTGGTGGATGGGATATGCACGGCGGTGGCAAGGAATTCACCATGGTCGATGGCTTGAACACACTTACGCCTGCGGTTGATAAGGCTGTCTCAGCCTTCATCGAGGACATACATCAGCGTGGGTTACAGGACGAAGTGTTACTCATCATTACCGGTGAGTTCGGCCGTACACCACGAATCAATAAGAACGGTGGCCGTGATCACTGGGGTAATCTATGCCCAATCGTGTTTGTCGGTGGTGGCCTTCCGATGGGACAAGTTATTGGCCAGTCGGACCGGCATGGCGGAGAACCTACGTCGGATCCAATTTCCAGCAGTAACATTCTTTCAACCGTCATGCACTATTTGTTCGATGTTGGCGAACTCCGGGTGCAAACAGGAATCCCTAAAGAGGTTGAGTCAATTATCGTGGACGGTTCACCCGTTTCACAACTGATTTCATAGCAGTACTCGAATTCTCACAGCGACTGCTTATGAAAAGGTGGCTCGGCATTTTGAATCCACGGATGGACACATGAAGATACTAGTTGGTTGGGAAGTACCTGAGGACGCGTTTACGCTTGAATTGCTCCTGAATGTCGATGGAAATGAGGCCTCCATTTNTAGTGAATTGGACGCCTTTAAATCTGCTGCAGAAGGTGAATACTGGGACGTCATCCTGCTGTCGCTGGATTTTCCAAGCCGGGAAGCCTCNATGGAGCTATTTGCTCAGCTTCAGGCAGTGAGCGATGGCAGTCCAATTGTGGGAGCGTGCCAACCCGGTGACACCACACACTTAATTGAATTCCTGTCACAGGGACTGCACTCTCACGTCGTGCGGGATGCTGGTGGTGACTTCATGATGTTGCTGACCAGTGTACTTGAATCTGCCTATGAAACGATTGAGGCGATGAAAGCCAGAGTTGTTGCCGAGCGTTTGAGTGAGGAAGTCGACTCTGTACGGAAGCTTCAGGAGTCAGTTATTCCAAGTGATTTGCCTAAGATCAATGGTTACAGCATTGTGGGGCGATATGAACCATCGGAGATTAAAGTCTCGGGCCGGAATCCGGTGGTGATGGCAGGTGGTGATTATTACGACTCATTTATGCTCAACGATGAAATGATCGTTCTACTTGTCGGTGATGCCTCCGGTCACGGCGTAAAAGCGTGTATGTCGATTATGACCATGCATACACTCATTCGCATGATTAAGAATGAGCAGTATCCGGATGCTGCAGAATTTGTAAGTGCAGTTAATGACCGCTTGTGCACCAGCGATATTGTTCAGGATGAAGGTGGCTTTATCACGCTTCTGTATTCGATGCTGAATGTGGAAAAACACCAGATTGAGTGGACCTGTGCAGGACATCCACTGCCGCTCCTNCAGGATTTAGCCACAAATGAAATCACGGTCATGGGTGACGAAGATGACGTTGGTTTACCCTTAGCTATTTCTGCTGGATGGCCATATGAGAAAATGGTGGCTGAAATCCCGGATAATTCACGGGTACTTATCTATACGGATGGCTTGGAGGAAGCCTATCCCCCAAGCGGTGATGCACTACTGGATCAATTTGGTGTAAAGGGCATCATCCGTGGTCTTCAGGAGTCCAAAGACTTGTCACTTGATGCAGCACTTGATCATATCTTTGATCTCTCTAGCGATATCACCGAAGGTGCAGGTCGTCATGATGATACGAGCGTGATTCTGATTGAACGCAAAGACTAGACGTCTAGCGTTTGCCGGATGGCTTATGTTCTACCTCCCGGGGTACTTCACGTTGTTCCAGTCCGGAGGTGTGATACCGTGGACATGTTTCATAAAGAAGTCCCAGCGGCGGCGTTGGCCGTAACGACCGCCGGATGAGTGTCCCATTCCGGGAACGACTAATAATTCAAATTCCTTTTCAGCTTTAATGAGCGCTGACACGACTTGCAGCGTGGACTCCGGTGGTACGTTGGTGTCCATGTCACCAACCATCAGTAAGAGTTTTCCAGTTAACTTGTGCGCATTGGTCACGTTGGATTGCTCTTTGTAATGTTCGCCAATTGGATAACCCATCCATTGTTCATTCCACCAGCGTTTATCAACGCGGTTATCGTGGCATCCACAGCTTGAAACGGCAACTTTGTAAAAGTCGCCGTGGAATAGCAGCGCACCGGTGGAGCTCTGACCGCCGGCCGATGTCCCGTAGATTCCAACGTTTGAAATGTCACAATTCGGCATATATTCCGCTAACGCGTTGTGCCACAGAATGTGATCTGGAAATCCAGCGTCTGCAAGGTTTTGCCAACAGACATCGTGGAATGCCTTTCCACGGTTGGCNGTGCCCATNCCATCAACCATGACTGAGATAAACCCAAGCTCTGCGAGCTGAATCATCCGCATCATGGTGGTGAATTTTTTAGGGACGTGACTATCGTGAGGTCCGGCGTAAATATATTCGATGACGNGATAGGTATATCTCGGGTCAAAGTCGCGTGGCTTAACAACCATCCCCCATATGTCCGTTTGACCGTCACGTCCTTTGGCCTTAAAAACTTCCGGATAACGCCAGCCTGTTTCCAGTAGTTGTGAAATATCGACTTCTTGTAATTTGACAACTAGTTTGCCGGTGTCGGCNTTTCGAAGTTCAGTAATGCCCGCCATGTCGATCCGACTGTATTTGTCGATTACGAATTCGNCGCCGCTCTTGACTTTGATCGTGCGAATCTCGTGCGTCCCGTTGCCATCTGTCAGAGGCACAAGTCCGGAGCCGTCTATGTTGATCTTAAAGTGGTGTATGAAATATGGGTCCTGATCAGGGTAAAAGCCCCGCGCGGTGAAGTGAACAATTCCACTTTCTTCGTCTACTTCTTGCACATCTTCAACAAGCCAGTTTCCGCTGGTTACTTGTTTATGTGATCCAGATGCACGGTTGTAGAGATAAAGGTGCCGCCAGCCATCACGCTCNGATACCCAGATGATCTTGGTCCGATCNTCTATCAACTTGAAGTAGTAACGCGTACTGTCAAGAAATGTGTCGGATTGCTCGTCAATTACTTTGTTGACGGTAACGGCCGCCATGTCGATGTCAAATACGAGAGTACTTTGGTGCCCTCTCTTGGTTACACCGATTAACGCTCGACTGCCGTCAGGATCCCAATCGAGTCTGCCAGGCTTATACTCCCAATCTGCTAGATAGGTGATGGTTGGCATATCCAGCTTGCTGACTTTCTTACCAGCGATATCGACCACAAAGAGCGTGTGTTCGTCCATTGGATCGCCAGGCTGTATGTACTTATCCGTATGCAGTTTGGCTTTAATCGAGTTTTCGGGTAATACTTCAATCCGATGTACTATGCTTGATTTACCAGGCTTATTGCGGCTGACCACCGCATAATCTCGACTGGGGGACCAAGGGTTCATTTGATCCGTGATGGCGTATGGATAGTCTGCTGTTCCATCATCAGTGAGCTTTGTCTTTTCGTTTGTTCCTTCCTCGATCAGCACCAGATTGTGGTCTTCAATTATCAACGAGGATTTAGTGTCTGACTTTTTGTCTTGGCCGTTATCGGATTTCTGCAAGGCAACATTTTCAAATCTGCTCTGAGCGTTCAAACGTGTTGAGTCTCCAGCAGCTTCGGATGTTTTGCGATTAATCTCAATCTTCTTGTCACCGTCAGTTGTGATGTGCACACGGTTAAGATCTTCGGAAACCTCGAAACCNTTGATTGGAAGCTGAAAACGAGANACCTCACGATTNAGTAGTGCNCCNAGNNCTTCGGCAACTTTTTCGTGATCAAACAGCAGATCTTGTTCACCNAGCTNGGTGTCAACCAGATAGTACGTCGTTAGCAATTTNCCGTTTTCCAGACGCCCGGTTGGAGTTGAATAGGCGAAGTGATNTATACCGGTCCAGTGAATGTCGATGCGATCACGCAGGACTTTGTTTCTCACCTCGTTTGGATAATTGATGGCCCGCTCATANCTGGATTCNATATCNGTAGGAACAAACGGTCGGAGTCGTTTGGCTTCNACGGAGGNTTCTAGTAGAAGCAGACAAGATNCGATGATTGTGATGGTGCGGATGTGCATAGCTTTAGATCGTGTCAAAAACGTGTATGGCTTAGTTTGGTATGCATCAATAAAAAAAGCGGAAGTGAATCACAGGGATCCACTTCCGCCNTTTGTTCGAAGTTGTCGGTAAGACTACTTCTTCTTAGCTGGCTTCAAGGCGAAACCTTTCTTGAAGGCTGCATCGTTGAAAACAAGAGCGACCTTGTCATCAGCTTTGGAAGCCTTACCTTGGCAACCGCCACAGCAGAAAGCGACTTTAACGCCACTAACTTCAACTGTCTTGGTAGCGTTAGCTGGCTTGCCAGCGAATGGGCAGTTCTTTTGGATGAACTGACCGGAAGCTACCAATTGGTGGTTAGCCTTATTAGCGAATTTAGCGGTGTCTTTCTTGAAAGCACCAGGGCATCCGCCACAGCAGAAATAGACCTTACCGCCCTTGTAATCAACGGTTTTGGTCTTGTCGATTGCTTTACCCGANACAACGCACTTAAGTTCAACCTTTTTTGCTTTTTCATCAGCAGCTTGAACTAGAGCAACGCTAGCGATCAGGATGATCGACAGAGATACAACAAAGCGTTTCATAATGAAACTCCTTAAAAAAACGTGAGAGATCTCACACACATGTGTATTNAATATCGGCNACCAACTCACAAATCTGCGAGCAATCGGTTTGGCCGNGGAAAAAATAATTGCGTACTATACTNATTGTAGNTTCCTTTAGACACAATTTCCACCACCGAGTTACCTCAAAATAGAATTTCAGGCATTGATCATATGACGCAAGCAGCTGAAGATTCTCGGGTAGTTTACTTCACGGTNGGCTAAATCTAGTAGTGTCCGATAAAGGAATGTAACACTTGCTAACCTAGCAAGCAAAGTCAATTGTAGCGAATACGGCTAAAAANTTGCAAATTATCATTCTCTGGGTTTTGCAGATTCCTCAATCGTTAAATCTTCAATATCTGTTTCAGATTCCGGCGGCAACAGCCTTTCAAAAGCTGNCTTTTGTTTGGATTCGCTCAATTTCCNGCGTGCCGCGTGCTGCATCGCCGGCGATATTCAATTCAGCCGGACTCCATGTATTTATCCGTCGCATTTTCCGATCATCTTAAATATCTCTTGTGAATCGCTTAATATTCTTTCCGGAATTCACAAATATTAGTGAATTACCATTCATTGAGTCGTTGTTCGTAGGTCTCAATTNCCGGNTNGATTTGGCTGGGCCGTTTCGGGCTTCCAGATTGCTGAGCCAGAAGAAGGCTTGGTGAGAAACAGAAGATGAATGTGATACGAGCAAATTTATACGTCGCATACCACAAATTTCAGGAAACTAGGTTGGGAATGCGTGTCGTGAATCCTGATTTGCAAATGGCCATTCCGACGGCTTGTACCGGATTCTCAGTTCNGGTGTTGCATATATNGCACCATCATTTGCCAAACTATGCATGCAACGATCAAGTATGCCTGTCGTTAGCAACGTGCGTTCTACCGGATACGCGGGTCGCCGTGTTACGAACGTCTTTTCAATTGCTCGAAGCAAATGCTCGAAATGGCCATATGGGAATTTGTGTTCGAGTTTAAACCACCATGCTTTGGGGGAAGGACTTTTTGCGGTGCGCACCCCGCAACCGAATTTAGACGTTACGCCGTTGAACATGCAGCAAGCTGCCCGTAGCCCGTCCTGGTAATCAATGACATACACTGCGGCGCCGTCTGTAAGTTGTGACTTTAATTGCTCAAGAGTTAGATCAATTTCCATGTTCTTTAGTGTTGCAAGCGCTAACTCTGAGTCCCAAAGTCCGGCCTCAAGGCCTTCCCAGATTCGATCACCCTGAAGCGTTCTGATTTGTTGCACGCCGGATTCACCTCCGCGTCGACGTTCAACGATGGACTGCATTGTCTCCAGTGCATGGAAACCATAGCTTTCCAGTCCGCCGTACCCGATACCACAGGCTTGAGTCAATTTAGTGCCGATGGGTAATACTGTGGCAGGCGAACGCCATGCAACGGGAAGGGACGAGCCTGCTAGAAACGGCAACTTCAGACGCTTTGCNGTTCTTGCCATGTGTGCTGCGTCACGCCATGCATAGGCCAGATGTTTGTCATTAAAAATGGGCACGCGTGTGCGGTGCTGCTCGAGAGTGGCTGTTACTTCATCGAAGAATCGTCTGCGTGGATACATCACCTGTCCCGTTTCCGGAACTATCTCGTAGTTGCCGTGTTCACCAATACACAAAACGCCATCGANCTGGACTTTGTCCGTTCCTAGAGTAAGTGTATCGGCGATGTTGTCAAAGATTGGCACATCGTACTTCTCGGCCATTGATCGGCTTAAATCGCCATCACTAATCTGATCGACGTAAAGCGAAGCGACTTCTAATGCAGGGCCATCGCCACCGGTTTGACGCCAACCTTCAAGAATCTTGCCAATGATGACGTCTGCGTGACTGTTTCTAAAATATGTGCTTACAACGCCAGCTACTTTAAGTNTGGCAGGCGGTGATGTTGCTGCTACGNNTTGCAGNGGATTACTGGCAGAGGCTGCAGCAAGGGCACCNTAAGAAAGAAACTGTCGTCTTGAGTTGCGAGAANTAATTTTCGTCATCGGTGCCTCGNTTATTTGGTGATAACAACNGGTTGAGTCCAGGCTTGCTGAACTTGACCTGCGAAGCTTGCATCCACGTGTGGTTTATCTGAGTGGACAACTGCTCGCACATAGATTTCATCGCCAGCAAGTTTATAGCTCGCGGATGGGCCTTCAACTGTNTTTAGAGTTGCACCGACATCGGCTGAATACTGACGCGTTACGGCTAGGTTATTTCCATCCTTGTCTTTGCGAGGTTTAACCGTCCGGTCATATTTGACCCGTGTTCCAATGAATTCTATGCGGTAGTTTACGCTTTCTTCTGGTTTTACCTTTACCGAAAGAACACCTTTCTTCTTNTTAAAGGACGTGGATTCCAANGTGACTCCGGATGAACTGTAGAAATCTCCACGATTCATGGCATTGATTAGCGATTCAGGCGACAGGTCACTTGCACGAACCATCACCCAACCTCGTCCCATGCGAGAACCGCCTCGGCCGTGGTAATTGTGNGTATCATCGGTTGCGACACCGTAAAGNACCTCACCATTGAGTTGCGATAACCGAAGCGTGTTGGCAATATCCCACATCCGTTCGATCGATACATGAGTGTCGTCACCAAGCTGATTAACGCCCGGATGACCGTTATAAACTTCGAAAAAACGTTCTTGTACTACTGCGGCAATGTCTTCAGCGGTGACTGCATANCCAAAATTTGGATGGTTTAGATGCAGCATGATCGGCTTTCCAATTCGGCGTGCCTGTTGCTGAACCGCNCGCAGGTTATTTTCCATCGCCTGGCGAGGTGTTTCACCACCAACCGGACTGATGACCGTCGCCAGATTGGTCGCATTCATGTGAATAGGCTTGCCTTGCGACCGGTCGCTGATTTCCTCGGCCTGTATCATCAGGAANTGCCCTGTCTTTTCAACGGTTGGACGAAACTGCTCGAGCGTTTTTAGGCGGATTTCGTGACTATCTGTTCCAGACTCGCCGCGCGTTACTACCCAGTCATCACCATATGCTTCTAGGTATTTCTTAAGAACGTCTTTGCCTCCGCGACTTTCCACCAGTGAGTACTTCACCCACTTCTCGCCTTCACTCAATATGTTGTGATCGGTTAGAGCAAGGAAGTTGTAGCCGTGGTCGACATACCACTTCGCAGCCATTTCGGGGAAGTCGTTTCCATCAGACCAAAGCGTGTGGGTGTGCAGGTTTCCCTTGAACCACTGTAGGTCATCGTTAGGTTCCTNAGCATGCAAATCAAGAAACGGCACGAATGCCAGAGCGAGTCCCAGCATTCGTAAAAGTGAAAACGATGATTTGAGATNCCTATTTCGATTCATCTGTATCNTCCTCACTTGGTTTCAGTAGATTGCGAATGGAGTGACTCGGTACGCAATTTTTAAATACCATTTGTAGGTTTTTCTGTTCTTCCTGCGTCTGCGTGTAGTAAATCGACTCAGTTGCAGCAACCATGCCGATGATTTCACCACGATTGTTTAGGATTGGAGATCCACTGGAACCTTTTGCAAAATCGGCAGTAATAAACATTCGTTCACTTCGTCCATCTTTGGCGCGGACAATAGCATTGCGCGAAACGATTCCCTGAGTGAGTGTATAGAAGCGGCCCACGGGATGACTAATTGCATATGCTGTTTCACCTGGATGCGCTTCCTCTGCTAANTTCAATGGTCGCAGTGATTCGCCGTCGGGCAGTTCAAGTCGCAGAACAGCGATGTCGTTAACCTTGCTTGCAGTGATTACTTCCTTCACAGGAAACACACGACCATCACGGGTTGTCGCCACGATGGTTCTCTCGTCGGGCTGTGAACCAGCGACGACGTGATAGTTTGTCACGATAATTCCATCAGCTGTAATGGCAAACGCACCGGAACTGCGATCATGCCAACGCGTGCAGCGATTGCACTTGAATACCTTGCTCAATACAAGAACGCTTTCAGAGGCCTGAGCGTAGATTTCCTGACCCGAAAGCGGTGCAGATTCAATAGTCGGTAATTCAACGCTTCCGCGGTTTTTATCTAGTTGGCTTGANAGCTCGCTNGCATCNGCGACCTTTTCATCTGTTACAAGGCTATCGGTAATCGTTGAGATCTGACCTCTTAGAAAACCGTCATCTACCGGTTTGCTTTTGCGGTTGGTTTGGGTGTCATCATTGCGTTTTGATGGCCGCTCCCGTTGGGAATATATATCTGTTGATANNAGGNTTATGGCTGTGAAAGCGACTAAGCAGGCTACTGCGGAGAGTGTTGTGTTTCTAATCATTAGATCGTATCGCGATGAAGAAGATGAACCGTTGAATTCTGNTGTNTTAATTAGACCACATTCAATGGAAGTTAAAAGTCAGGAGTTGGTCTTATATGATCACTCTCATGACCTGCGGTGAAGTCATGCTAGAATGGTGTATTAGCAAGTCAATTAATAGCAGCACTGTAATCAACGGAAAAATTTAGGGATTATGAAGTCAGTACTTTCGATCATCTTCTTCCTGTTCATGTTATGCGTATCAACGAAAACACATGCTCAAACGCTTGAAGAACGACTACTTGATGAGGATCCAGCNCGCCTTGCACAAGANGCCGTNCAGTTAGGGGATGAAAAGCGAGGTGCGGTCGCTTTTTATCAGGTGTATATGGCCTGCACCAAATGCCATAACGTTGGTGACTCCGAATCCTCTCTTGGACCTGACCTTACAAAGCTCGAAAANAAGACAAAAGATNTAGCGATCGTCGAGTCGATCCTTCAGCCCTCCAAGGTGATTAAGAAAGGATTTGAACCAATCTCCGTTATTACCGGTGAAGGAAAGACGATCACCGGTTTGGTCGTAGAGAATAACGCCAAGCATGTTATTGTCCGTGATGCTGCGGAATCAGGTCGCGTTACAACCATACTTGCNGACGACATTGAAGTGAAGAAAGTGCTTGATCAATCCATCATGCCGGCTGGTCAGGTAAATCAACTTGTAGGACGCCAGCAGTTCCTTGATCTGGTTAAGTACGTGATCGAGTTAAGAGATGGCGGATTGGAGCGTGCAAGGGAACTNGAGCCAGCGCCTTCGCTATACGCGGCTCGCCCACTGCCTGAGTATGAGCAACACATCGACCACCAGGGCATGATCGCAAGCTTAAACAACGACAGTTATAAGCGAGGTGAGGCTATTTATCTGAGATTGTGTGCAAATTGCCATGGCACACACGATCGAGAAGGCAGCTTGCCAACTTCACGTAAGTTTGCCACTGAGAAATTCAAAAGTGGTAGTGATCCGTACACGATGTACCAAACGCTCACTCGTGGATTTGGCATGATGGTTCCCCAATCGTGGATGGTTCCACAACAGAANTATGATGTGGTTCATTACATACGTGAGGCGTACCTTAAGAACGATAATCCTACACAGNATTTCGATGTCTCGGATTCCTATCTCGATGGGTTACCCAAAGGTGACACGCGTGGGCCTGCTCCATCTCAAATTGTCCCATGGGAGCAAATGAACTATGGGCCCAATTTGATTGCGACATATGAGATTGGAAATGATGCCAGTAATTTTGCTTANAAGGGAATCGCAACGCGGGTAGATCAGGGGCAGGGTGGTGTATCCAAAGGAAACGCATGGATGGTTTTTGATCANGACACGATGAGGCTTGCTGGGGCGTGGACCGGNGAGGGATTCATCGATTGGAATGGAATCAACTTTAATGGTCGCCACAATATCCATCCACGCGTTNCAGGCGACGTTCATCTTCAGAACAAGAACGGACCGGGNTGGGCAAATCCGGATTCAGGTTCATTTGAAGACCCAAGGTTCGAAGGCCGGGACGGCAGGCTCTATGGGCCGCTTCCGAGGGATTGGGCGCAGTACAAAGGACTCTATCACTTTGGAAATCAAACGATCATCAACTACACCGTTGGTGACACAACGATTTTGGAAGCTCACAGCCAGCAACAACGGGAAGATAACACGATATTCGCAAGAACACTCAGCATCGGTCCGCGAAACCAGGACTTAACAATGTCAGTTCTTCAACACCCGTCAAATGATGCAGAAATTGCAGTGATTGGAGACTCGGACGATACCGTGGTTTTTGGACATCTAAACGCAGNTCAATCGGAAAAAGCAGCCACAGTTCGATTCGACGGCGGGACATACCTGCAAATTCCAAACGGAAACGTACTTGATACGACCAAAGACTACACGCTAATGGCGCGCTTTCGCACGAATTCTGACGGCACAATTNTTTGTAAGTCGCAAAACCAACGTGAATGGGTACCGGATGGCAAATCACTGTTTATTCGCAATGGGTTGCTGTCCTTTGATGTCGGTTGGGTCGGCGTTGTTAAAGGGAAGACAAAAGTCACTGATGGAAAGTTTCACGATGTGGCCATGACGTTTGAATCGGAATCAAACAGGGTCAGTATATACCTCGATGGCAAGCTCGACGCTCAAGGCACGTTGGCACCTAAGAAGATCGATCGTGGATTTGTACTCCGCGTGGGCTACACGTCTGAGACGTTTCCAGAGTCACCGTGGTTTAAGGGTGATATCGAGTTTGTGCGAATCTACCAGAAACAACTAACTCAGGATCAACTTACTAAAGACTCTACTGACAAGGAGAAGCTTGTTGGTAGTTGGAGTGTAGCGGATGCAGCAGAGGGTTTCGTGAAGGAACAAACAGGCAAAGAGCTGTCGGCGCAGGTTGTTCAGGGAGCAGTGAANGCACCGGACGGTAATGGTTTCGTTGCAGGATTTGAGTCTGATGCAGACGATATCAGGTTTGAAAAACATGAAGACGGGCGATTGGTTTTAGAAATTCCAAAGGGAAAAGCACCTATCAATATGACAGTATGGATGAGTCGTGTGGATAGCGTGGAAGCAAACGCAATCTTTAAGGACTTCGATTGCGAGCCTGTTAATGGTGGGGATTTGATTGCAGCTACCAAAGGTAGTGCTGCACGATGGCCAGCAGAACTTAAGACGACACCGGCAGTTGGNAATGATGATCGCGCGTTTGCTGTTGATAACATAACGCCGCCAGTACAGAACCCATGGTTTGCTCAAATGCGTCTTACCGGATTTGATTTTTATGAAGACACAAACAAAATGGCCGTCTGTAGCTGGGATGGTGATGTATGGCTGGTTACCGGAATTGATGACTTNTCAGCCGGTGAATTGTCCTGGCGCCGTATCGCCTCAGGGTTATTTCAGCCATTGGGTTTAAANATCGTTAATGAGACGATCTATATCGGATGTCGTGACCAAATATGCATTCTGCATGATCTCAACGGGGATGGAGAGACTGACTACTACGAGAGCTTTAATAGTGACCATCAAGTTACAGACCACTTTCATGAATTTGCCATGGGCTTGCAGATCGATGATAAGGGCAATTTCTATTATGCGAAGTCAGCGCGTCATGCATTGACTGCCCTTGTGCCACATCACGGTACTCTCCTACGAGTCACTCCGGATGGTGAGCGAACGGATATTCTTGCAACAGGTTTTCGTGCTGCGAATGGTGTTTGCCTGAATCCTGATGGCACATTCATCGTGACCGATCAGGAAGGTCACTGGAATCCAAAGAACAGAATCAATTGGGTCAAAGAAGGCGGCTTTTATGGGAATATGTATGGCTACCATGACGTGACGGATGAAAGCGATGAAGCCATGGAGCAACCGTTGTGTTGGATCACGAATGCGTTTGACCGTTCACCGGCGGAACTACTTTGGGTCGACAGTAAACAATGGGGGCCGCTAAACAACAAACTACTAAACCTGTCGTATGGCTATGGCAAGGTATTTGTTGTGCCGCATGAAGAAGTTAACGGCCAAATGCAGGGCGGAATGTGCGAGATTCNGATTCCTCAGTTTCCAACCGGAACGATTCGCGGACGCTTTCACCCGACGAACGGACAGCTCTATACATGTGGGATGTTTGCCTGGGCGGGTTCCAGAACGAGCCCTGGCGGATTCTATCGACTTCGGTATACGGGAAAACCAGTTTATCTTCCGGTGGAATTAAGCGCTACGAAATATGGGATGAAGGTTACTTTTAGTGGCGAATTGGATCCGGACACTGCAACGGACTTGTCCAATTACCGAGTTAAGACATGGGGCCTTNGAAGGACTAAGAATTATGGTTCTCCACATGTCGATGAAAAGGCATCGAAAGTCACGGATGCAAGATTGCTCAAAGATGGAAAGACCGTCTTGATTGAAATTGAAGGCCTTAAGCCAACCTGGGGTATGGAAATTAAATATGACCTCAAGGGAGCTGACGGCGAAACTTTTTCCGGTACGCTTCACAACACAGTCCACGAACTCAAAGCTGAGTAACTCTTAAACCGACAAGGCAGGGTGAATCCCATGAGAATGATTAAATCAATTTCAGCATTGGCTTTTTTATTGCTGGCTATCTCGGCCACCGATGCGGCTGATTGGCCACAATGGATGGGGCCAAACCGAGATGGGGTGTGGACAGAAGATGGAATCGTTCGTGAAGTCCCGTCAACTGGCTTAAAGGTGAAGTGGCGTGTGCCGGTTGGCTTAGGTTACTCAGGGCCAGCTGCAGCAAGCGGGATGATNTATGTCAGTGATTATGTGAAACAATCCGGCGATTCTACAAATGGACCAAGCCGTCGTGCGGAACTAACTGGTGTGGAAAGGCTAAGTTGTTTTCGTGCTGAAACAGGTGAGCTCATTTGGCGACACCAGTACTCGAGAAAATATGCGTTGTCGTACCCGGCAGGTCCGCGAGCAACTCCGGTTGTGGTTGAAAATGAAGTGTACATGCTTGGCGCAGAAGGTGACCTGATTTGTCTATCGGCTGACAACGGTAAGCTGATCTGGAAACGAGCGTTAAAGGAAGAGTACAAGGTAGAGTCACCGATTTGGGGATTCAGCGCTCATCCGCTGGTTTACGGAGACTTAATTTACTGCGTTGTTGGCGGGAACGGTTCGGTTGCTGTCGCCTTCAATCGTAAGAATGGTCGTGAGCATTGGCGGGCATTAACGGCTAGTGAACCTGGGTATTGTCCGCCAACGATCATCGAAGCTGCAGGAAAGCCCCAGTTACTGATTTGGGATGCTGATAAGTTGAATTCACTTAGCCCTACGACGGGCAAAGTCTATTGGAGTCAGCCATTAAAGCCNGCATATGGAATGAGTATNGCAGCTCCGCGCAANTCGGGAAACATCCTGTTTGCCAGTGGCATTGGAAANGTTGGCGCCGCATTTGAGCTTGGTAGCTCGACGCCGTCGGCCAAGCTGTTGTGGAGAGGGGATACGACGACAGGTGTNTACTGTGCTAACAGTACTCCGCTGATTGTCGATGGCACAATTTATGGTGTTGGATGTCAAAAAGGTCTGTTGATTGCCGCAGACCTTAAGACGGGAAAACGTCACTGGGAAACCACCAAGCCAACGACCGGCGAACGTCCTGGCAGTCATGGNACTGCCTTTATCGTGAAAAATGGTGATCGCTATTTNCTGTTCAACGAGACGGGTGACTTGATCGTGGCGAGTTTGTCAAACGACGGGTACAGCGAGCACGGTAGATTTCATGTGCTGGAGCCAACTAACGAATGCTTCGGTCGTTCCGTCGTGTGGAGCCATCCGGCATTCGCCAATAGATCCATGTACGCTCGCAATGACAAGGAACTAGTCTGTGTGTCATTGAGCGATGGTTCTTAATCGTCTTTGACCAACTCAAGGGCTGCCTGGAGTACTGTGTCTTTACCTGCCNTGAAGTCTTCGAGCGTCTGNTTAACAGGATAATCCGGCATGACACCACGATCAGCAGACTTNGTCTGCTTGACCGTTTGATAGCGAATAATTGGGACGGCTAGTTTACATCTTGAATTTGGCAGTGTGTACATCAACAGGGTACCGGCTGTGAAAGCACCGCTTGCACCTCCGGTCTCCTCTCCGATGAATTCAACATTTGGATGTGCTGCCTTTAAACGGCTGCAAAATGAAGATCCTGCTGAATAAGTACGACCACCGATGAGCACGTAGATNTTGCCATCAAAGGCTTTGCGATTAGGNGGAATGATTGGATTGCCGTCCTCGGAAATCTGCAAAGTGCCGTTGTACGATTCTTCGAAATCCTTGCTGAGTGTGCGTTGATAGTACTTGGCAAGCCCTTTAGTCACGTATTCGCGATCCAAATGTTGCTTGTATGGTAACTCGCTTGTCAGGATTTCAGCGTTATCGACTTCAGCGAACGGGTTATTTGTCAGATATGAATACAGCAGCATTTCATTTCGCGTGTATCCACCATCGTTATAGCGCAAATCGATGATCATGTTGTCGAAGCTATCTTCGTGACGATCCACGACTGAAAAAAACTTCTTTAGAGTACTCTTATAAAGCCGGAATGGTGGTGAACCATTTCCCGAATCAAAAGTGTCGATCGCGATAAACGCCGTAGAGTCGTTGGGAAAGTCAATGCGAAATGCGAGTTCCCGACCTTCACGTGAAGCACGTGGTTCTGCCTGATCGTAGAGATTGCTCGCGCGTTTGGCAGGAATCGAGATCGTTTCAACAGAGGNTTGGTCACTCCGTCTGACTTGAAGGTCGAATGATTCTGTGAATCCAAACCGAATCGCATAGAGTTCTGAAAAGTTGTCTTCAATGTACGTTTCACGAAAAGACTCTACGAATCCATCCTGACTGACCAGTGGTCCGAGTATGGAGAGCAATTCGGCGGGCGACCGGTCATTGATGCTGATAATCTCAGTACCAAACGGCAGGTCTGTCTTTCGCTGATCGACGTAAAACTTATTACCAAATACCTTGATCGGAATCGGAAATAACTTACCTCCGTATTGCAGTCTGTCCTGAACCGATGGAGGGGGTAACAAGTAGGTATGCCCGCAACGGATCGGGTCGAGTGCTTCCGTCGCCAGAAGAAAGAACTGTCGCAGTGATGGTCTGTTGCCCGCAGTTCTTAACTTTTCAACCGTTTCTGCAAAGTCATCTGCAAACTGTTCCTTGGAAGTATGCAGATACATACCAGGATGTGCTTGTTTCAAAATGTCTGACATGAGTTGAAAGTCAGATAGAAACGCGTCGCGTGGTAAGCGACTACCCATCCGCAGTCGTTGATCCTGTGCAACAAGACTTGATGTTGTCAAAAACAGACACAGCATCAAAACCAGTTTTGTTGCAACAGCTTTCATGGAAACACCTCTGCTAGGTTAATGATGAAGATCAATCGTTGTTATTTAATCTCTCGAATCCGAATCTTGCGCCANGCAACGGTATATGGACCAGTACCTTTCTTGATACCGTGCACCTGTAGACCGATGAAGCCTACCGGGTGGGATTCAAATGCAGGTTCATCGGTCAGATCTGCGATTTGCTGTCCGTTGATCCATGTTTGAATGCGGCTACCATTTGCCACAACTCGATAATGGTTCCACTGCCCATCCTTAAAGTGCTTATGAGGAATCAGTTCTTCCTTCACGGTAAGCCATCCGCGGCCAGTCGCTTCACCATAGATATAACCGGCTTCAGCTCCTTTGTCTCCGCTGGCTTCGATTTCAACTTGAGGACCAAACACGCGTCCGAATTTGACATCTGAATCCTTTGGAACAGGTTTAGTTTTGGATCGGATTTGTACACCGCTGTTTAGGGCNTTGTCACACTTGACTTCGAATTCCAGTTCAAAGTTGCCATAGTGCTTTNCACTGCAGAGGAATGAATTTGGGCTACCTTCGTTAGTTGTGCCGACAATAGTGTTTCCCTTTACAACGTATTTGGCAGTACCGTTTTTCTGAATCCAACCGCTGAGATCTTTTTTATTGAATAAGCTCGTCCATTCTTCTGCTTGACTGGACTGTGCAAAAAGAGTGATGGCAAGAACGGCGATTAATAGTTGTTTCATTTTCAGTAATCCTATTTGCTAACTGGTAAGACTATTTTTTTGGATTTGGTTTTGCTCGTTTGGCAATCTCTTTATAAATTGCCAAAGCTGTTTCAAATTCGGCAAGTGCTGGTTCGGACAGGATACTCCGATTTCTCGCAATTTCATATTCGAGACGTCCGATCAAGTAATCTGTTTCTTCCTGACGTGGCCGCACTGGTTGATCACCGATATTCACGTACCATGGGGCCGAATGTGCAAATTTTAATCGACCCTGTGGGTATTCCTGCTGGCATCTCACGACTACCCAGCCGGATTCGCGAAATGTGACACGCTTGCGGAAAGAAGTGCTGTAGAGATCGAGTAATTCGTTGGCGCTCTTAGGCACCATTTGGCCAACGATCTTGCCATTTTGAATGATCTCAATAAAGTCGACAGCGTGGTTAGATACACAAAGCCCTGACACTTCCACACTAAAAGGTTTGTTCGATGAAAACTGATGGCCTGCTTCGCGTCCATTCACTTTGGCCATTAGCATTGGACCGTTAGTTACGAAACTGCGACCTTCTTTTAATCCCTGAAGCCATCCATCTACAGAAAAGCCATTGGGTTGGTGAACGTAGACGCGGTTAAAACCAAGTGGCACGGGGTGAACACCGGAGGCAGTCCCCGCACTTGGCGAGAGCTTGAATNCGCAATTCAGCAATGTGTAGTAATTTTCCAGTGTGAATTGAATCCAACTGGCTTCCGTCATCTCACCTTCTTCTGTGCGATAGACATTCATGTATTCCGCCGGTTCTACAGGTGAGTTCTTAAATCCGAATTCCGTGCGCCAGTTACTGTTATTAAGTAGTTCGTATAGGTCGATTTTGGCGACCGGTACCAGCATCATGGACCAGGGCCAACTGTGCTTATCCAGGTCGAGGATGGCGCCTTCACTATGCGCTTGCTCTGCGATCGCAGAAATTGGCGGTGCAGTCTGAGTAAACCGACTTCGGTGATTAAGCACGAACATAGCGCCAAGCGTATGTGCTTCCTCTCCAATCTTAAATATTTCGTACTCGGTATTTCGCGGAACCATCACGTGTGTGTTATCGATGGCAATCGGATTGAATCCACGATCTTCACGCGGTCCGTGTGGGCTTGGACCCTGACTCCGGAGGCTACTAGGTTCAAGATCCGGAGCCTTGGTGGATTCGGTTGTCCAAAATGTGACGGGAAACGTAACGTTGAGATCTTCGGCTAACTGGACGTTTTCAAGCTCACTGATGCGCCGGTGTACATGTGTTTCACCACTGTACCAACCGCGGGCTGCCATATTGATCCAGCGGTGCAATGGAAANTCTAAATCCAGCGGCTCTTCCTCTACACGTAGCAAGCGAAAAAGGGTGCGATATTCTTTGCCACGCTCTATGGTGATCGTATACCTGCCGGGAGGCACGTCTGTTCGAAAAGGATGTGGTGAAAGCGTGGTGTGGCGGTCGACGCTTTCCTTCATTGGCACCCATTGTTCTTTATATGCAATTGCTGAGCCATTTGGATCAGTCGTCTCGACGAAGTAGGTACGTCCATCATCCGCTTCTATATATATACGCGCGGCAAGAGGTGTCTTCGTGTCAGCATCAAATATGCGCCCTCGTAATTCTGTGGCACGCAATTGGTCGCCTGTACTGGCGATCTGAAATATGATCGCGAGGGAAATGATTAAGCGATTTGCCATAACGGAATTCGGTCCTGTCTGGAGTTTAATCAAGCGACAACTCCGGTATTTGCTCGTCTTCAGGAATGTCGGTGCCTTCCCAGTTTACCGTACCGTCCGTGTAAATCAGTATGCGGTGTCTGCTGCCGGCAGCCGGTGGTCGGTTTTCTTTTGGGATGAATCTTCGATGCGATTCAATGATATCTCGGTATTTGCGTTTAGATGCCAGATTATGCCACTCATCCGGGTCGTTTTTCATGTCATACAATTCTTCAGAGCCATCAGCATAAACGATGTATCGCCAGTCGTCGCTGCGGATCGAGTGATTGTCGTGATTGTGAGTTGTGATGGCCGGGAATTNGCGAGGAGTTGTTGCGTCCTTTAGTTGAGGCACTAGGCTATGCCCCTCCAGATCATCTCGTTTTGGAAGGTCACAGAGCTCATTAAGTGTTGGGAAAATATCCAATAGCTCAGCGGGTCGTGTACATTTTGCATTTGCGGATACACCTGGGCCGGCGAAGATCAGAGGGATTCTCGTTGAATTGTGCCAGAGTGTATTCTTTCCTGTAATTCTTTTTTCACCGAGGTGCCAACCGTGATCTGACCAAATCACGACGATAGTGTTGTCAGCTTTGCCGCTTTGCTCCAGCGCTGAGAGCACTCTGCCGATCTNGGCGTCAACAAAACTTGTGCATGCCATATAAGATCGAACAAGATTCTTCCACTCATTGGCTTCTTCAAGGAAATCTAGCCGCGGCTCCGGTAGTTTCCAGTGCAGATACCAGGAAAACCGAGGAGTATCTTTTCGATCTCCTTTAAGTACTTCAGGTAATTTCAGTGTTTCGGTTGGATACAAATCCATCCACTGTTGAGTCGCATAACAAGGTACATGCGGAAGGAAAAAGCCAACGGAGAGGAAGAACGGCTGTTCGTGATCTTCTTTTAGTCTGTCTACAGCCCAGCTGGCGACCACGTAATCCTGCTTTTGTTCATCCTTATGTGGAAAAGTGCCCCAGTCGACAAGTGGATGTGGGGAAGGGGTCTTTACCAGTTTGGATTCGGGTCGTACTCCGACACCAGGTGGTGGGCCAATCACATCAAANTCGTTGTCTGTTTTTCTCCGGCCTGTGCCACCATGGTAGATCTTTCCGGTTGTAAATGTCTTGTAACCATGTGCACGAAGGTACTGAGGTAACGACACGTGGTCTGCAAACTCGGGCAATGTGCGAAACCATGGCGCTAGGCCGTAAATGCCAGTACTTGATGGCCGCAGACCGGTCATCAAACTTGTACGTGAGGAATTACATAGCGGTGCCTGACAGTGTGCATTGAGAAACACCGTGCCACGTTTTGCCAGGGCGTCGATATGAGGTGTTTGGATTTGTGAGTGACCGCCGAGGCATCCAATCCAGTCGTTCTGATCGTCAATTGCAATGAACAGGATATTAGGTTTTTCAGCTGCGGTGGAAGCTGAAGTGATAAGCAGCAGAAGTAGCAATGATTTGGCGTGATAAGGCACAGTTACTCTCGCTAGCGTGGAATTCTACCGGGCATGGTGAACAAACAGAAAAGTAAGTATGTTTGATCTTGAGCTATAGATTATATGCGAAATTACTTTTTGAAATAGCCAAGCCATGAAGCCCCAAGCAACAATCACATTACTGTTTTTCTCGCTTTTTTGCTGCGTAACATCTTCCATATCCGCAGCACAACCTAATATCGTTTTCATAATCGCAGACGATTGCACGTACTGGGATATGGAAGTGTACGGTGGACAGGCAAACACACCCCATCTGAACAAACTTGCAAAGCAGGGCATGCAGTTTTCACGTTGCTTTCAGGCAGCGCCGATGTGCTCTCCTACCCGCCATAACATTTACACTGGGATCTATCCGGTAAAGAGCGGAGCATATCCAAACCATACATTTGTGAAAGAAGGTGTTCGCAGCGTTGCTCACTATCTTGGCGATGCGGGCTACCGCGTTGCGCTTAGCGGAAAACGACACATAAATCCGCAGAAGGCTTTCCCGTTTGAGTACTCCAGTGCCAAAAACAATCCTGACGTGGACGCTATCAACGCGCTCATGAGTGAGTGCAAGTCGACCGATACGCCGTTTTGCCTGTTTGCATGCTCCAATGAACCACACACACCTTGGAATCTTGGTGACCCAAGCAAGTATGATGCCGCCACAATTGAATTGCCAGAATTCTATGTAGATACCCCCGAAACGCGAGCTGGATTTGTTAAGTACCTGGCCGAAATCACGTACTTTGATTCACAAGTTGGCCAGATTCTAAACCTCTTGGATAAACACGGACTAGCGGATAATACTCTTGTCATGGTGGTTTCCGAGCAAGGAAACAGCTTGCCATTTGCGAAATGGACGTGTTACGACGCCGGATTGCAAAGTGGCATGATTGTACGATGGCCGGGAGTAGTCGAACCGGCGTCAGAGTCGGATGCAATTGTCGAATATGTAGATATACTTCCTACATTTCTTGACGCAACCAACGTAAAAACTCCTCGATCACTTGATGGCTCTAGTTTTCTCAAGGTACTAAATGGAAAGCGTGACTCGCACAAGGAGTATACGTACGCGTTGATGACGACACGCGGGGTTATCAATGGCAGTGAGCACTATGGGATAAGGACAGTCAGGTCTGCTGAGTATCGGTATATCGTCAACCTCACAGCGGATGTGCCATTTCAGAATATTGTCATGCGAGGTGATATCTGGAAGTCCTGGTTAGCAGCAGCTGAAGGTGGTGACGAATCTGCCAAGGAGATTACATCGCGCTATATGATCAGGCCCACGGAAGAGCTTTACCGGATTTCCGACGGAGAATACGAGTGGAATAATCTAGCGGATGATCCGCAATTCAGCGACGTTAAAGCAGCTTTACGTGAGAAGCTCGAGAGTTGGATGCGAGAGCAGGGTGACTTGGGTCAGGAGACCGAAATGAACGCGTTGGCGCGTCAGTATAAGAATCGCAAGAAGAATTAGGCAAACAGAGCATTCGACTTCGCCCCGTCAGGCTTAAGAACACTATTGCCACACATATCCGACGGGAGACTCACCTTTCGTGTATCCATTCGGACCTTTTTCTGTGTCAAGTCGCCAAACCGACTTGCCCATCTCATTGGTCCAATTCCAGAGTGCGATAGTTGGACACTGTTTGTCACGGGCCGGTTCCTTCATGACATGCATGGTTTCGTTGCCGACTGTTATTTCACGCGAACCTTGCTTCGGACGATCAAGTGCGAAAAACTTGAGCTGACCTCTTTGGTCCGGGCGCAATGGCCCGAGCTTCCAGTAAAATCCGNTACCGCGTGCTTCAGCCATGTATACCGGTACGGGGANATTCAGGCGAGCATCTTCCAGATTTAACTTGTACATAATCTGGTTGTAATCGTAGCCCGGAGTTTTGACATTGTTACCGGAGAAGGTAGTTGTGTAGGTACCCTCTAGATAAATGGTTCTACCATTGCGCTGGTCAAACATCGGATGATGCTTGGGGTTGTAGAAGCTGTATTTGTCATGGGTGATTACTTTGGTCGCGTATTTCCATGGTCCTTCAGGTTGTTCGGCTTCTGCAAACCAGATTTCTCCCAGTGCGGAAGTGCCAAAAGACTCCGTGGTGATCATGATGAANCTGCGACGATGCATATTGAAGTAGACGCTGCCGTGATGTGTTTGGATTTGCTTGCCGGTCGCTANGTCTACTAAAAACCCGGGTGCTTCTTCTTTGGACAACTCCTTTGATTGAATCAATTGAGATACGGATTTCATATCAAATCGGGGTGTGTCACGTCGCCATTCGTATGCAATCGTTCCGGATCCTGAACGTGCAATCTTCAAGTCGCCAGAACCTGTGCTTCGACGTAGAGGAGTGTACGTTTCGTATTTGGATGGATTAAGAAACTCGGGGATGGTAGCTGGCACGCGAACCCAAGGCATGGCGCCGCCAAAATAAACGTACTCGGTATCACCGTCTGTATGCCTAAACGAATGGCCACGTGGGATGATCGTGCCGGAATTCGGAAACGTGAGCTTATGTTCCCAGCGATTGGAATCGAAATTGAATTCGACAATTCCTTGTTCGTAAATCGTCAGGGGTGCTTTCACCTTCATATAAACCCCAAACAATCGGATGCTTCCGTCGGTGTCGTACAGCTTCGTCACGCAGTCGAGCCACGTCGGTCCCTGCCCGGGCATTTTGCAGGTCTCAGCAGGTAGGCCTTTTTCATTAAGAAAATAGTCAAGAGANATTCCAGTGTCGGGATCCAGTCCCCCGATATTCGGCATCTTGGAGATAGCGCCTGGGACATGAAAATTCCCTAATGGGTACCGTGCGTAATTCGTATCTNCCCAAAACCAGTAGATTTTTGAATCAATTTCAGCAGCCAGAACGCTATCACTGCCGAGTACGTTGTTTTGATCATGACTGAGTCCGTCAGGCAGTCGGTGACCAAGCCTCTTGGAATCCCGGTAGATTCCTTGTCCGGTGATACGATATAGGCGTTCAGCAATATTCAGCCGCTGGATTTTTACTTCAACNGAGGAACCGGGCTTTGTATGCAATCTAACCCCTCGGTACCCAAAACCGTCCGCATCGATTGTGTAGCCATGGCTGGATATATGAAAGTACACCTGTTTATCCAATAACTCTGGCTCGTCAAAGGCGATCATGCCATTACTGTCTGAGTAGTACCGTCGATTGTTAACGGTTTCGAATTTGACTAGTGGCACACCTCGACCGGTTTCAGAATCGACGACCTTGATTTGAAAGTATCTGGCCGATTGGGCAGATGCATTTGCTGAGAGACAGCAGGCCGTGCATATAAATGCTACAACGGTGGCCCAAGAGTGCTTTGTAGGAATTTTAGGAGACAGCGGCATGATGGATTGTTCGGGACTTCCAGAAATGGGCGGCCCCTGCTATTAAAGGTAGCAGAGTCGATGAGCATGTATTCTTAGTGTACCTTTCTCGGAGAGGATTGTGCCTGTGCTAAAAGGAAAGGCAGCCTGTTGGGTTCCCCTGTATTGAAAAACTGTTATGACTTTCCGGTTTATTGGGATATTGCCTTTCGCGATGAAACAAAATCGGAATGCAGGTTTGTAACGGCAGTTTCAGAAAGATATTTGTCTGGCAATGCGCAGCGGATTCTGGATATCGGTTGCGGCGGTGGGCGACTAACCGTCGCACTCGCTGCNCGNGGATACGAGGTGGCAGCATACGACCTGAACGAAAGCTGTATCGCGTATGTGCAGAAACGACTTCGCAGACGGGGGTTGGATGCAGACGTTGTAGTGGGTGATATGCGAGAGTTTGTCACCACACCAAAATGTGACATTGCTATTAACACGGTTAGTACGTTTCGGCATCTGTTAAGTGATAACGATGCACTGTTTCACCTTGAGTGCACAGCACAAAGCGTTCGCCGCGGTGGCATTTACATCCTGGGGTTACACTTGTTGCCTCCGGATGCAGATCTGGATGACGAGGAGCATTGGGTTGCGCGTCATTCNAGGACAACCGTTGATGTGACAATGAAGGTTCGCAATGCGTCACGTAAGTCGCGTCTGGAGACATTGCGATTCACGTTAAAGGTGCAATCTGTAAATAACNACCTTGCGATAGAATCGGACTTTAAGATGCGGCTTTATTCTGCCGCACAATTGAAGTCACTGCTTGCAAAATCGGATGATTGGGAATTGGTCGACGTATTTGATTACTGGTACGACATTGAACAGCCACTGGTGTTGAACGATGAGTTGGGCGACACGGTGTGTGTACTCAGGCGTAAGTAATCGTTGTGTGGATGTGATAAAGCAACGGCGGATTGCTTGAATATCCTCACCCAATCATGACACAATGGTAGGTGACCAGACTTTCTACACTTCCGTCCTGAAGGAATGCAGACGATATGAAACTGCTAAACGGTTTGCTTGTACTTTTTATTACNTTGGCTCTGGTAAATGCAAACGGTGCGGAGAATCTTCCGCAGCAATACTGGCCGACATGGCGAGGGCCATTACAAACGGGCGTGTCCAGTACNGGATCNTATNTGAGTTCGTGGACGACTGAGGAGAATGTTCTCTGGAAAGTAGACTTGCCCGGGATTGGNTGTAGCACTCCGGCGGTATTTGGCGACAAGATCTTCGTCACTAGCGGCAGTGGCGAAAAGGATGCATTGCTGGCCTTTGATTGGGATGGCGAACANATTTGGTCGAATGAAGTTGGTTCGCAAATAAAAGGAAAACACCGGAATGGCTCCGGTAGTAATCCATCTCCCGTTACAGATGGCAAATTCGTGTATTGCTATTTCAAGAGTGGTAATTTGGCTGCCATCGATTTCACTGGTAAGACTGTTTGGAAAACGAATCTGCAGCAGCGGTACGGAAATGTTAGCCTGTTTTGGGACCTGGGGAACTCACCAGTGCTGACCAGGGACAGTGTCATAGTTGCTGTGATGCATGCAGGGGATTCCTATGTTGTTTCACTTGATAAGAAAACGGGCAACGTNAATTGGAAGATAGACAGGAATTATGAAACCCCCGTTGAGGGTGACCATGGCTACTCCACACCGATCCTCATCGAACGTGATGGTGTTGAGTCGATCGTCGTATGGGGNGGTGAGCATCTCACTGCGTACGATGTGGATAGCGGAAAATTGCTTTGGACGTGCGGTGGATTTAACCCTGATAACAAAACGTATTGGGTCACCGTGTCTTCCATCGTAATCGTGGATGATGTGGCCGTCGTGCCTTATGGTCGTGGAGCCAGACTTGCCGGAATTAAACTTGGTGGCAGTGGTGATGTAACGGAATCACATCGACTTTGGACCGTTCACGAGAAAGGCTCTTTTGTTCCAACGCCGGTTGCACATGAGGGACGCGTTTACGTGCTTCGCGATAGTGGCCAGTTAGTTTGCGTGGATCCCAAAACGGGCGACACGATTTGGGAGGGGCAGTTTCCTCGCAGAAGTACAAAATACTACTCGTCACCGGTGATCGCAGATGGCAAAGTCTATGCAGCTCGCGAAGATGGTGTCATCATGGTTGCCAATATCAAGGATGGATTCAAGTTTCTCGGTGAAAACGACATGCAACAGCGACTTGTCGCATGCCCTGTCCCGGTTGGAAATAAAATCCTGATTCGTGGCGAAGAACAGCTGTTCTGTATCGGAAAGTAATATCCGGTTCATTGACAGAGTGAATGGATTGTTCTGCTGTCACATTCTTTAACTGAAGGTTCTGATCAAATGACTTATCGTTTCTTACTGCTTCTCGTCTTTGTATTCTCCTCTCTTGCCGGAAGTAGCCTGAATGCACAGGTGCGTGATCTAACGGCGGACGATATCGATGCTTGGGTTAAAGAACTTTCCAACTGGGGTCGCTGGGGTAAGAACGATCAACTCGGCGCGCTAAACCTAATTACACCTAAAAAACGTGTACAGGCTGCGCAATTAGTAAAGGAAGGCGTGTCCGTCTCTCTGTCAGTGGTAGCTCAAACAGAAGAAGCGCCAGACAATCCCCAACCATTTGTCCACACGATGTTGAATTGGGGTAAGGGCACAGACAGTCAGTGGGCNTCTGATAACTTCAATGTGTCGTACCACGGACTTGTGCATACACACATGGATTCACTCTGTCATTTGTTTTACAAGGACAAATTGTACAACGGGTTTTCAAGAAACGATATCACCGAAACCGGTGCAAACAAGCTGAGTATCCATAATGTTAAAAATGGAATCTTAACGCGAGGAATCCTGGTCGACATTCCTGAGTTGCGCGGCGTGGACTATCTTGAACCTGGCACGCCGATCTATCCGGAAGAACTTGAACGATGGGAAATGCGGACGGGCGTCAAAGTTGAAGCAGGTGATGTTGTCTTTATCCGAACAGGGCGATTCGCAAGACGGGAGGAAAAAGGACCGTGGAGCGAGAAGGACGGAATGGCCGGTCTTCATGCTTCATGTGCAAAGTGGATTCATAATCGCGATATCGCAATGCTCGGAAGCGACGCTGCGTCGGATGTAATTCCNTCGGGTGTCGCTGGTATCGACTTCCCGATTCATCTGCTCACGATTCATGCGATGGGAATACACATTTTTGATAACTGTGATTTGGAAGCATTGCATGCCCAGTGCAAGAAATCCAAACGCTGGCACTTCCTGATCCAGTCAGCNCCGATTCCTGTAAAAGGTGGTACCGGTTCACCACTGAATCCAATCGCTACATTTTGATTCCTGAACCTGTGCTAAGCAGATGACCGGCTAACTCATCTATGGCTCATCTAATGCTTGCTCGGTGTTTTGATGCGGTAGACTTCTATCCACATGGCGAACATTTCATTTGGATCTCCGATCGACGTGACGAATTCAACATTCATGTCGTCAACGACTCCTTGCTGTCGTGCAAGTGGTCCGGTGATCAAGTAATCACACGGTAAGCGGCGTGAATCAATTGAAAAATCGCTGTTGGAACTGAGTGTCACGTCGCGTCCGGCAATATACAGGTCAAAGGCGATTGATTGATCAGCGATAAGTTTCGCTTCCTCCGGAACCGATTCGAGGATCTGAAGAGTTACCTGTTCACGGTCATGTGCATCACCATTCCAGTTGGAGATGTGGGCGACCCANGCATTGANGCCAAAGCCGGGAATCATGGTAACCAGAAGTATGCAAAGGCAGGTTGCCGTTTTCGTGGAAGAGAATTGCCATGATTGGTAGACAAGCAGTCGGATCGTGGCACTTGAGACACACAAGATCAGTAGGGCGCCAGGATAACACCAGTATCCGTTCGCAGGATGCACACCGCTTATGGTGGAAAGTAAGTACATCCCTGACAAGGTTAGTGCTGCCAAGGTTGCAGTGCTNCGGTGATAGTGAGTTATCGCCGATTGGGCTACGGCTAAAATGCCAATGAGCATTAGAAAGAGCTGAGGTAATTGAGCTTGTTCAACAAGTAGCTGACAGTGATGGCTCAATGATTCCCATGGCCAAATCAATCTGCTCAATAGTCCCGGTCCCGCTCGATTGAAAACATTGTTCTGGATTTGGGTGATCGATACGTCCGTATTTGTCAGGATCAGTGGTATCCAAAGTGCGAATATGAGCAGAGAAGATCCTACCAATATTGCAAGATTCCTCGCTTTTTGGGATTTACCTTGCGACGAAATCACGGTCCAGATAGCTATCTGTATACAAAACACGAGTGCATAGAAGTGCGTGAGCATAGCTATGCCAAGCAAAACGCCTGTTTGGATTAACTGTTTCGTCTGCCGTTTGTTAGCCCAATTCCACATCGTCAAAAGGGCAAGCAGGCCGAGCATTCCACAAAGCATGTCCGGTCTGGTACTCGTAGCAGGGAAAAAGAACAGTCGACTCATTGAGTACAAAGCCGCTGCGAGCAGGCCCGTGGCGTTGCAATTGAACATGCGAACGCCAAGCAGATAGATTGCGAGAATAGCGATTAATCCAGCCGCTGCGGATGCCATGCGAGCTGTGAACAAGTTATCCGGCAGCGTTAAGAAGAACAGTGATTGCCAATAAGCATTCGCCGGCGGAATACTGTTAAACACTTCGTCAGCATGATAGAACACGCTGGATTCCGCCCTAGCGGGCAAATATGGAATCTTGGGAAGTCCGCCACGACTCACCATCAGACCCGGTGCTGCAAAGAACGCTTCATCCTGTCCGGCTTGTTGCTGAGCCATCATAGGTATCCTCATTACTAAGAATATCACCATGACGACAATCAACCCCGTGCGAGATCGATAGGGTGTGACCAATTCAGGTGTGGCAAAGGCAACTTGCATTTGTGTAGGTGTTTCCGGTCAAGCCGGTGTGAATGTTGAGTAGTGAATCATACTAATCATCCAAGTACGATATGATGGAGCGACCAGCCATACTGCAGCGGCCGATGGATTAACCCAAATACTACAGGAATTCTATGAAAGTAATCAGCGCCGGAATTCAACATGAGTCCAATACGTTTTGTAATGACACGACTCCGATTGATGATTGGATTCGCGATAGCGAGTGCGGCGATGACCTGTCGGGCTTCGACGTCGTGTTCGACCGATTTCGCGATACTAATACGATTCATGGAGGATACATTTCTGGCGCGGAAGAAGTTGGTATGGAACTTGTGCCGGTAATAAACTGCCGCGCCCAGCCATCCGGACCGATTTCTGATGAAGCGTTTGAGGCGATTATGGAGAAAACGCTTAAGCGTATCTCTGAGAACCTGCCAGCAGACGGAATTCTGATGGACTTACACGGTGCCATGGTTACCGAATCATATGAAGATGCAGAAGCTGAAATACTACGTCGTGTACGTGAAGTGACCGGTGACATTCCCTTGATCATGACGCTTGATTTACATGCCAATATCTCTCAGTTAAGTGCCGATAGAGCGGATGTGATTATCGGTTACGACACTTACCCACACGTCGATATGGCAGAACGCGGACATGAAGCCGCACTACTGATCAAACGCATGATTGATGGTGATGTGAAACCGACACAGACCTTTCGGCAACTGCCGATGCTTACCATGCCTCCCATGCAATGTACTCTCCGTGAACCCATGCAAACTGTTATCCGGGAATTGCATGATTTGGAGTCACGGCCAGGCATGCTGACAGCAACTATTTCGATGGGTTTTCCGTTTGCAGATATAAGAGATGCTGGAGTTAGTGTTCTCGTCACAACGGATAACGATATAGCGTTAGCAGACAGTCTATGCGATGAAATCGCCAGTCGCCTTTGGGATCTGAGGGAAGACTTGCAACCCAAACTCACATCCATCGAGGATGTTATTTCATACAGTAATGAGCACCCAGACGAGATTGTTGTTTTCGCCGATGGGTCAGATAACCCGGGAGGCGGTGCACCGTGTGATGGTACGGTCGCATTGCATGCACTAATTAAGGCGGAGCATTGCGGAGCGGCTGTTGGCCTCATCTGCGATCCAGCTGTTGCCGATTTTGCCTATGGCAAGCCTATTGGCTCGGAAATAGACATAGAACTTGGTGCTAAGTCGGATGATCGTCATGGCTCGCCTGTTAGTTGCCGTGCCGTAATCAAGCATAAGCATGATGGTTGGTTTACATACAAAGGGAGCATGGCGAGGGGGTTACGAACAACGATGGGTAAAACCGTTTTACTGGACATCGATGGTATCGATGTCGTTGTAGCCAGCGAGCGTCGTCAGTTACTTGACTCAGAGATGTTCCGCGTTGCTGGAGTGGAGCCCACTGAGAAGCGGCTGCTGGTATTAAAGAGTGCTGTACACTTTCGGGCAGATTTTCAAACGTTCGCTGATGCTATTTTTGATGCAGATACGCCAGGTATTCACAGACCTGATTTCTCGGCATTTACTTATAAACGTCTTCGGGACGGCGTTTATCCGGTCACNTAAGANCCGTTGCAGTTCATTATTGAACTGGGCCTGAAACAGTGCTCGGCACTTTGGCATCTGTNCTGCCGTAAAAGATTCCCGAAATGGGNTCTCGGTAGATCATCTGGCGAACCCCGAATCCTGAGTACACTTTCAATTCGTGCCCAAGTCCNCGCAATCGGTCAGCAATTGAAGAGTCGATNGCNCGGGTAATCCNNGCATAATCCGGACTCCATTGATGATGCACCTTGCCGATTGACAGTTGTTGTTCGGGAGAAAGGCCAAGATCGACAAACTGGACGATTCCCATGATGACTTGAGAAATGATGGTTGGGCCCCCAGCAGCACCGAGCGTAAAGACCGGAACTCCNTTTTTTAGCACGATAGTTGGCGACATCGATGAAAGTGGTCGTTTGCCCGGTGCGACCTCATTCGCTTCAGATCCAAGCAAGCCAAATGCATTGGGGACTCCAGGAGCGATTGAGAAGTCATCCATTTCGTTGTTTAACAANACNCCGGTGCCNGGAATGACAAACTTACTGCCCATGTGCGTGTTTATTGTCTGAGTCATAGCAACCCAGTTACCCTGAGTATCCGCAACTGCAATGTGAGTGGTGTGTTGGCCAAACGTGTTGCTATCGTGCCGGGGAGGATTTGAGTGTCTTGCTACTGTGGTAGTCGAGCCAAACTCAATACGGCGTGAAAGTCTGTTNGCGTAACGTTGGCTAATAAGGTTTTTTGGAACTGCTGCGAAATCAGAGTCGCCGAGCCAATATGCCCGATCAGCAAAGGCGAGTTTCATTGCTTCAATGATCACATGATAAAACGAGGCCTGATCCTCTCTATAGAGTCGGGCAAGATCAAACTTCTCGAGTATGTTGAGCACCTGTGCCACATGGATTCCACCGCTGCTCGCCGGCGGGAACCCTAGAATGGTGTATCCACGATAGTTCGAAACGACAGGTAATCTGATCGCTGGCTTGTAGTTTGCAAAATCAGCGGCCGTCATGATACCACCAGTGTCACGCATCGCGGCATCTGCAAGCTGGGCAACGCGTCCTTGATAAAACGATTCCGGCCCCTTGTTCGCAATACCACTGAGAGTTTTCGCCAGATCGGCCTGAANAAACATATCGCCTTTTGATTTTGGTGTGCCGTCTTCGTTTAGGAAGATCTCAGCAGACGCCGGAAAACGGGCCAGATCATTACGCTTGCTCTTAAGGGCAGATGCTGTGGAAGCAGANAGCGAAAAACCTTCTCGAGCGACGGTAATNCTGGGTTCCACGATTTCAAACCATTGACGGTCACCCGCTTTTTGCCATGCGAAATGATACGCTGCAACAGCGGTTGGGACCGCTGCTGCTAACGGTCCAGTTTTACTCAGAGTCTCGGACGGTTTGCCATCAATGAGATACATATCTCGAGTTGCTGCGGCAGGTGCAACTTCTCGGCCGTCGATGGCCAATGTTGAACCGTCAGCATTACGCACCAGAATAAAACAGCCGCCACCGATACCTGAGTTATGACTATCAACGACCCCGAGCATAAACGCTGCCGATAATGCAGCGTCTACGGCATTTCCACCACGCTCGAGTGCTTGGACAGCTGCCTGAGTAGCGAGCGGGTGTACCGTAGCAACCAGTCCGTTTTTTGATTGCCCGTGGAATTGTGCAAAGATCGCCGATGGCTGCACGTGGCAGCTAATGATGGCGATGAANATAAGCAAAAGTCGAGTCATCGATGTTTGAAATTCTANGAAGAGTGGTGNGNTGTATGATGGTTTCAGNATTCTAAACCTATTATCATCAAGCGTAGATAACNGTTAGTTGGGTTGTTTACGAATCATCCGAATCCGTGTTGATATCTCTAATGCTACATGTTGCTAAAGGCTTAACCATGAAGAAAATCGTTGCTGCCGCATTTACGTTATTGGCAATTGTCTCAATTTCTCTGCCATTTGTCAGTGCTGCTGACGATGATGGCTGGGTTAGCCTGTTTAATGGGAAAGATCTTTCGGGGTGGACGATCAGTGAAAACGGCCAGTTTACTGTAGAGGACGGTTGTATTGTCGTACGTGGTAAGCGGGCTCACTTGTTTACAAAGAAGACATTTAAAGACTTTCATTTTAAGACTGAAATCAAAACAGAGCCTGGCGCGAACTCAGGTCTTTACTTTCATACAAAGCATGATGAAACCTGGCCAACGCGCGGTTATGAAGTGCAAGTGAATTGTTCTCATTCGGATCCCGTAAAAAATGGTAGCCTGTGGGGGGTCGTTCGTAATTTTGATCCGATTGCCAAGGATAACGAATGGTACACGATGGAGATCATCGTTAAAGGCAAGGATGTAATTACCAAGGTGAATGGCAAGACAGTGGTGCATTACACGGAATTGGAAGGTGTCACAGCGGGCAGACGAATTGACCAGGGCTCGATGGCAATCCAAGCTCACGACCCAAAAAGCATCATTCGATATCGCAATGTGCAGATAAAACCTCTGTAGAACTTGCGGTAGAGATTGAATATCCTTCGAGGCCCTACGTTGCTAACGCGACTTCGGACCACGCTACCATTGCTCCATGGATCCGGCCTAACGGCTCCTTGGAATATGGTGCGGTTGGGATCCACTTGCTGCCCGATGCTACGGCAACCGCGGGGCTCGGCACAGCCGAACCTGCAGGGCCTATCACCCGCAGGCTCATACTCTAGCTTCCTAACCCTAACTGCCGTACGACGAGAGCGAGTCGCTAAGCAATGATGTCCTGGATAACGTGTCCGTGTACATCGGTAAGCCTGAAGTCACGTCCCGCGTATCGATACGTCAGGCGTTCGTGATCCAACCCAAGCAAGTGCAGCATGGTCGCGTGAAGGTCATGCACAGAAGTTGGTTTGTCCACCGCGCGGAATCCAAAGTCATCCGTAGCACCGTATACGGTACCGCCTTTGATGCCTCCGCCGGCCATCCACACGCTGAATCCATAGTGATTATGATCACGGCCGTTTAAATTGGGAAACTCTGCGACAGGGGTGCGACCGAATTCGCCGCCCCAAAGGATGAGTGTTTCATCAAACATTCCACGCTGTTTTAGATCAGTCATGAACGCATCGATTGGGCCATCCCAGTCTGCGGCCAGATTCTTGTGCGTATCAGCAAGTCCACTGTGATTATCCCACGGTTGCCCGGCACCGCTCCAAACCTGCACAAATCTAACGCCACGTTCGATGAGTCGACGCGTTAGCAGTAGTTGACGCCCAATGGTGGTTTCACCGTATGCTTCGATCGTCNTTTGGGTTTCACGCGAAAGATCGAATGCTTCGGTAGCCTCCATTTGCATCCGATATGCCATTTCAAAGGACTGAATGCGCGAGTCCAGCTGATCAGCGTTTCGGCGCTCCGCGAGGTGCCTTGTATTTAGCTTTCGAAGTAGTTTCATTTGTTGCAGTTGATCGTCGCTGGAGATACCGTTGTTGCGGATGTTCTCGATAAGCTTTTCAACTTCGGTAGTCTTGGTGTCGAGATACGTGCCTTGATACGCCCCAGGCAAGAAGGCGCTTCGCCAATTGCGAGTTGAGACGATCGGGTAACCACCGGGGCACATTGCGATAAATCCCGGGAGGTTTTGGTTNTCACTTCCCAAGCCATAGGTTACCCATGAGCCCATNCTTGGTCGCGGCAATTGAATGTCACCGCAGTTCATTAACATTAGAGACGGTTCATGGTTTGGTACTTCAGCGTACATGGATCGCACAACGGCCATGTCATCAATATGGCTTGCTGTTTTGCGGAAGATCTCACTTACCGGTAAGCCGCTTTCGCCATGCTGTGAAAACTTGTACGGACTCTTCATCGGTGCACCGGTTCTGCGTTCTGTACGCAAACTCAGATTGCCAATGTCCTTGCCATGCCATTTATCAAGCTCTGGTTTTGGATCGAACGTATCAACCTGACTCGGACCACCATTCATAAAGAGATGTACAACGTGTTTTGCTTTGGCCTGATGATGCGGTTGCTGTGGGGCAAGTGGATTGGTCGATGCGACGGCATCTTTGGCTAGCATCACAGAACCGGCAAGCATCGGTAGCCCTACACCACAACGCTTTAGCATTTCGCGTCTCGGGATGATTTGCATTTGATTCATTGGTCGGTTCATGTGAATGTCATTCAATCTACAAACAAAAACTCGTTTGACATGACGAGNACGTGGATTAACATCCTCCACTTAACGNCATCGGGATTGGACCCTAGNAAATCACTGCAATCAGCCCGGTCGTCTANCGTCGGCTCTCTTCCGAGAAGAATGTGATAAAGCAGCTCAATGCGTTGCTGAATGTCCGTTGTTTGCCTGACGTCTGATCTACCTAGCACACGTTTGGTTATTTCTGCGAAGAATGTGTTGTTCAAAAAGTACAACGCCTGAGGTGCAATGGTGGTTTCTGAGCGATCGCCAATACTGACATTCGGGTTCGGAAAATCAAAGGTAGTCAGTAGCGTCGGCACATCGAGTCGATTGATGTACGCATACACAGAGCGTCGCGGGTTCCATGCGGCTGAGAGATTGAAAGATGGGCCTCCCAGTTGTGAACTNATCTCATCTGTTACAGCCAATAGGCTATCGCGAGTGGCTTCCCAGCTGAGACGTTTGCGATTGAATTTCCAAAGCAACTGATTCTCCGGGTCTTTTTCGGTTGCCTCTGTGCGATCTAAGGACTTCTGTTGATAAACAGCCGAAAGTAAGATTTCGCGGTGAAGTTGCTTTAGTGACCATCCGCCTTGGATGAGTCTTGTCGCCAGATAATCAAGTAGCTGCGGATGACTCGGTGTACCGCTCCTAATGCCCAGATCACTGGTCGTGTGAANCAAACCGCGACCGAAGTAGTGTGCCCAGATTCGATTTACGATGACACGTGCTGTTAACGGATTTGACGGAGCAACGATGCGATTGGCCAGTTCTAAGCGACCACTACCGTTGTGCANAATACCATCGTCGTTGCTAAGAACCTTGGGGAAGCTACGTGGTACATGTTCACCCTTGTTGAAGGGGTTGCCACGGACAAAAACATGAGATGGTGCGAGCACGTCATTCTCTTTCAGAGTGAGTGCACGTGGCGGTGCACCTGCACCGCTCCTAATAAATCCTTCGACATCTCCCAATAGCTTTTTGAATTCACCTTGAGTTGTACGGTCAGGAAACAGATCGAGAAATCCCCATGTCATCATGGTGGGAATCTCCGGTGGTGAACCTTCTCCGTAAAGTGCCAGACGCAGTTGTTCTGCGGCACGATCTTCCAATTGGGTAGCCTGATTGTTTGGGTCAGCAGTTGTTTCCATCCAGGACTGCTTGACTTGCAGCAGAGCGTCGGCATACCACTTTGCAAGCTGGTCAATAGTTTCCGGTGCCGCCTCAAGACAAGCCTTGGCGATGATGGAATTCGTCTCGGGCATCTCGGCAGTGAGNTGCTGAAAGACTTCGCCAGATTTTTCAGTGAATTCATCATCCGGGATCTGGCTGTAAGCATTCCAGATATTCCAGATCGGACTTCCTGAATCGCCTTCATACTTTAAGTAATTGATCCATCTCCGTATCATGCGTGGATTAATCGCTCCTTTGTCCGTGAGAAGCATGAAGTTGCTGGAGTCGGGATTATTACGCTGATTGTATGCAGCAATTAGGTATTCAGTGATTCGTGTACGCCCGTCTTCGCGAAGGTTTGCAACTGTATTGGTGATGAAAGACTCAAGNGCTGTTTGTTTTACATCGAGCTGCTTTTTGAATTCACGGTAAGCGTCGGTGTCAGGAGGGGATTCATAGAGNGGTGGTACAATCGGGTCGTGACTGTTAGCGATAACTCCGTAAAGTGCGTAATAGTCGTTTTGCGTGAAAGGATCGTACTTGTGGTCATGGCATCTGGCACACGTAACGGTGACTCCCATCAGCCCTCGCGTTACAACGTCGATACGGTCGTCAATAATATCGTGCGTGTTNTTGGTGAAATATGCACCGACGGTCAATAACCCCATAGCTCTTAAGGGCCGCTTGTCGGCACCAAGATCCAACTGATCTGCAGCGAGTTGTTCCAGCAGAAACTGGTCGTAATTCAAGTCACTGTTGAACGCTTCGATCACGTAGTCGCGGTACGTATATGACCACGAGAATTCGCGATTCAGGTAGAAGACGTAGCCCTTGTTATCCGCATACCGCGCGATATCGAGCCAATGCCGAGCCCATTTCGGTCCAAGTTCCGGTGAAGTTAAAATGCGATCNACCAGTTGTTCTGTAGCATTTTGACTTTCATCTGAAAGATAGCGAGTCACTTGTTCCGGTGATGGTGGAATTCCAAGTACGTCCAAATAAAGCCGACGGATAAGATGTTGTTTTGAAGCGGGATCTGACGGAGTGAGTTGCGCCTCCTCCAGCTTTGCAAGAATAAATCGATCGATGCCTGTTTGTGGCCACGTCCACTTCCTGACGTCAGGCAAATTCGGACTTTGTATAGGTAAATAAGCCCAGTGCCGTGAAGGATCCAGGTTGGGAGGTAAGTGAAAGTCTTCAGGCCACGGCATTCCCAGTTTGACCCATCGCCTTAAGTCGCCGACTTCCCGGTCAGTGAGCGGACCATCTGGAGGCATTTGCAGGTCGTCATGTTTATAGCCAACAGCATCCAGCAGNGGCCCAGACAATGCACGCATATCAGTGACAGCAGATCCTCGCGATCCACCTGTCAGAATTGCAGCACGACTATCCAGTCGTAACTCACCTTCCTGGCGCTGGGGTCCGTGACACTCAATACAACTGTTTATCAATAGCGGACGAATACGTGACTCGAAGAATTCAATGTGACGCGCAGCAAAATCCTGCGCACTCAACGCACTGTGCGATGTGGCGAGGATCAGAATCGCAATAATTTGAAGATACAGTTTCATAGCCTTCTCGACTCCTAATTGTACTGCATTTTTACACATGATCTGCAATCCCTAAGAAGTGCTATTGGCACGAGACCCTTTAAACCGACTAGAATAATAAGAGGTCAGGAAGGCCTAACGTATCTGAAGTTAATTGGAATCGACGAGTAATGAAGCTTCCACGACGTGATCTGTTTAAAACGAGTGCCGGTGCACTCGCTTTTTCTCTGCCGGCATGGTTGAAAATGCAGAGTGAAGCCAACGCTGCGCTAACGCCTCGTCCTGGCAGTGGAAAGGCGAAAAACTGCATCATCGTCTACTGTTGGGGCGGAATGAGCCACCATGAGACATTTGATCCGAAGCCATTTGCACCTCTCGGAATAAGAGGTCCTTTCGGGACAATTCCCACCACCATTCCCGGTTACCACGTAGGTGAACATATTCCAAAAATGGCGCAGCAGACTGACCGGTTAGCCATTATTCGATCGATGAATCACACAGATTCAGCTCATGGACGTGGTATGTATTGGAATATGACCGGACACAAGCCACCGAGAGTCGGCAACATCCCACCGAAACCAGAAGATTGGCCATCTCTTGCTGCCATGATCAGCTTGTTTAGAGATTCACCACGTGGCGTACCTCAGTCGGTTAGATTGCCTTATCCCATGGTGGATAACGGGACGTTACAAGCGGNGGAATACGGCGGATTCCTTGGAATTAAGTACGATCCGATCGTTATTAAGACTCCGGCTGGAAAAGCATGGGGTGGCGTATCACGTACACTTGGTAGCGAGGTGCTCGATCTAGGTGAAAAGAAAGACCAGCCTCGTGTGACACGTCGTACAGACTTGCTTTCAAAGCTGGAATCACCTGTGACAAATATCAAAGACGACTTTGAGAGCTTTGTGCACTTCCGTCAGCTAGCCACGGACATTCTCGTTAGCAGTAAAGTGCGCGACGCATACAACCTCGATAACGAACCAACGCCATTGCGAGAAAAATACGGCAACCACATTGGTGGTCAGAGTTTGTTACTAGCTCGTCGCATGATTGAGGCAGGTGTACCGGTTGTGCAGGTAATCTGTAGTGCCGGTGATCTAAACGGTGGAAGTGGAGATATGTGGGATACACATTCTGATAACTTCAACCGCTTGAAGAATAATCTACTACCCGTTTGGGATCAGGGTTCGAGTGCACTGCTAGATGATCTGGACGACCGTGGAATGCTTGACGAAACGCTGGTCGTGTTCCTTACTGAATTTGGCAGAACCCCAAAGATTAATGGAAACAAAGGTCGCGACCATTATCCGAGTGTATATAGCGTTGCACTTGCCGGAGGCGGTATCAAGGGCGGAAACGTTTATGGCTCAAGTGACGGTAACGGTGCCTACCCACGAAATAACCCAAGTAGTCCTGCTGACTTGCACGCTACGATTTTNAATTCTCTGGGCATTCATCACAATACGGAAATCCATGATCCGCTAGGACGCCCGATTCCCATGTGTGAAGGTGAGCCGCTTCCATTGCTATAGTGCCACGTTAGGGGCACCATTCCCGGACTCACCGAATTCACTTAACGGANCAATGAAATGGCAACNATTGAACGACCGACTTCATCTACGGCAGACGCTGCTCTGACCGCTCAACACATTTCTGAATTAAACGATGCGTTTAACGAACATCCAACTGCACGCTTAATGCAAAATGCAGTGACGAAAAATACCGTTGACGATGTTGCTATGGATCGCGAAGTTGTCACCACTACGAGCCANTCGTTTTCACATGTGATTGATGACTGGGCGGTCACGAATCAGAAACGAAGCGGTCGTTGCTGGATGTTTGCAGGACTGAATCTGTTTCGNCCTGCTGCGATGAATACCCTTAATCTCAAGGAATTCGAATTCAGCCAAAACTACACATTGTTTTGGGATAAATTCGAACGAGCCAATTACTTCCTCGAAGCNATTATCGATACGAGCGNTCGTGATGCGGATGACCGCACGGTGGCATTCCTGCTAGATAATCCACTGGAAGACGGTGGGCAATGGAATATGTTCGTCAATATTATCAAGAAGCATGGTGTCGTGCCAAAGAGTGCAATGCCGGAATCTGAGAGTTCCAGCAATACTCGGCGCATGAATAGCATCTTGCTGACGAAACTACGGCAGGGTGCATCACTGTTACGTAAACAGGCAGGTGACGGTGGTAGCGACCAATCGCTTCGGGAAACCAAGCATCAAATCCTGGCTGAAGTCCATCGCATTCTTTGTATTCATCTGGGTACTCCTCCCACGAGCTTTAACTGGCAATGGCAGGATAAAGAACGGGAGTTTCACCGAGATGGTGAATTAACTCCACAGGCGTTTGCTGAAAAGTACCTGCAGCAAAACCTTGATGATTATGTTTGCCTAGTGCACGATCCACGACCGACAAGTCCGGTGAACAAGACGTTTACGGTTCAGTATCTCGGAAACGTNTGCGGTGGTGATATCGTCAAGTATCTAAACGTCGATATCGAAGTGATTAAGACGGTCACCATGAATACGCTNCTGGATGGTCAACCNGTATGGATGGGTTGCGACGTTGCCAAGATGATGGAACGGAAACAAGGAATCTGGGATGCAAAGCTGTTTGATTACGAAGGTGTATANGACACCAGTTTTGAATTGAGCAAAGCTGACCGTCTGATTCATCACGATACGCTAATGACGCACGCCATGCTATTTACAGGTGTTGATGTTGTAGACGGTGACGACGGACCGACGGCGCGACGGTGGCGAGTGGAGAATAGTTGGGGTGACGAAAANGGGAAGAAGGGATTCTATGTTATGAACGACTCGTGGTTTAACGAGTACATGTTCGAAATTGCAGCCCACAAATCCTACTTGCCGGATGATTTGCTTGAGGCCGCAGCACAGGATCCGATTGAACTACCTGCATGGGACCCAATGGGTGCTCTTGCACGTTAGTGCAATGCTGATTGGAGAATTCTAAAAGTCATCTGATCTTTTAGGCGGACCATTGCCGGTGGGTTCCAGACGTGGTGCCGACTCATCTCCCACTACATAGCCATCCTGACCAACTTCAGGCATGCCTTCTGCCGGGCCGCTTTGCTCGCGTTTCATGATCTCCAAGTCCTCGTCACTGAGTTGCTGAGAGTCACCACAACCCGCGAAGCAAATGAAGCTCAAAAACAGGAGACCAGTTAGCAGTCTGTATGGCGTTTTCATTTTCGTCTCTATTCCGTGGTACTCTTATCAATCGCTATNGTGTCAAANAGTCTACCATCCAAAGCGAAAGACTTGAGTTCTAAAAGGCCATCGTTTACGTAGACCATGACATAGTGGTGGCCGCGTCGCACATTNTTCTGAAAAAATGGACGAAATGGCCCGGGAGTTTCTAATCCACCGCCTCCACCCCCTGTGATCATGTAAAACGGTGCGTTGTTTTGAACAGCTTTACCTTTACGCACTCTCCAGGTCCGTTCGTAAGAGTGGATATGTCCATTCCAAACGATGTCCACACCGTAGCTTTCGTAGAGCGGCACTAATTGCCTCGCACGTAAGTCCCCACGTGTACCACGGTTGGTTTTCCAGAGATCACCGTAGTCATTCTCGTCTGAGGAATAAGGAGGATGATGGTGGCAAACGAATTTCCACTTCGCCGTTGATGCCTTCAGTTGTTGCTCAAGCCATTTGTACTGTTCACTCTCTGGGCCGACCTTTCTATTGGTGTCGATCATAAAGAATTCGGCGTTTCCATACGTGAACTTATAGTAGTACTCCGGTTTTGGAAGTGACATATAGTTGTAGTAATTTGCAGCATCCTGTTCATGGTTTCCGAGCACCGGAAACATTGCGACGCGTGAGATTAATGGTTCCATGCTCGAGAAGAAATGCTTGATCCAATGCTGGTTGTCCGAGCCGGTGGAAACGAGATCTCCCGGATGCAACAGGAAATGTGGCCGCTGTTCCCAGGCCATTTGCGCAAGTGNACCGGAAACGACAGGGTTTCCNTGAGTATCGCTTATTACCGCAAAGGCAAAGGGTGAGTCGTCTTTAACGGCGGTTTGAAATGTCCTCGTCTCGCTCTCCATCATTTGACCCGCTGGGCTTTTCGTTTCAATGCGATAGAAGTACTGAGTTTCAGGTTTGAGNCCAGTCAGTGGAACCTCGTGAATGACATGATTGCCTTCTATCGACTTNGACTGCAGGCAGTCGTTGTTNTCACCGTAGNGGACGATGGTTGAGGAGGGCGTAGTCGTTTGCCACATGACCGTCATCGAATGCTGAGTGGCGTATTGCAGATATGGCATAACTACGAATTCAAGCGGAACAGGTGGTACTTCCGCATCGAGTTCCGCAAGTCGCTTGTTATGTTCGTAGCTTTCCTTAACCCATTCAGGCTTGGCCGCGATGTCGTAGACCATAACGTCGCGGATTCTGCCNCGGTGTGGGTGGAATTCGTTGGCATCCTCATAGGCACCGATGGTGTATACGCCACTGCTGGGATAAAGGATTTCTCCACTTTGTTCCTTTGTTTCGGCTTCTAANTTGCCATTCACAAATAGTTGGGTGGTTTTTCCGTCGTACACNGCAGACACATGAAAGAATTTGCCNGCGACGTATGGAGTTTTGGCCGTGATATATGTCATCTTGCCATCACCGTCATCAGCACCTTTGGTTGAGATGGCAAATGTAAATGTCTTCTCATCGTAGCCGAGTACCCAGCCGGATTCCGTTTCTCCGTTATCCTGAATTGCACCAATAATGCCACCCCAACGTTTGGGTTCGTCGACGGTTACCCACGCGGAAATTGTGAGTGCTTTTGTGGGTAGGAATTCCTTAACCGATTTGATGCCAGACCCCAGACGACAGACTGCGCTTTGTGTGGAAAAGAACACTGACTCGCCGTGAACATCGTCGATTACCTTGGGCGTGAAATCGAATTCACCATCGGGCCCAAGCCTTGCTGTGATTTTGCGACCACTGACGAACTCGGAGTTAAATACCCAATGCGAAATTGGGTCAGGACCTTCATGGGCAGAGACGTTTGCGACGGTTGAAATAAGAGCGGCGATTGAAAGTGTCAGCGTGATTAATCTAGTCATTGGATTCGCTACAATGCGTAATGAAGTATGAATTGCGATTAGGAAACAACCTTGAAAGAATCTAACATGATGACAAAACGATTCCAAATACTAACAGCCGCATTTATACCTTTGCTAGTTGCTGGGATTGCTGGCTCCGCTGCAGGTCAGACTCCTGGCTTTAACTACGACGAATCGAAAGTGCCGGATTATAAACTGCCAGATCCATTGGTATTTAATTCCGGCAAGGCTGTGACTTCGGCAAAACAATGGATGTCCAAGCGTCGAGGCGAAGTGTTGGAGTTGTTTCGGAATGAAGTCTACGGGCGTCAGCCAAAGGATGCTCCTAGATTGTACAGCGAGGAACTCGAACGCAGTGAAAATGCACTCGGTGGGATCGCGATTCGACGGCAAATCCGTTTGTACCTCGGTCGTCGCGGTGAGCAGCCGTACATGGACTTGCTCGTCTATCAACCCAATGATGCGAAAAAAGCAGTACCCGTTTTCATGGGACCAAACTTTCGCGGTAATCATACGACGGATCACGATCCGGCGATCCACGCCAAGGAATATCACCAAGGCCAAAGCGTCGTGATGGAGAAGCGTGGTGAAAAAGCACATCGGTGGCAAGCGGAGTTAGTCGTAAAATCCGGCTTCGCAGTGGCAACCGTTTACTATGGTGACATCGATCCGGACTTTGATGACAACTGGAAGAATGGTTGGCATAAATACTTCCCCATGGATGATCCGGTTAAGCCTGATGCCTGGGGGTCGATCGCTACATGGGCCTGGGGGTTAAGTCGNGTTGTGGATTATCTCGAGATTGATGATACGCTTGATCACGATAAAGTCGCACTGATTGGTCATTCAAGGTTGGGAAAAACGGCGTTATGGGCAGGAGCCGAAGACGAGAGATTCAAGATCGTCATTTCTAACAACAGCGGTTGTGGTGGTGCTGCATTGAGTCGTCGACGATTTGGTGAAACGGTAGAAAGGATCAANCACGTCTTTCCACATTGGTTTTGTGANAATTTCAATAAGTACAACGGCAACGAAGANNNNTTGCCTGTCGACCAGCATATGCTCATCTCCTTGATCGCACCGCGGCCGGTATATATAGCTAGTGCAACGGGTGACGAGTGGGCCGATCCAAATGGAGAATTTAAATCTGGAAAAGGCGCAGAGTCGGTCTATGCACTATTTGGCTTAAAGGGTCTGGGAGTGGAATCACAACCTAAACCCAATACGCCGATTGGTGATGCGATTGGCTATCACTTGCGAGAAGGGCCACACGATGTAATGAAGTTTGACTGGATTCAGTACATTCAGTTTGCCAAGCGTCACTTCGAGATCAAATAAGTTTAGGTCGTGATGGCATGGATTCCGGCAGACTGGAATTAGAAGCACGTCGAATTATCTGTCCTTTCAATGGCATTGATAGTGCTGGAATCGTCAAAGTAACTGCTGGTTGCATCGAGCAGGTTGTGCCAACTGAAGGCACCGTTCACCCCGTATCTGGTGATCTACTGCTGCCTGGGCTTGTGGATTTGCATTGTCACATTGCTCCGGATCAAAGCGTTTACGGTGTCGCCCCAGACTGGATTCTTCGCTCAGGTACCACAACGGCAGCATCACAAGGTGATGCAGGGGCTCAGACGATTGAGCAGTTTGCGTCGATGTCTGAGAAGAATCCGCTAAGTATTAAACTTGCAATCAACCTGTCAGCAGTCGGCGAATCTACGCAAGCACCATGCTTTTCTCAAGTTGCCTGGATAGATGTCCGGGCGTGTATTGCCGCAATCAAGCGGTATCGCGATCTAATTTGGGCAGTGTCTGTGAACACGAGTCATCATGCGTGTCCCAAGATTAACCCACGGTCGGTTTTAGCTGCTGGCATAGAGGTCGCGACTGAAACTGGGTTACCTGTTTTATATGGAATGCGTCGTCCTGAAGATTGGGCACTGGCAGATCAACTCGCGTTGTTGCGTGAAGGTGATGTTGTTACGTACTGCTTTCGGCAATCTCCACATTGCATCATGGACAACGATCGGGTTCTACCTTGTGTTCTGGAGGCGCGGCATCGAGGTGTTTTATTTGATGTCGGGCACGGTTGTGGTTCATTTGACTTTGATGTTGCTGAATCCGCAATCAATGCTGGCTTTTTACCGGATACGATTTCAACAGATCTACAAATTGGACACATGGCCCAAGAGACTACTCATGACTTGCCCTTGGTGATGTCTAAACTCCGGGCAGTAGGGATGCCGGACGCAGAAATATTCAAAGCTGCAACAACGGCACCGGCATCGCTAGTCGGGGCAGTTGATCGTGCCAAACTGTCTGTCGGTGCGTTTGCAGACTTCACTGTACTTTCAGAGAGCGAGGCAGAGTTAGAGTTGTTGGATACGAGCGGAAAGAAACGATACAGTAAGGTCTGGACTACAGCTGCAGTATATGTTCAGGGTCAATTGGTTAAGTGACTGAAGGGTTACGTAGATGAAACTCGCAAACGAATCAAAAACTACCGACGTTCATATGTTACGTAATCGTCGTCAGTTTTTACTGCAGGCGACGGCACTTGGCGCCTCGCCACTGTTGGCAAACGCAGAAGCAGACGAAAAGAAGAAGGCACAAATTGTCATCACCTATGACCTGGAGATGAGCCGGCACTATCCCAAGCGAGGAATAACCGAATGGGATTATCAAAAGGGAAACCTTGACGAAGCCACCAAAGAATATTCACTGGAGTCGGCTAAGCGAATCTCTGACCTTGGTGGAAAAATCCACTATTTCTGTGTGGGGCGAGTGCTTGAGCAATCGGATATTAGTTGGCTGACTGAGATTAATGAGTTGGGGCATCCGATTGGGAATCACACATATGATCACGTGAATGTGACGGCAAAGACTGCTGCTCAAACCCAGTTCCGTTTTCAGCGTTCGCCATGGCTGGTTCAGGGAAAGACGGCGTTTGAAATAATCCTTGAGAATATAAGGCTGGCGGAAATCGCGTTGCAGGAACGCGCCGGAATTAAATGCAACGGCTTTCGCACACCTGGTGGCTTTTATAAAGGACTGCAGGACAGTCCGGAGATTCGTAAATTGCTAATGGCGTTGGGCTACGAGTGGATCAGTGCGAAGTATCCCCCACACCAGTCGGAACGAGGTGATGATGGTGTCAAAGAGCCGGTTTACGAAAATATCGTAGCAGCGCAAAAGAATGCGCAGCCATTCCGTTATGACAACGATTTGCTGGAAATACCGATGAGCCCNATNAGTGATGTNACGGCNTTNNGANCCAATTTCTGGNAGTTGGATGAATTCAAACATGCTATTAAGCGGTCTGTGATGTGGGCAATTGAAACGGGTGGTGTGTTCGACTTTCTTTGTCACCCATCATGCATGGTCATTGAGGATCCAAAGTTCGAGACGATTCTGATGATGGCAGATTTAGTAAAGCAGCATTCTGATCGCGCGGAACTCGTGNCGCTTGACAAGGTTGCTGATCGGTACAAGTCGTAAATCCACTGTCCATAGAGGCACGCCCGTCCGCATAAAGTGTGGTCGCGTGAGACATTGTAGACGCGGGACTTTGCCAGTAGCACACCCTAATCGTCAATTCCTAACCGCAAATATCCTTGAACAGC
>PAXU01000042.1 GCA_002714565.1 Rhodopirellula sp.
CTGTTTAACTAGTGATTAAACAGGAACTCTTTCGTGTTAATCAATGCCCAAACGATATCTTCGTATGCGATCTTTGCATCCTCACTCTTTTCAATATGAGCATTTGCAATTTGAGTTTCCTCACTGCTTGGCTCGCGAGCAAAGGCTAGCAGATATAGCTGGCGAATCTTATCAGCATGGTCACGCTCTGCATCAGCACTCAACTTAGCAGCCATCCCACTACCACTTGTGAGCTTACCTTGAATCTCACTTGAGTTTAGTAGGTGCAGGCTTTGTGCCAGGTTGGCTTCCGAAGATCGTTCGCATTCGCATGCACTGCTGCTCTCCGGGCGACCAAACACGGTCAGGAAGTAACTGCTGAATCCATTATCTGGAAGCTGTACAGCACGTGTTCCAACCGGAACGCCTGAGAATGACGTTGATGTGCCAGTTACCTGGTCAATCGAGTCAAGCAGGACTTCGGCGTTAAGTCGCTTCGGATAGTAACGCGAGAAGTTTTGCTTGTCATCCGCATTCCATTCGTTCGGCTCGCTGCTGAGCTGGTAAACAGAACTTGATGTAATCGTCTTAACAAGTGCCTTTAGGTCGTAACCGCTCTTAACAAAATCGCCGGCTAGTGCATCCAAGAGCTTTGGATTACTTGCTGGGTTTGTCACTCGCATGTCATCTTCCGGATCAACCAGACCACGACCAAAGAAGTGCTTCCAGTAACGGTTTACCAGAGCCTTAGCAAAGAATGGGTTATTTGGGTCGCCCATCCATTTAGCCAAGTGAACCCGTGGATCATCTTCAGCAGTTAGCTCGAGAGAATCCGAACCCAATCCGGTTGGCGGTACTTGAGCACCAGTTTTAGGGTTTTGAGCCTGTGCGGTTCCAGCGTTGTGGAAGACACGGTCATAATTCGGAATATCAGCTTTCTTACGCCCAACACGTGAGAAGAATGCTGCAAAACCGTAATAGTCCCGCTGACTCCAGATCTCAAATGGATGATGGTGGCAACGAGCACATTGGATTCTCAAGCCTAGGAACAACTGCGCGGTATCTTCCACTTGAGCTGCCTGGTCCTTCACTTCGCGATACCATGCAACTGCTGGGTTTTGGCCAGCGTTACCAGTCGCCGTGATGATCTCAGCAACGAATTGGTCGTATGACTTGTTGCTGTGCATGCTTTGTCGAATCCAGTTGAAGAATCCGAATGTAGCAAGCTTATCGTTATCATTACGTCGCTTATTTCTGAGAATTGCACTCCACTTATTCGCAAAGTAATCTGCGTAATCCGTGCTAGCGAGCAGGTAGTCAATATAGTTGCTTCGCTTTTCCGGATCCTGATCAGTCAAGAATGCTTCCGCTTCAACCGATGTCGGCAGACGGCCGATCACATCTACTGTAACACGACGGATAAATGTGGCATCATCACTTACTTGAGAAGCAGGTAGCCCAAGCTGAACCAACTTTTCGAATACCAATTCATCAACAAAGTTATTCACTTTCGGCAGGTTATCAACTTCGATACCTAGCGGCACAGTCGAGCGAAATACGCCAACGTGTCCCTGGTAACGAGCCATGATCGCAACCGAACCGGTCAGCGTACCTGTTGTCACCAAGCCTTCAGGTGATACTTCAGCCATCTCGGTATCGTTGGAATCAAATGTTGTAGTTCGTGTTACGTCTTCACTTGATCCGTCACTGTAATGTGCAACAACGGTAATCTGTTGACTACCTTCACGTTGCATCAAACGTTCATTCGGAAGCACTTCGATGCCTGCTACAACTGGATCATCTTCATGACCGTAAGGCATACCCTGCTCTACCCAACGAACGAGCATTCGGTATGACGGTGAATCCGTTGCGATACGAGCACCACCACCGTGTGGCAGTTCTGCGGTACTTTTCTGAATCAGCAAGCTGCGTTCTGGAGCAGCTGGGAATAGTCGACGTCCGCGACCTTCTTTGACCAGATACTCATAGTCTTCATCAGCTTCGAAGCCCAGCAGTGAAAGACGGAATCCGTTTTGCCCACCGGATTTTCCGTGACAGCCACCACCGTTGCAACCAAACTTTGTGAAGATCGGTACAACCTGATTTGGAAAGTTCACCGGTAGGTCGTTCACGATATTTGTGATGTTTACCTTTACCGATGCATCCTGACCAGTTTCTGTTTTTACGTGAATCGTTGCTGCGCCCTCAGCGATCGGGGTAACCCAACCGGAGTTATCTACGTTGACGATTCCTTCAGGCGTCGTTGTATACGTTGCACTGTGGGAGAAGTCTCGTGTCTGGCCACTATCGTAGCGTCCGGTCACGATTAACTGCTGTCCCGCATCACGGCCGGAAATTGTCACCACGCCGTCTACGTCACGGCCAGTCACGATATCGATCGACTGCAAAACGCCAGGATCTCCAAGGCCAGGAGGTACAATTTTTTCCTCCGCGTCCTGAGCACCTGAAACAACTGGAATCAACATGGTGGCCAACAGAGTGGCCAAGGTGGGCAAATAGCGATTCTTCATGATTTCCTTCCGTACGCTCTTTATTCAAAGTGCGTTCGTATATCCTTCTTTGGCAAAAACCGGCACGCAGCGCTTTGCCGCAGCTCTACGGTCCCTGTCTTTAATATAGCATACCCAAAACCGGTTACATTGAGCAAATGCAAACTGCTCCTAGGTCACTTATAGAATTATCACCATCCGCATTGCCAAGTGCAATACGACTTTCAAGGCATTTCACCCTTGTAGGGGGGGGACCTTTAAAGTCGTTACTCCTAACGATGATATTGTCGTTATCAGTAAGGCCATACTCAGAAGTCCCTTTGTTTGGGCCTTCTTTTATAGACACACTTATTGACGCTTAGTGTGTTTGCAAATCACTTGGTATCTTGCACTGGAATTAGGCCCCTGCATCGGCGCAAACCCCGTTTTCGCGTATAACACAATCGCAAACAGAACACCGAAACCAATTGCTAGTTCGTTATATAGAAAGCCAACAAATGAAAGTTGCTACTTTTAATACCTCAAAAGGCGATATTCGCATTCAACTCTTTGAAGACTTAGTCCCAAATACCGTTGCGAATTTTGTAAAGCTCATCGAAGACGGCTTTTATAACGGTCTCAAATTCCACCGAGTCATTCCGGATTTTATGATTCAGGGCGGCTGCCCACTTGGAAATGGCACGGGCGGACCAGGCTATCAATTTGCTGATGAATTCCACCCGGAGCTTAAACACGACGGGCCCGGCGTTCTGTCGATGGCAAATTCAGGTCCCAACACTAACGGCTCACAATTCTTCATCACCCATGTAGAAACTTCATGGCTCGATGGTAAGCACAGTGTTTTCGGAAAAGTCCTCGATGGGCAGGACGTTGTCGATGCCGTTGAAGGTGGCGATCTGATCAACGAAATTACATTATTAGATAAGTAATAGATGCGAATTTATATTCGTATCGATTTCACCGAATTCAACATCTAAACTAATAGATGCCGCGTGCTGAGCGAGAAACGCCTCACGTGGCATTTCTATTGCGCCGAGCCGACTGCAGTGTTCGCTATTCTGCTGAATATCCCATAAGGTAAAGCCCTGTTCTACCAAGTGTCGTCCTAGCACAGCTAATGCCGCCTTCGACGCATCACTCACGGTGTGAAACATTGATTCGGCACTGAAGTATCCTCCGATGGAAAGACCGTAAACACCGCCGACCAATGTGTCCGACTCCCACACCTCCAGACTGTGAACAAACCCCATATGGTGCAGTTCACGATAACCTTCAATTAATTCAGGGGTAATCCAGGTTCCATCCTGCTCTCGGCGTGGTCCNGCACATCCAGCAATTACGGCATCAAATGCCTGATCNCTTGTTATCCGAAACCGCCCTGAACGCAACTTACGCTGCAGNCGCTTNGGAATNTGCATNACGCCAGGTGGAATCACCGCCCGCGGATCAGGGCAAAACCAACCGAGCACTTCCTCCTGATCATCTACCTGTATGGGCCAAGGAAAAATACCCTGAAAATAGGCGGCAAGCACCCACCATGGTGTCAATTCGCCACCGATGCACAGAAGCCCATACTCATCTGCAGTCGCTCTATCGGGAAAAACGTCAATATCTCCGAGCATGGTGCGATCANTTTTTGGCATTAGAGAACTCGAAGATTGGTTGACACGTCGATATGTCACGCTGCATATAATAAAGCCACGTACCTACGGCTTCATGAATTATAGAAAAGTCCAAGCAGTAACGGCATCACGGTACCTGGTACTTTGTCGGCACAGGATCACATGTCACGCAATTCAAATTGGAATCAAGCTCCCGTACCAGATTGGGCGCAATCTATTGCAAGCAGCGATGACGTGAAAAACGCGCGAATAAAGTCGCTNCAAAACCGACAAGAGATTTCCCATCGCACGACGATNGCAATTATCCGATACCGTCTNGCCCGAATGGCGCTTACCACCGCCATCTTGTTGCTACTCGGTTANGCNGCACCGTTTGTTGTCGAACGGATTCAATACGCCATGTCCAAGGCCAAACAACAAGCNNCTTATGANGTTGCTACCACNACGCTAAAGTCANCGCCAACNCATGAACTCTCCAAAGTCAGCGAATTGGTATCGCAGCGCGTCAGCCCNAGCGTTGTTCACATACATACCGCNGGAGATTCGCCAGCAATTACAGGCCGCTACAACGCAAACATCCCGGAATCGAACCTATTCCCTTCTCGTGGNCAGGGNGCCGGCGTAATCGTTGATGCAGATGGCTATATCATTACAAATCGACACGTCGTCTCAAACACCGGTGCNATTACGGTCCAATTATCAGATCGTCGAAAATTCACCGCCCGTGTCATTGGATCCGATCGACTCACGGATTTGGCTCTAATTAAAATTGATGCCAACGACTTAATACCAATCAACTGGGCTTCCGATACCACGATTCCTGTTGGCACCATGGTCTGGGCGATCGGTAGCCCATTTGGGCTTCAGCAATCCATCACGTTTGGCATCGTGAGTGCTCTGCACCGAACCGCACAAATTGGGAACTACTATCAGGATTTCCTTCAGACAGATGCAGCAGTAAATCCCGGCAACAGTGGTGGCCCACTTGTTAATGACCGCGGCGAACTAGTGGGCATCAACACAGCAATCGTCGGTAATTCTTATCAAGGCGTCAGCTTCGCCGTGCCAGTTGAAGTGGTGCGATCTGTATACGAACGACTTGTTGAGCACGGCAGTGTACCGCGAGGGTGGCTCGGTGTATTCCTGCAAAACCCCTCTGCTGAACAACTTCGACTATTTCAACGCCCCACACCTTCAGGTGCCCTCATTACCGGCTTTCCAGTAACAACTTCACCAGGGCGTCAACACGGCCTAAAAGTGGGCGACCTCATTTTGCAAATCGATGACACACCCGTTGCAGACCTGGGTGCTCTCATCAACATTATTGGGAATCGTGACGCAGGCTCATCAGCTCAGGTCACGCTCGAACGACTCACTGGGGATTCTGCCAACCCAACGGTCGAGCGTTTAACCATTGCGGTCACACTCGGCAGTTCACCGTCCGACTGAGTTTTACACTTCAGCTTATGGTTCTAATTCATCTGAAGGTCTACCGCCTGCATCGGCACGTCCGCTACCTTCTAGGCGACTCTCAGCCCGAACCGTCAGATCACTGTTGCACAACACCTGGCAGCTCAATCTCACACCCGTGAGTTCTCGTGCCGCCAGCGTCTCTGCTTCAGCCGCGGTCATTTCACCGGCATCGCCCGCGAGAATCTCCACACGGCAGGTCGTGCATTTTGATTTTCCACCACAAGCATGCAGTTGATCAATTCCTGCGTCATCTGTGAGCGCTAAAACAAGCCGCTTCCCAGCAGCAACCTCAAACTCTCCTGCACCCTCTACCGTAAGCTTAGGCATTTCTTATTCCCTTTTTGTGATGTGTGTAATCGCTATCACTCGCGGTGGAGTGTTATTCTCCTTGCGACAGCCACCCCATCTTAGCAATTCGTTGCATTTCCGTGTCTATATCAGTTCCGTCATAAAACGATACCCANCCATTTAAACTTACCGTCTTACCCGGCGGGCAATCGGGNAACTGTGGGTCGCTATGCAGACACGGACAATGTTCATTTCCCCACGCTCGNACACAGTGTTGCCAGGCTGTAAGAATCCATCGCGTCTTTGATTCATTGCCAACTGCTGCCACGGGATTCGTGTAAATCTTGTTCTCGTTTGTCTGCGAATTGAAGCCCGTGGCCTCACCGAGCATCACGCAATTCTGCACTACAAGACCGGATAGTACTTCATCCGATTGATTTACCAGCGTCAATCGCATTTTCACGCCATGTTGTTCAACCCAGCCTTCAACACGTATCACCGCATCGTTGGGTAGTCGTTTTTCCATCTTGTAGTTGCCATCGCCAACTAACTGCCATTCGTTTTTCTCAATCGCCTTACCTTCCAGATCCCACCGTGTTGGAATATCCTCGTGCGCCAGGTAGAGCAATTGTCGTCCTTCTGCTCGCTGGTGCCATATAGCCTCCGGCACATCAATCACAACGTAGCTCGTCGGATCCCATGGTGTGAACAGACTTAATTTCGTTTCTCGTTGCGGGCGGAACTCACCATCGCGAAATCCAATACGGGGATGTCGCCCCCCCGGGTAAGGCAGCAACTCCAACTCGCCACGTGTGTATCGCACAGACGTCCTACCCGTGGCCTTAACAATGCGTTCCTTTTCTACGCCTGTTGCAAATCGCATTTCGTCGATCGTATAACCGTGACGCTGCATGACCGCTATCCAACGTCGCAGATCTTTTTTACTTTCGGGCGTTCGGCTCTCTGTCCGACTGCGCCCGGACTGCATTGCACTTTTCCGATCCTCGACTACATCCAATGGACTCACCGGCACCATTCCAGGATCAACGTATTTCCGAAGGTCTCGGAGAGAAATCACGGTATATTGTTCGCGGGCCAGGTAACCCATGAATTGCTCAAATCGATCCGACGCAGTGCTCACCCAGTCGTGTGCAATATCCGGTACTCCATGAAACTGCAACACAGCAATGTTTCCGCCTTTGGCTTGATGGACTGCTTGAAGGAAATCATCCATCTCCCAGTTTGGTCGGGCATCCCCGGCACTTGGAATCAAAAGCGGATGGTCAAACCCGGGCTCAAATGCGACACCCTTCCCTTTCTCATAAGGAAACTCGGGAGACCCACCGCGTCTGGCGAATTGAATACCGTACTCACTGAGCTTCTCGAACATCTCCAATGAATACTGATTACCCGGATACGCGAGGCTAATGGGCTTAGGAATACCATACCGTTCGCACTGACTATTGATTGCATCCAACTGCTCTACGTAGTTCTGTTCGTTTAAGCCAACATGATCTCTCGTGTGATTGCCAATTTCAAAACCATCAGTGTGCAGTTGCTTAATCTGCTCCCAAGTCATGTAGTTCTGCTTGTCTGAATTGAAGTCGAAGCCTTCGGTTATGAAAAACGTCGCGCCGAATCCATATTTCAATAAGATCGGCCGCACGACGTCGTATTGGCTCCGAACCGAGTCATCAAATGTAAGCACGACCACCTTGTCTGGCGGAAACTCTGCGGCGGAAATCGGTTCTCTCACTACCAATACAACCAGCACAACGATTAACCACTGCAGCATCACTCCACGACGCAGTGCAGGTTTCACCTTCGTAGTTACCATCTAGTTACCTATACCCCTTGCTTCATTGGGACTCGCAGTCGGACCGACGTGCCCATTCCGCGATCAGTCTCTATCCACAATTGGCCACCCATCTGAGCTGCCCTTGCCATCATCGATGAAATTCCGAATCGGTCTCCTGGCACCGAGTCCATATCAAAACCGCTGCCGCGGTCTCTAACCTCTGCTTGCAGTATGTCTTCTCTGAATTCAAGCGTTACCTCAGCAACAAGTGTCCCGCTATGTTTAGCAACGTTCCGGATCGCTTCATAAAGGATTCGCCATAATGGCTCATGAAATTCCTCCGACACCGACNCCGCCGATCCCATTACAGTTCCCTGAACCGCCACCGACTCAATTAATGCCTCAGATTGAATCGCGGAAACAAGNCNCATAAAGTCCAGCGACCTGTGCACATCGTGTTCCTGCTGCCCTAACAACTGACGAGCCTTCAAAATAGCCGTCTCAAGTGCGGCAGCCGCCCTCGCGATTGTCCCTTCTGTTGACCNCGGGCTTCTCAAGAACATCAATGCCGCTTGTGCATCCTGCAAAAAGCCGTCATGTATGTCGGCTCGAATAGAACTATTTTCACCCNCTAAATCGTCAAGTCTCTGTTCCAGGCCATTTACGACAACCTCCAAAGATGCAACCTGATCGGCTAGCAAGCTATCACGGCAGTTCTCTCCAGGTTTGTTCTCTTGAGTCTCCATGACAACCTAAGATACCACATGGTGGGCTGGAATCAGGAACGCAGATGTGCAAACAGATCCTTGCGCACGCGAGGATTGGATATCTTCCAGATAGCACCGTCGACGAAATAGTGGTGGATGTTTATGGCAGATGCCACGGCACCCATTGCCATTCCATACATTCTTGCCGTGTCGTTGGACATACCGATCCAGCCGGGCAAGTCAAACACGATTGCCCCAACCCCGATCGCCGCCGCAAAAGTCACAACGGTTCTGGCAACGCCACTGCTCGATTCTGCCTTGTTTCGATTTATTTCCACGCGTGTCGTAAACACGAGATACTGTAGCGCGTGCGCGAGCTGTACTACGACGAGAATTCCAAATACGTCCCGCTGCACATACAACAACGCATACCAAAAATAGACCGCCAGCCAGGAAGTAAACGCAGTAACCGGTAGTCCCTTTCCCGCTCTCTTGCTTGCGCTTCGAAAGGCCATTATTCCAATTGGCAGCGTTACTGATGCAAAGATCAAGGCCACGACAAGCAAATCGTGAAGCCAGATCCCAATGGTCTCTTCACGCTGAATTACATATTCATGAACCGTCCAACCGGGTTTCACCAACATAAGGGCGATCAATACATGTACAGCGGTCATCACACGTAGACCGCTTCTAATCATCATCTTCTCTGTTCGCGATAACTTGATGCCTCCCAGATAACTAAACGAGGCAACCATACCCCAGGCCTGACCGTTGTAATGCCACGCAAGATATAGGGCTGCAACAACGTTCAGTCCCTCAAGCAATAATGGCCCTGCTCCACCAAATGCCTCCCGCGGTGCAACAATGCCCAGCATTAATACGGCTACCAGCAGCACTGGCATCCACGTGCTTGACCATCGGTATTCNTGAATTTGCTCGCGTGAGTTATAGAGCAGCTTGTAACTCATCATGAAGTGGGGATGGTTTATCAAGGTGGAAAGCACAAGCAATATGGAGAGCGAGCTAAATGCCTCGGACGGTACCAGCGAAGCTGCCTGTCCTNCCGGGTCTGCCCCCTGCTCCACAACTTCGACTGCTTGTTGTAACGCCTTTTCATAGCTAAANGCACTCACCATTTCTGGGTGCGAACTGAAGACCACAAAGACTCCAATAATCACAACGATGGAGAGTCCGCCGCAGAACAACCAATCCACCACCGGATGAATCACGCATGGCGATATGGACGAANCTGTNGCAGACTCACCCTGATCGCTCGTATTCATGCTGGAGANCTCGGACATGGAATCACTTGGGAATGGTTTGAGGCACTACGTTGCATTGGCAACACGCAGTCGTCAAAAAGGCCTGTCGCTGCATAGATACCTTTGACAAATGTACCTCATAACTACCACACTCAAAGCGATTTAATTCCCGCNGATAGAATCTTTTGGACATCCAGGCTGTCAGGCAGCGCTGAGATTATCAGGGGATTCCAGACTTTGAANGTACCTTCCCGCATTTCATCCATGGACCTCTCTACTTTTTCCACTTCGTGCCGACCGACTTCGGCAATTTCGTGAAANACATGGATTATATGCCTGTATGCGCGTGTACCGCGTTTGGCAAGGTAACGCTTTCGNTTAATCCACCCAACAAGCATATGTTCATTATCTACTGTGTCAGGAACATCTTCACATTCGCTTTGTGGATCCGCTTTGTTCACAAACTGATCAGCAGCCCTCGAGCCAGGTGCGAGATCATTNTCCATAATCTTTTCGAGGCTNTCTAGCGGTAACATCCGCTCGAAGACTTTGTAGGCACTCCACATGCGCACCATTCTCGTCAGCGATAAATCTTCCCCGTTCATTACNAGAGACGCATCTCTAGCCATGGTGGCTAGTCGCTGGGCGCGTAGCTTATTCCGATTTTCAAATCGGTGCAGTCGCCGCAAGGCACCACCAAGTTCCTGNGCAATCTGCGCCTTCATGCGAGCCACCGATAACTGATTCGATGCCACTGCGGCTACCAACTCTGCTTTCGCCGCATCCAAGCGATATTCACCTACCGCNCTTAGAAAGTCCACTTGGGCTTCTACCANATACCGCCACTGCATTAGGGAATCTTTCAAGTCCGACATACAAACACCTCCCTCTGGAGAGGATCATGACGTCTGCCGGATTAGATACCGTAATATATCTGAACGATTAACCTANGTTTTCGACTCTACAGGTCTAAATGTATCCCAGTTTCGACAGGCTTGAGACCACAGCAATAAACAGGAAGAAGAGGCCCGAGAGAATCAATCCAAGTTGGATAAGCAAATGNGGCCGCAGTGCTTTGGGAAGCATNGTCACATTTACCTTCCATACGTGCAGGCAGCTAAAGCCTAGGGCAAAGTTGTAAATCGTTGTCGCAATTAATAACAATGTCACCGGTTTGCCAAGTGAAAGTGCTACCAAGCCGAACGCAGCATATGCTAGCAACACCTTGAAGTAGACCCCCTTGATGGCCTTCGGATCCTTCTGCCTGAGCTTCGCACTGCTCGTCCAGAATACGTCCACCCAACGCCGAATAATCCCATCAGCACTGGTAGACATGCTCGGCGCTAACACGAGGAAACCGCAGAACACCGTCATGAACCAGAATAGTGAAGCACTACCAGTACGATTACTCTTTAGTTCCTCCAACTGGGCGATGGCTGTAGCCTGCTCATCACCGCGTGTGCTTTGAATCGTCGTCTTGAGCTCGTCATACTGTAGTTTCTCGGCATCACTGACAAAACTTTCAGCAACACCATCTGCCGTCATCACGGCAGCGTTCCATTGACCATCGGCTTCAAATCCGCGATCAAGGAATGCCACGGACAACATACTAGGCAATGCCAATCCCAGGAAACACGCCGGCAACCAAACGACAACCTGATCACGGACAACATGCTTATACCAGCGTTTCCAACGAGGGAGGCTCGCCTCACTGACTTCAAAAACGCAACCAACATGCGACAACTGCAAGTCCAGACCACCNACGGCACTCGGGATGGCGCCCACATGGTGTCCCATCCCCCAGCCTTCGTCACGAGTATAGTTACTGATCGGAGTATTGGATAAACCGCCCGAGCCAGAGATCGCCACGAGGGCTGACAAAAANGCAATCAACGTCCAGTCTACAGATGGAACTCCGTCACCCCTAAAGATTGATGAAAAGATATTATCTACATTGTCACCATCACGTGTGCCATCTTTGTCCGCATCGACAAAGGACTTACCTTCTTCNCGGGTATTGAGCAGATATTCCTGCNGNCCGTCGCCTAAGTCCAGCGTGATTTTTTGCAAGGCCGTCTCGCCATCCTCCGCAATCACTTGATCGACCGTGCCATCGCCGTCCAAATCGAGTTTATAGTTACCGTCCTTTAGTGCTTGCCTCGCATCGGCGAGCAAATAGGTTGGTTCTTCTATATCGAGATTACCATCGCTATCCCAGTCTTCGCCCTCATCCAGCACACCATTGCCATTGAGGTCTTCACTCCGCTCAATCGGAACATTTCCAAATTTGACAAACCCGCTGAAGATCTCCGTCCAAGTCCCGGGGTTCCACGTGAGAATAGCGAGAACGACCAGAAAACCCATCACGGTAAAAATCTTAAATGCCATCACGTATTTCAGCGCNTTTAGAATCTTTCCACCAAACACCAACGGNACGAGTGCCCCAATAAATATCAAATAGACGAAGANCTGCAGAATGGTGCCTTCGGCTAACTGCATTCCTAACAGCGATGCAGTTTTAGTACTTTCCGGGTCGGGTATGTGCCCGTAAATCGCCGTGAATAATGGTGCGGACGCAGTCGCAGCCAGGTACGGGAAAACGGATCCAAAATCAAAGAGTAAATATGCAAAGACCCAGAATTTTGGCCCTGGCATTGTTCTAAACTTCCCGGTGAAAATCGGTTCACCGGTGTAGAGCGTATAACGACTGATTTCGATATTGTACAAGACCTGCGAAAGCACGCTAATCGTTGCCAGCCAAAGTAATGCACCGCCGTATTTCGCTGTCACCTTTGGGCCAACCAGCCACTCACCACCACCAATCGCCGCCCCGCCAATAATTAGCCCCGGGCCGAGCATCGACATCCAGTTCTTTAGAGTAAACTTGGGCGCATCAATTAGCTCATTCGTATCCCACTGAGGCATTTCCTTGCTACCAGGATACGGTGCTTCAAATGTACCGCCCGCAGAGTTTTCTGGAGTCTGGTCGATTGATTGTTCGTCTGACATAGTTGCCTGCTTTCACCAGTGAATACTGTCCGAATTCCTCTGAGACAGTCTTAGATAAGTCCGCCTTACTGCCTGCTATTCCGCAAACGCATCAGCACTCTGTTATTTGTTGTCGTATTATTCTTCCGTGGTATCAATACCAGTTTGCTTGTGATATTCGTTTTCATCCATTTTGCCAATCCATTCTCTTATCAAATCAACTGCTTTGGAATTTTTTACATTCGAAGCAATATGTGGCATCCGACCCAGACCGTCTAACGTCATTCGATGATAGATCATCGATTTCTCTGGTTGGCCTGGAATTACCAACTCGGGATCAAGCAAATTAAACAAACCCTGCTGTGGCTTCACACCTACCAGACCTCCGTCCTCGAGAGTGTAGTTCACCAGCAATGTAAACTCCGCGTTTCCGCCACCCCACTTGCGATGGCAATGTGAACAATTCGATTGCAAATACGAGCGTGCCCGCAGATTCACATCCTCCGTATCGTCATGATAGTCCGCCAGTTTAGGCAAGTCCTCGGGTGTCTGTTCCGGAGATGCACTAAACATTCCGAGTCGATCAAGGTATTCGATTTGATTCATCTTAAAATGACCGTAATCGTAATCGCGATTCATTTGCATCGTGGTGACCCCGAGTACATACCTTGCAGCCATCGTGTGGCATAGCGTACATTCACTCCGGCTTGGAAAGTGCCACACTTGCTTTCTCTTACCGCCGGCTGCACCTGCATCCTTGATCGTCAACTCACGATCGAGCCCCTCGAGTGGCGCCAGCACTGCATCGGTTTGAGCGTCATTCCAAATGTAGGTGTAGCCGCGCCAAACCTGTGCACCATAGCCGTTATCCTCACCATCCATGCGCTTGTGGTGTAACAATCGCGTTTCCAGTCGGACTTCACTTTCAGGGTTTCCGACTTCCGTCTCTATCGCAAAGGTTTTCACCAACACCGTGCCGTCGGGGAATCGCCAACCGGGAGGTGCTTCAGGTGGTGCTTGCGGATACGTGACGTCATCAAAATCGATTTGGCCATCACCGGGGATGGCAATGAATCGATACTTTTGGGCGTTGTCAGACCATAAGGGTGAATTCACGTCGTATGGAATTACACCATCAGCTGGAATATGGTCTGCAACGGACTTGAATAATCCCGTTTCGCTGAGTTTCTGTGGAAAGTCAGTGTTTGCCTTTCCTGCCTTAGCATTCTCGACTAGTTCATATAGCTGACCACTCACATAGTCGAGTAAATAGACTTCAAGGTCATCTGCTTCGATAAAGTCCACGATTCTGACATCGGTATCAGCGATGGTCGCCTTTCGATGCGCCTTGCCACTTCTGTAACGAAAGGTTGAGACCTTTCCTGTGTCAAAGTCGCCATATATATAGTTACCGGTAAGCTCCGGCAGGCGTGAACCGTGATAGACAAATCCACCGGTGATAGAGCGGAAATCGTGATGGTGATGTTCGACGACTGGCTCTTCAAATGGCGCTGGCCCCTGAGGTCGTTCAGGTCGAAACGGATGCGCACCTTCTCGAACGCTCCACCCATAGTTTCCACCCTTCTTGATCTTATAGACCATTTCCCACAGATCCTGCCCAACTTCGCCAGCCCACAGCTGGCCAGTTTTCCGATCGAAACTAAACTTCCAGATCTGACGATGACCGAATGAATAGATCTCCGGTCGTGCATCAGCGTTGTCAACAAGTGGATTATCATCCGGAATCGCGTAAGCTCTTTCTCCGGCAGTATTATCTACATCCACTCGTAAGATTGAGCCCATTAAATCACTGACATCCTGGCCGGATTTTAGAGCGTCGGCGATGCCACTCCCATCTCCGGTAGCAATGTACAAGTAACCATCATGTCCAAACCTCAGGCAACCGCCGTTATGGCCACCTCTGAGCCATTTAAATAACACAAGCTCGGATGACGGATCTGCCTTGAATGGTGCCTCTGTGCTGATGGTAAACCGACTAACCCAACTACCGCTCTCTTCGGGCTCATCGNTATTCACAGTCATGACATAAATGAATCCGTTTTCTGTGAAGTCCGGATGTGCTGCGACGCCGTACACGGTCCGATCAACGTCTAANACGTTGAATACCTCATCGCCCGCCTTGTTTTGCGAGAATACCCGTACACCGCCATGTTGTTGAGCAACGATATANTACGGTGTACCGCTAAGACGATTAATCGCTACCGGAGCATCCAGNTGAACATTTTCGTAAGCGACCTTTACTTCATATGGTAAAGGGGGTTCCGGCGTCCCCTTCACTCGGGATGTAGTCCACTTAATCCGCTCGATCTTTGAAGGAACGTCGTCCCTTAACACGTCAGCTGCCGACACCTGACTACCGTGATCATTTGGCGACGAGAAAATCCCAAACAACAAAACGCTGGCTGCAACTCCACATGAGGTAATCACCAACAGACGAGAGCGAATGAGCATAGACTAGATCTCCGGATTTCGATGAGGTTACTGTAGAAAAGCACATACGGGGTTCCTCACAACAACACGATCTATCAGTATAACTAATTCCCCACCAGCAGTTTATTTAGGTGCAATTCAACGTCAGCCATACCCTCTTTCCCGATCAGCGAGATGTCGATGAAGATTTACCATAATCCACGATGTAGCAAGAGTCGCCAGGCGCTTGCCATTCTTCAGGATTCCAAGGTTGAATTCGAAGTCATTGAATACCTGACCAATCCGCCCACTGAACAGGAATTGAGAGAAATCATAGCGAAGTTGGGGATTGCCGCACGTGATTTAATTCGCCAAAAAGAAGAGGAATTCAAACAACTGGGCGTCAAACAAGATGTGCTCAGTCACGATTCGGCCATCACCTTAATGGCAAATGAGCCTAAACTCATGGAGCGCCCAATCGTCGTCACCGACGAAAAGGCGGTAATCGGACGACCGCCTGAGAACGTATTTGATTTACTCTAAGAGCCAAGTGATTTCGGTATCTATTTCGGAATCAGCGCCACAGCTCTACACCAGGCCGCACTGGCCCGAGCTATTTTCACCGGCAAACAACTAACAAGAAACCCGTGTCTAACGGGAATTTTGTCCAGATTCGCCAACTTTTCAATCTGGCAGTACTCGCTGGTAATGCCCGCAAAATGCGCTGGCCATACCACATCACCGTTGCCAGTCTTATCGAAGTCCGCCTTCATTGCGTGAAATGGCCGATCAATTGTATAGGCATCGATACCAATCACATGAACCCCCTGTTCGACAAGCCAAAGTGTTCCGTCTCGTCCAAGACCCGGTTGTTGAAAATATTGCGTCGAATCTAACCGTTCATCACAACCCGTTTGCAACAAGACAATATCGTTCTCCGAGATTACATATTCAATCTCATCTAATTGCCGCCGTATGAAATCAACCGTTATCTCGTCACCATCACCTAATGACCTAACGTCAATTAGCACGCCCGGTGCGAAACACCATTCCAGTGGTACTTCGTCAATGCGCCGTGCGGGTCTGCCATCACTCAGCGGGCCGTAGTGAAACGGTGCATCCACATGCGTACCGGTATGGGTAATCGCTTCTATTTTCTCAATCGCCCATCCACCACCATCCGATACAGCCAGATCCCGCCGGCTCACACCGAATAACTCCTGCATCTGGCTACCGCCATACTGATGATCGAGGTATTCGATCTTTGCAGGAAACGGTTCACTTACCGCATTATCCGCTAACGGCACACTAATATCGATCAAATCATATCCGTGAGTCATTCGTTGCCTTTAACTGACTACCACTGGGTGAAACAAAAAACCCGTGGCCGAACCAATTCGACCACGGGTAATTATTGTTTCACGAATTCGTTTATAAAATCCGTATTGTACTCGGAACACTTTTCAGCCTAGTTATAAGCCTTCATTCCGTGTTCAGACACATCAAGACCGGCTTCTTCTTCCTCAGGTGATACGCGAATACCAACCGTATTCTTCAGGATCAGCCCCACAACAGCGGTGAAGATCACTACGTAGCCACCAATAGCAAGAATGCCTTTAAGTTGTGCCAACAACTGTTCGGTGCTTGCGAGTGCGCCAAAGATGCCCACAGCAAGCGTACCCCAGATACCACACACGAGGTGGACACTGACGGCACCAACAGGGTCATCAATCTTCTTGTCTACGGCCACGACGCTGAAGTAAACAATTACGCCAGCGATCCCGCCAATAACAACCGATTCCCAAATCGCCATTTGGTCAGCACCAGCCGTGATACCTACCAAGCCGGCAAGAATACCGTTTAGTGCCATAGATACATCCGGCTTCTTATCCATCACCCAAGAGGTAAGTCCAGCAGCCAGACCACCAGCGGCAGCAGCCATTGAGGTCGTTACCAAAACAAGTGATACGCTTACAGCATTAGCATTGAGTACGCTACCGCCATTAAAGCCAAACCAACCGAACCAGAGCAGGAATACACCAACGGCTACCAGTGGAAGGTTACTACCGGGAATTGCATTTGAGGATCCGTCCGCATTGTACTTGCCAATCCGAGGACCTAATAACGCCGCCATAACAAGGGCCGCCCAGCCTCCTACAGAGTGAACAAGTGTTGATCCGGCGAAGTCATAAAATCCTGCGCGATCCAGCCAACCAGCTCCCCATTTCCAGGCACCCGTAACTGGATAACAAAACAGCAGTAATAGCGTGCTAAACACGAGGAACGAACTTAGTTTCACGCGACCTGCAACTGCTCCCGATACGATGGTTGCACATGTGGCAGCAAACATTGCTTGGAAGAAGAAGTCTGTGTACCACGTATACCCGGCATTGTAAGACGGCGATAGGTTGTCAACGCTATCGGTGGTTATGAAATTTGGAATCGCATCAAGCTTCAATAGTCCACTATCAGCGTAAACTTCCACACCATCAACGACTTCTGGCTCAGTATCGAATCCAGGATACATCACGTTGAATCCCATGAGGCCGTAAGTCAGAAGACCAATTGAAATAATCATCGTGTTTTTGAACAGGATGTTTACGGTATTCTTCTGTCGTGTGAGACCGCACTCGAGACTAGCAAATCCGAGGTGCATGATGAACACCAAACAACCCGCAAGCATGATCCAGAGGTTATTCAGTGTCCAAGCAATCTCATTATCTTCATAATCGGCCCAATAATCCGCCGGTGTACGTTCGACGTCTTCTCGTGTCACAAGGTGGCCCGGTGTTTCCGTCTGCATCGTGTTTTCAGCATCTTTCATGCCTTCCAACTCTTCCGCAGTAGGCTCTTCTTGAGTCTCATCGGGTACAGCTTCTGGTGGAGCTTCTTCCGAAGTCGCCTCCGGAGCATCAGAAGATGCGGCATCTTCTTGCGCAAATACAAATCCGCTACCTGTAAACAGCATCATCAATGCTGCTAACCAGGCAACCGGATACGGTTTCTTGCCAGTTAACGTGGTCATTACTCATCCCTTCGTATAGATAAAGTCCATGGCTATCACTACCAACTAAGAAATCGCGACGCGTCAGGGAAACGCTTAACGAAATGTAACTCTCGGTAGCAAGAGCGTTTAAGTTCACTCATTTACGCTGGAGAAAGCCTCGTAATCAGGTCGCTAATTGTGAATTAGATCGACTTATGCAATTAAGAGCAAAACGCACGTCGGGATAAGCAACAAAAAGGATACCCCATGAGTCTGCCCGTAATTTGGCAGTTGCTCTATCGCAGGAGAATACAAAACCCGCCATCTTCTCCCAGCGGTATTCATCCGATTGTAAGACTCTGACAGAGATTTACTAGCATCAACACGGACAAATGCGTTTTTTTAGTTTTCCAACTCGACTATTTTCGGTTTGGATTTGAGTTCCTGATAGGATCGTTGTCCCAAATGTCCACCAAAGCATGATATACATCCGGATCAAACTCGCGTAATTCAGTTCTCACGTAAGGGAAAAAGTCATTGCAACCAAAGAATGCCTCGGTGCACTCCGCAAAGTATTCCTTGTGATTCGTCAGAGCATAATGCTTCCCAACCGAACCCTGAATCTTCGTAATTGCCTCGTATTTACCACTCTTCTTTGCAGTTTCATACGCCGCAATAACACGTTCATCCTCAAATGAAATCACGCGATCGTGGTAGGCATGTGCTAATTCATGCAACATCACCCAGGGTTGATCCCGATGGCTGCGGATAATGTTCTCGGCGCGACTTATGTCGACTGCCTTTGCCTTATCCGGATTGTAGTTGTTGTCGACGAGCCACTCTTTTGCCGGATGATAATGAATCGGGCCGTCCTTCCGATCGCAAACCCAAATTGGCACTTCCTTTAGCTTAGCGAGCTTTTCTTCCGGTACAGCTCTGGTCACTTTAAAGAGCTGGTTCTCTAGAATGGCTAGCGCTTCTTTTCCAACTTCCTTTTTTTCCCGATAAAGACGTTTCTGTACATACACTTTCCAGCCGTGGATTTCTGTCACCTTATAACTGTCGGTCGGATCATACGTACCGGACTCCTCCGCTCGCACGCTACTTATACCAACGAATAACAACAGCAACACTACAGAACGGCTGACCATCTTTATCTCACTCCGGTTATTCAAAGACATCTTGAGTCTTGGCTAACTACTCTGTCGTTTCCTCAGTCTGACCGCCGGAATCACCACTAGGTCTAATTCCAAGTGCCTTTGCCCCAGCGAATGCAACGGCAGCTCCGGCAAAGCTCAATAGAGCCCCAAGTTTCGCTGCATTACTCACAGCCACTTGTTCATCCGTCACATCAGCGCCAGACGTAGGAAATGCAGCTGTTGTGACAAACAAGGACACCGTAAATCCGATGGATGCAATCAGACCAATCACAAATATATGTCGGTAAGTCATTCCCGAAGGAATCTGTAGTTTGAAACACTTCTCGGAAATAAATGTGAACAGCATGATACCTACCGGCTTTCCGATGATTAAGCCGAGCAACACCAACCAAGTCGCCGCACCGAAATTCTCCGATTCCAGCGGTACGCCGGCGTTCACCAACCCAAACAATCCGAGCACTATCTCGACTGGATTTTTCCACCAATGCGTGAGCGCATTTAGCGTATCTGAACGGTGAAGTTCTGCACGGGCGAATATTCCAAGATCTGTATGAGCATGTGGTAAGCACGGGATGATTGGTACTAACCCGAGAGCTGGATGTATACCCGCCTTGAGGAAACCGACCCAAGACAGCGTGCCAGCCGTCAATAAATAAATCCAGAAGTTTTGAATCCGAAACTTCCTAAACATCCCACAGGCAGCCATTCCCCCGAGTACCAGCAGCAACCATTGCAGTTGGATACCACCGTCCCCTTGTGGATAAGCAACAGCCAGGATCGCTAACCCTGCTGCGTCATCGGCAATCGCAAGTAATAGCAAAAAGGCAATCGCAGGATGCCCATTGCCAAATATCATTCGGGCTACCAGATAACTAAATGCAATATCCGTAGCACATGGAATGGCCCAACCGCTTCCCAGTATTGCCATCTTTCCGATCATGACAGCACCAAGCAAATACAATCCTGCCGGCCCCACGATTCCTCCAAGCGTTGCCAGCAGTGGTGTAGCAGCCTTCTTCGGATTCGATAATGCACCGCCCGGCAGTAACGCTTCCCACACTTCGCTGGCGGCAATCGCAAAAAACATCGCCATCAGGATATCGTTAATCAGGAAATGAATCGTCACACCATGGCCGTGTGATGCGTGTTCATCCGCCGTATTGGCCTCTTCTTGATGTCCATCGTCTGCCAACTCACCGGTTACGTCCGCCTCATGATGCTCTCCGGTAATGGGGAAATGCACGAAGTTGTCATAACTTTCGAAATCAACATTGGCCCAGACCATAGCGCCAACGGCACCGAAAATCAGGAAGAGAGAGTTTTCAAACAAGAACGCGATGGGCTTAGGTAATCGCGAATTTCCACTTGAGTGGCTCATAGGTGTATCTGGCTTCGGCTCTAGGTTGTTTTAACAATGACACCTTTTGCCATCGCAAGCGGCTGTCACAAGTGGATATTCCGCCTAAATTTCTACCGTTTCAAATTAGCTGAACATAGGCATTTTAGAAAGGACACAAACTCGACGCGGACTCTATGCAGCACGGTCTGCCGGTCTCTTTAACTGGTTCCCGGACATCCATGCGGTGATCCGATCCCAATCACCAACCTGATCCATATACGTATGTGGATCTCCCTTAACAGATAATCCTTGTGATTGGGT
>PAXU01000043.1 GCA_002714565.1 Rhodopirellula sp.
TTGGTCATGATATCGCATTGCTACAAGTTGATAGTAAAGACGGTGAATTTAAGCCGCTCGCTGTAAACAGGAGATTCCCTGCGCCGGGTACGGACATTTATCTTTTTGCGAGTCCCCTCTATCGCCACGGGATATTACAACGCGGAATGGTTGCTCGTCGACAAACCACTTTTGAATACCAGGACCGTTTTATTGAAGTATTTCATGTTGCCGGTCAGGTTCAGAAAGGGTCTTCAGGCGGGGTATGGCTTAACGAACGCGGGGAAATCGTCGGAGTGCAATCGGGTTCTGTTACAAGTCAATTTGGACCAGCGGGCATTGCAAACGTAACTCCTGCCAGAGCCGTTGCCGATTTGCTGGCGACTCAGCAGCATGCATCCACACCTACCCTTCAGATGTTCGTAGACGAATTGGTCGTGCTTTCCCCCGANGTTCTTGAGAAGTTGCCTGAANGAACGATCGGTGTGGTTGTCCAAAAAATGGAATCTCGGGGGGCAGCTGAGCAAGGTGGTGTTAACCAGGGTGACGTTATTACTCATATAAATGGTAAGCGAATCCGCATCCGGGATGATTTTGTGGGAGCAATTCGCACAATGAAGCCAGGTGACATGGTGACGTTAACATTNCTTCGTGGGGATATGACAACGGCGNAGGAAGTTNCGGTGCCGGTTGCAGAAATGGAAGCTACGTGGCGCAGTCCTCCNGATGTTCAACCGGTACACACAACACGTGAAGATGCCAATTAGGCTGNNCGGTAATCGTCCTTAATTGTGACGANATTCATGTCGCATTAAAATGTAATTGCGTCATTCACAATTNCACTGGGCTATCAAAAACTGACATGAGACATCTTCGCATATTTCTGTTTACACTTTACGGCTTCTTTATAAATGGGTCGTGCAGTGTGTTACTGGCAGATGACCTGTTTTCAGACCACGTCATGCCGATTCTGCAAGCCAAGTGTATTTCCTGTCACAACAGTACAGAGTCAAAAGGGGACTTTGCGTTAGACACCCGTGACGGGCTATATGAGAGCGGCTTTCTTGTTAAGGGAAAGCCGGCAGAAAGCCACCTTGTTGATGTTATTACTCCNNATGGGTCTGGTATGGCCAAAATGCCGAAAGGGAAGGAAGCGCTTTCGAAACAAGAGTTAGCCGTAATTGAAAAGTGGATTTTGGCGGGTGCTCCGTGGCCGGCTGACTTTGTGAAAATCGAACCGGCAGTTGTTACAGATACCAATTGGTGGTCACTGCAAGCGATAAGCCGAGGCATCATTCCGTCTATCGATCGCGTACCCGAGGGATTCANTATCAAGAATCCCATTGACGCGTTTGTGCTGGCAAAACAACTGGAACACGATTTGACTCCATCTGCTCGTGCGGACCGACATACATTACTCCGAAGACTTTATTTCGATTTGACGGGACTGCCTCCAACTCCGGAGCAAGTAAATGCATTCATGACGGATGAGTCGCCGCTTGCCTACGAACGACTGGTTGATCAATTGCTTGCGTCACCAGCATATGGCGAACGGTGGGCGCGTCACTGGCTCGACGTTGTCAAATATGCTGATACATGCGGATATGACAANGACAAGTTGCGACCAAATGCGTGGCCATACCGTGACTATGTTGTTGATAGTTTCAATCAAGACAAGCCATTCACTCGATTTGTCCACGAGCAAATTGCCGGTGATATTCTTTATCCGAATACATCTGACGGAATCCTTGGACTCGGATTTATTGCTGCCGGACCATGGGATTTTATCGGACACGTAGAAGTGCCGGAATCAAAGATCGANGGCAGAATCGCTCGNTATCTAGACCGCGACGATATGGTNACNAACACGCTCAATACATTTACCAGCACAACCATTCAATGTGCTCGCTGCCACAACCACAAGTTTGATCCCATTACGCAGCAGCATTACTACAATTTACATACCGTTTTCGCTGCAGTAGATAAAGCAGAACGCAGTTACGGTGTTGACGCTGTGGTCGAGCAACAGAAATCCAAGCTAAATGCACAGATAAAGTCAGCGACAGAAGAAATCGCCGCTATCAACAAGGCAATTGCTGATACGGCTGGTGACACATACAAGAGATTAAAAGAAGAGGCTGATCAGTTTACCGAAGCCGCTAAGCTTAAAACACGAATGGCGGCATATGGATATCACAGCCAAATCTCTGCTGCGGTCGATAAAGAAGAATGGCTACAAGTGGACCTCGGGGAATCTGTTGCCATTTCGGAAATCAGAATTCATCCGACGAGTGATGACTTCAATCAGATTGGCAATGGATTTGGGTTTCCAACGAGGTTCCGAATAGAGTGCTCTGACGATCCAACATTCAAAGAGTCAAGCGTTGTTGCAGATCAAACAAAATTTGATTATCCGAACGTGGGCCTTGCTTTCTATTCGTCATCGCCGGAGTCTGTGGCTGCCAGATACGTGCGAATAACAGCGACCAAACTCACAGCTAGGCTCAACGACTACATTATGGCAATCTCAGAGATTGTNGTATTAGATGAAGCAGGCCAAAATATCGCGTTGAACAAAACGACATCAGCTGCNACATCGATTGAGCAAGGTGAGCGATGGGGGAAACAGAACGCAACGGATGGAATCTGGCCGCTTCCCATGGATGTGTCGAAAACACAACAGCGTGCGAGTCTGTTGTTAAGGGCAGAGGTCGAACTTAAAAAAGCCAGAACCCCTGAGCGAGTCAAACGACTATCGGAATTAGCGAAACTGGTAAAGGATGCTCAGGCCGCATTGGATGCGCAGCCAGCAGGGCGCATGGTCTATGCAGCTGCAACGGAATTTAATCCGCGCGGTGGATTTCAGCCGACCAAGGGAAAACCACGGCAAATCAATGTCTTATATCGTGGAGATATTCTCAAACCAGGTGATCCGGCAATTCCCGGTACCATTCCCGTATTTGCGAACAGCGCAGATACATTTCAATTNCCCGANGATCACACAGAGGGTGACCGGCGGGCAGCTCTCGCCCATTGGCTAACGCGAAACGATCACCCNCTCACGTGGCGCAGTATCGTAAATAGAATTTGGCAGTATCACTTTGGTCGGGGGATAGTTAATAGCTCGAATGACTTTGGCAGGATGGGAGAGCTTCCCACTCATCCACGACTATTGGATTGGTTGGCGGCAGAATTTCGTGACAATGGCCAATCAATTAAGGATCTTCATCGCCTGATTGTTTCCAGTTCTACATATCGACAGGCAGCAACGCACAATGAGAAAAATGCCACAATCGATGGTGGAAACCGCTTTTTATGGCGTATGAATCGCCGCAGATTATCCGCGGAAGAAATTCGAGATTCAATCCTGATGGTGAGCGGACGNCTTGATAACCGCATGGGTGGCGAAGGTTACTACTTATTTGAGTTAGAACGTCCGGAGCATTCACCGCATTATGAATACCATAAGCACGATCCCCGTGATNTGAAGTCACACCGTCGTAGCATCTATCGATTCATTGTAAGAAGCCAGCCGGATCCATTTATGACTGCACTTGATTGCGCAGATTCGTCTCAAAGTACNCCGACGCGAGATGAGACGATCACGTCGATTCAGGCCCTTGCATTGCTGAACAATAAATTTAATCTCGCCATGGCAGAATACTTCGCTGAGGATTTGCAACAAAGTGAACAGGACTTAACGAGTCAGGTTAAGTTGGCATTTGAACGTATCACAGGTAGAACACCAGCAGTGAATGATCTTGAGGCATTAGTGCAATATGCTCAGCAGCATGACTTAGCGAATGTGTGTCGTTTACTCTACAACCTGAATGAATTTGTATACGTTGACTAGGTGACCCGCATAAATGGAATTTGGTAAANCACAATCCGAGATTAGCTCATCCCGACGGGAGTTTCTTTGGAATTCCGGTGGTGGACTCGGTGGCATCGCACTTGCTGCCATGCTTGGAAAAGACGNACTAGCCGAGCCNGGTGGCAAACTAGGTGGTGTTTTGCATCACCCTCCTCGTGCCAAACGAGTTGTCCAACTCTTTATGGGCGGTGCAGCTAGCCATATCGACCTGTTTGATTACAAACCCGCATTGGAAAAGCACCATGGCGAGCCGAGTGATTTTGGTGAGAAAATCGAGCTGTTTCAAAGTGGATTTGGGCCGTGGGCAAAATCATATTTCGATTTCAAACCTTACGGCGAAAGTGGTAAGCCACTAAGTGATGCGGTGAGTGAATTGGGCGAAGTGGTCGATGATATGGCATTCGTCCATAACCTTGTTGGAAAGACGGGGGTTCATAGCCAGGCTACCTACTTGCAGGCAACGGGCTTTCAGCGTCCGGGATTCCCGGGAATGGGGTGCTGGATTAGCTATGCATTGGGGAGTATGAATGAAAACCTTCCGGCGTTTGTCGTTTTACCCGACCATCGCGGATATGCATCTAACGGGCCAAAGAACTGGGCATCAGCCTTTTTACCTGCTCATACGCAGGGTACCACGATTTTTCCACAGCGCAAGAATCCTATTGAAAATTTAAAAGCTCAATCCGGCTTCGTAACTGATGCAAGTGATCAGGATGGGCTTAAGCTGTTAAATCGATTTAATCGAACGTACAACGTAGATCGCGACGGTGATTCACGTCTCGATGCCCGAATCCGCAGTTATGAGCTCGCCGCAAAAATGCAACTGAGTGCTCCTGAAGCCATGGATATATCCATGGAGCCGGAACATATCTTGAAGATGTATGGACTGGAAAATATCGGTCGGAAGTACGGCAAGGATATCAATATTCCAGAAGAGGCAGAATATTTTGGCCGTAAATGTCTGGTTGCACGGCGACTCTTAGAAAGAGGTGTCCGTTTTATACAGATTTGGTCCGGTAATGATAATAGTTTTCCGCGACGAAATTGGGACAGCCACGAAGATATTCGCAGAGACCATGGTCCGTTAGCTAAGGGTATGGCTATCGGCGCATCAGCATTGATTAAAGATCTGAAACAACGCGGTATGCTTGAAGATACCATCGTGTTGTGGACAACAGAATTTGGAAGGATGCCAAGCACACAAGGCAGCCTTGGTCGCGATCACAACCCGTTCGTATTTACAAACTGGCTAAGTGGTGGTGGTATCAAAGGTGGTGTAACAGCTGGTGAATCGGATCAGTGGGGATTCAAACCTTTAGATCGAGAGAACCCCACACAGGTTTACGATATTCACGCGACGATTCTACACTTGCTGGGAATTGACCATAAGCAACTCAATGTCAGACACAATGGCATCGATCGACGATTAACAGACGTGCACGGTCATGTGATTCAAGACTTAATCGCGTAAGCTCTTATGAGCCAGCTAACAGGTTCTCGATTGTGAATGGTGTTTCATAAATGAGATCCTCGGCTTCTGTATCAAATGCGTAGATAAGCAGGGCTGTTAGGTGATTAAGTGCCTGAAATTGCGCTAATAACAAATGATTGATCGGAGATTGTTCTTCAGATCTCAGGTGTGATTCAGACGCCAATTGCCCATTGTGGTTTCGTACGCATATGCGAAGTTCCGCTGTAATGAATTAGTTGTTCGTCAGTGGATTTGCACGTTACGATGATAACACGACAGATCTGGAATGGATCATCGTGATTCTTGTATATACGGCATGAATTCAACAACGAGAAACCACAATGAGAACACTCAAACACTTCATATTATTGACTCTGTTTTTGGTATTTCCTTCGTCCATTATTTGGTCAGCGGAACCAGATATTGTGTTCCTGTTGATCGGCCAATCAAACATGGCGGGTCGTGCACATCTTGTAGACGGTGATGACAAGTCAATTGGAACAACGTTGTTGTTTGATGATAAAGGGGAATGGATACAGGCATCCAACCCACTAAACCGATTTGCAACGGATCGTAAGGTAATTTCAATGCAACGAATCGGACCTGGTGCGGGTTTTGCCGCTGCGATGAATGAAGCGCTTGATGACACGCGTGTTGGCTTAGTGGTAAATGCTCGTGGAGGAAGCTCGATTGATCAGTGGATAAAGGGGCAGCCGTTATATGACAACACGATGAAGCGCATAAAGGATGTGCCGCGNGAAAAATTTGCNGGTGTAATTTGGCATCAGGGTGAGTCCAACGCAGAAGACCCGAAGTACATTGAGAAGGCACAATTACTTGTGACTCACTTGCGGACAGATCTCGAGAACAAGGATCTTGTGTTCATCGCCGGTGAAGTCTTNGGTNATAAGAACGTGAANAAACTGCTCAACAAGTTACCAGAGTCTATTTCCAAGTGTGCTGTGGTGTCAGCAAAAGGACTGAAGGTCTTTGATGGTGTNCANTTTGANCGNGNNAGCCAGTTGGAGTTGGGACGGCGTTACGCGAAAGCCTGGTTGACGCTGACTAACAAGTGAGATGCGTAAGCCCAGACGTCTGAGAATTATTCAGTCTTTAAGGCTACCGCCTGATTCTGCTAGGACTTCCGATCCTTGAAGCGAACGTACTTCGATGACCTTGTCGTCGCTGTCGTACTTCACAAGTACCTTTATAGGTGTACCATCCTCATAACCGCCGGCTTCGATTCCGACGAATCCCAGCATTCCTTTTTGGAATTTTTCGGACTTGGTGAATTCCTGNGTAAAGCTGAAGATATCACTCCGCCGACCTTCTTTCTTGTTGGACCAGACAGGTTCACCGAATTCAGTGATCAATTTCTTTCGGGATGTATCCTCTTTCAGCAGTGANAGATCTTTAAGGGCGCTGTCTGATTGAAAAACGGATGTACATCCAGAAAAAAAGACCAAGAACATAAATATCAAAACGAGGCGGTGCATGTCCATTAAANTAGTGATGGAGAGTGGGAGTGGTTTTTTCCGGCTTGAGTAACNTGCGGACAGTCTGTCTTTTGCAAAGCAAAAGTGGGGGCGGTCAATTCCGCATTGCTCAGCTATTTGAAGGCGAGAGTTTATGGCCGAATTGCATCGCAAACAAGGTCACTTCGGGGGGGTGTTAAGAACATAGTTGANCGTTTTGATTACACGAGTTTATCGCAATACTTATCTACGTAAAAACGTGATATTATGAACATCTACATTGGAGAGAGTTTACTCCGACATTTAAGGGATTCTACATGTCAAAATCGTCCTTCAATTTCAGTTCTTTGCTACTGCTACTGCTAGGCGTTTCAGTAACTTTTGGTGATGACGATATCGACTTTGCCAAACAGATTAAGCCAATTCTNACAGCTCACTGTGTGGATTGTCATGGTAGCGACCTGCAGGAATCAGGTTTACGTCTCGACTTGGGTGGATATGTACTTCGTGGCGGCGACAGAGGATTAGCGGTTGCAGTAGGGAAACCAAGCGAGAGTCTTCTGGTCAAAGTGCTTAAGGAAGATGGCGACATACCTAAAATGCCAATGGATTTAGATCCGTTAACGGATGCCCAGATTGCTCTGATCAGTGGCTGGATAGAACAAGGTGCACGGATCCCAGACTCNGAGAAAATTTCAAATATCCGACGGACGAGTGACCATTGGGCATTNCAGCGAATTGAGCGGCCNGCCATACCAGATGTGAGACAANATGAGTGGATACGTAATGGTATCGACTATTTCGTATTAAGTCGTTTAGAAGCGGAAGGTCTAACACCCTCACGCGAAGCTTCGAAAGAGACGCTTATACGACGATTGTCGCTCGACTTGTTGGGAGTACCCCCGACACCGGAACAGGTAAAACAGTTTGTGTCCGATGAGAGTTCGGATGCATATGGGCGTCTGGTCGAACGGTTTCTCTCATCACCNAGATATGGTGAGCGATGGGGACGACACTGGCTGGATCTTGCCCGGTATGCTGATTCAAACGGTTTTACCATTGATGGTCCACGTCAGGTTTGGAAGTACCGTGACTGGGTGGTGGAAGCACTCAATAGTGACATTTCATTTGCAGATTTCACTATTCATCAGATGGCAGGAGACATGCTTGAATCTCCGACCTTATCGCAATTAATCGCAACGGGTTTTCATCGCAACACATTAGTCAATCAAGAAGGTGGTACGGATGACGAACAGTTTCGAGTCGAAGCGGTTGTTGATCGGGTCAATACGGTAGGGTCTGCTTACCTTGGTTTGACAGTTGGATGCGCACAGTGCCATCAACACAAATANGATCCGATATCACAAAGGGATTTCTATCGTCTCTACGCNATTTTCAATAACTGCGAAGACAACAATGATGCAAATGNTATGGCNCCGAAGATCAATGTGCCAAGTGAGAGACAGGTAGCTGNAAAACGCCAATTGGAAGATGCAATTGCTGCAGTTGAAGGACCATTAAATGAGCATGACAAGAAGTANAAAGCAGGATTCGATGACTGGCTGGTCAAGGTCGCCGATTCCGGTGATGTTAAGTGGGTTGCATTGGATCCGTCAGAATGGACAACGGATAAAGGCGCACTGCTAAATAAGTTGCCGGAAGATAATTCACTTCTTGTGGACTTTAGTGTTCCTGCGAACGATGTATACAACGTCACATACGACGTTGATTTAAGTCAGATCACAGGTGTTCGCCTGCAAACGCTTTCGCACACGAGCCTACCTAGCATGGGACCGGGACGTGCAGACAACGGTAATTTTGTGTTATCAGAATTCCTTGTCGAGCACGGTGAAAAAGGCTCTGACGAAACCACGGCAAGTAACATTGCAACAGCGTTTGCAGATCACTCTCAGGAAGGCTACCCGGTATTCCACAGTATCGACGGAAATAAGAAAACTGGTTGGGCCATCAACGTCAAAGAAGGATCTCCAAACGTTGATCGTGAGGCTGTATACATTCCTGTCGATCCGATCAAACATGAAAACGGCACGCGGCTCATTATTCGAATGCGGCATGACCATAACGTTGCCAATTATCTTGTCGGTAGATTTTTAATCTCAGTTACCGACGAAGATCCCAAACTATTAGAGATTCCTGCCAGCATCAAGCAAATTGCCAAAAAACCCGTGGATGAGCGATCAGATGCTGAGAAGACGCAGCTGACAAAAGCGTATCAACAGGCAGATAAGGAACGGGCGCCTCTGGCAAAGAAGCTTGCAGGACTACGGAGTGAACTGGATGCACTAAACCGCTCTATTCCAACCACGTTGGTATTAAAGGAATTAGCAGAGTCTCGCGAAACGCGTATTCAGATTCGCGGTGACTTCTTGCGACCAGGGGCTATCGTGACCGGTGGTGTTCCTGAAGTGTTACCCCAGGTTCAAAACTCAGATGAAGCACAGCCAAGTCGCCTGGACTTTGCAAATTGGTTGCTTTCAAGAGAGAATCCGCTAACCGCGCGCGTTACGATTAATCGATTCTGGCAACGGTTCTTTGGTCTTGGAATCGTGGAAACGGAAAATGACTTTGGAACGCAAGGAGAACTACCAAGTCATCCGGAATTGTTGGACTGGTTGGCAGTGGAATTCATCGACGGTGATTGGGGAATCAAGAATATTCACCGTATCATTGTGACCAGCGCTACGTATCGACAGGATTCGAGCATTAGTGGTGAACTATTAGAGTTAGACCCTCAAAACAAGTTGCTTGCTAGACAATCGCGTGTTCGTCTGGAAGCCGAGGCTGTACGAGATAATTGCCTTGCTGCTGCAGGTGTACTCTCGACTACGATTGGTGGTCCTGGAGTGTATCCGCCGCAACCGACCGGGATTTACATTCTGACTCAGCAGAAAAAGGCATGGCCGGAAAGTCAGGGTGATGACCGTGTACGACGAGCGATGTACACGTATTTTTGGCGTTCAAGTCCATACCCGCTAATGCCTACCTTTGATGCTCCGGATTCGACGGCAGCATGCACGCGGCGTTCGAGATCCAACACACCACTTCAGGCTTTGATGTTAGCAAACGACCGTGCATTTTTTGAATTTTCACAGCAGCTTGCAACGACCGTCCTTCACTCAAAACTTGAAGGTGATTCAGATCGCATCAAGTTAGCATTTCAACGTTGTCTATCTCGCGACCCGTCCGTTTACGAACTATCGAGATTACAACAATACGTTGAACTGCAAAGAAAGCGGTATACAGCAAATACAGAAGCGGCTGAAGCTGCGAGTCCATCCGTATTGCCTGACGGTATTTCCAAGGTGGAAGGTGCGGCGTGGACAGCGACGGCACGAGTCTTACTCAATCTTGATGAGTTTATAACCAGAGAATAGTGACCATGGATCAGAACCAACTACAACTGAAACAACGTTCATTGCAAGAAATCACGCGACGTCATTTCTTTGGCAACAGTGGCTTTGGGATCGGTTCACTCGGACTCGCAACATTGTTGGGCCAGGAACTGTCTGCCGATGAGACTGGTGGATTACAGAGTCTTGCAGAGAATCCATTGAAGCAAAAAGACGGACACTTCCCCGGTAAAGCCAAACGAGTGATTTACCTGTTTATGGCAGGTGGCCCAAGTCAATTGGAATTGTTTGACAACAAACCAAAGCTACAGGAGATGGATGGCCAGGTAATCCCGGAATCCTATGTAGCCAATAAGCGATTCGCGTTTCTCAAGAAGGATGCCAAACTTCTGGGTACCCGACGGAATTTCAAACGTTGGGGCGAATGCGGTAGCGAAATTTCTGAGTTGCTGCCGCAGTTAGGAAGCTGCGCGGATGACGTGGCGATTATTCGTACGATGAAAACCGATGTGTTTAATCACGGTCCAGCAAAGCTGTTCATGAACACTGGTTTTCAACGATTTGGTCGCCCGGCAATGGGTGCCTGGGTGACGTATGGCATTGGTAGTGAAGCGGATGATTTGCCAGGATTTGTCGTGTTACATTCCGGCCCCCGTGGTCCAAGAGGTGGAACGCCACTTTGGGGTAGCGGATTCTTACCAACCACTTATCAGGGTGTTCCATTCCTCAATAGTGCAGATCCCATTTTGAATCTCTCAAACCCCAAGGGGATTGATGAAGACGGACAAGGCGATTTTATTGATATCGTTGGTGATTTGAATCGCAAGCGACTCGAAGAACGTGGTGATCCTGAAATCGCCACGCGCATTGCTACGTATGAAATGGCATATCGCATGCAGTCGAGTGCCCCGGAATTGATGGACTTGACTGAGGAAACCGAAGAGACGTTGAAACTTTACGGAGTTCAAGATACGGCGAAACCATCCTTTGGTCGAAATTGCCTTCTGGCGAGACGCTTAGTAGAACGTGGTTGCCGATTTGTACAGCTATATCACACTGATTGGGATCACCACGGTAATCCCGGCACAAATCTCGGTGAACCGCTCGATGAACGCTGCCGCGAGACGGACACACCTGCTGCCGCTCTCATCAAGGATCTTAAACAGCGTGGCATGCTCGATGATACGTTGATCATATGGGGCGGCGAATTCGGAAGAACACCTCAAGGTGAACCACGGGAAACACTCGGCCGTGATCATCACATCGAAGCGTATTCAATGTGGCTTGCCGGTGGCGGGATCAAGGGTGGTGTCACTGTGGGTGAAACCGACGAATTAGGGTATTACGGTGTAAAAGATGTCACGCACGTTCATGATCTGCAAGCAACTGTATTGCATCTGCTTGGCCTGGATCATCTGAAACTCACATACAAATTCCAAGGGCGTGACTTCAGACTTACGGACGTTGGTGGCCACCTTATTAAGCAGATCATTGCCTAAGTGCCCGAAAGATCTACTCTGGAACCTTTTAAAATCCTATTTGGCCGTGGTTGCTTGTTAGGCGATGATGTCGTGAATAACGTCGCCGTGCACATCGGTCAGCCTGATATCCCGACCGCTGAATCGATAAGTAAGATCGGTGTGATTCAACCCGAGCAAGTGAAGAATGGTCGCATGTAGATCATGCATTTCAACCGGATTCTCAACAGCTTTGTAGCCCCAATTGTCNGTTGCTCCATANGTGATGCCTCGTTTCACACCACCACCGGCTAACCACATCGAGAATCCGTATTCGTTATGATCTCTACCGTNGCGACCCTGGGCAAAAGGAGTTCGGCCAAACTCACTACCAAACACAACAAGTGTTTCATCCAGCAAGCCTCGACGTTTGAGATCAAGTATCAACGCTGCGCTGGGCTGGTCGACGGCTGTGGCGTTACGGTTATGGTTGCCTGTCAAGTCACCATGTGCATCCCAGCGGCTGTAACCGTTGGTCATGGGAATGAGCAACTCAACAAACCGTACCCCACGTTCCACCATCCGTCTGGCAATTAGACATTGCCGTGCAAACGTTTTCGTATGACCGTTTGTTGAATTCACGCCATACAGGTTTTGTGTCTCTTCGGTTTCACCCGAAATGTCCATAAGCTCAGGAATTGCAACCTGCATACGAGCAGCCAATTCATAGTTTTCAATGGCAGATTCCAGTGCGTCGACGGATCCCGCATTTTGGATTGAGGTGGCGTTCAGTTTTCTCACCAAACCACGTTTGATTTGCTGTAATTGCAAGTCTCTTTCATTTGGGTTGATATTGGCCAGTGGTGTGCCGTTCGCATTCAACAACGAACCTTGATATACGGCTGGTAGAAATCCACTACTGAAGTTATCCAAACCACCAGATGGGATTTGACCACCATTTAGTACGAGAAAACCTGGAAGGTCATTGTTTTCGCTTCCCAGACCGTATGTCACCCAGGCACCCATACTTGGCCGGCCTTGAACACCATGTCCACTATGCAAAAAATAATTGGCCGAAGTGTGTTCGGGAAACTTGGAAGTCAGGGAGTTTATGATGCAAATCTCATCCATAACACCTTGGCGTCCATCGTCACCAACAATGTGTGGAAATAGATTGCTGGCCCAATTTCCAGACGCGCCACGTTGTTTGAATTGCCACGGCGACTGAAGAACGGTGCCAATGTTATCGAATTGTGTTTTTTCCAGTTTCCCGATGGTTTGTCTTGGGTCTTTGCCGTTGTACTTAATCAGATCAGGCTTGTAGTCCCATGAATCGATCTGTGAGACGGCGCCTTCCATGAATAGAAAGATGACCGACTTTGCTTTTGCTGCAAAGTCCGTGGAAATCACGTTTAATGATCCGTCAACAGCCCTGACGTTTTCACTCGCAATCATATCGGCCAAGGCGATAGAACCAAGACCGGCTCCAGCGTGTCTCAAGAAGTCACGGCGTGGCATGCCAGTAAGTGTTGGTGCTGGTGTGAGCATGATTTGTGATTGACTGCTTTTAGTAGATGTAAATAAAGTCATTTGCGCTAAATAAGGCATGNGCAAAGTCATGCCAAACTTTGATNTCGTTCGAATCNGTGTCGTGATAATCGGCGAGCGACTGAAGGACTTGTTTGCAATTCTCTATGACGGCGTGGTTAGCCTCTTTACCATACAGCCGTTTATACATTTCCTGNACCTTGNCATCCGTTGTGTCTAGTGCGTTTGAACCCAANATGGATTCTGCCCATTTATGNGCTTGCTGATAAATCAACGGGTCATTCATGAGAGCTAATGATTGTGCTGGCACGTTTGTTACGTTTCGANTTCCTCTAGTGGTAAACGGGATAGGGAAGTCAAATGTTGTCATCAATGTTGGCAGGAANTTTCTCCGCACGGCGATATAGATGCTACGACGTCCATTCCCGTCTAATGGTCCACTTTTAGAAGGTGCACCACGACCGACGACGAATTCAGTAAGTTGTACCGGAATAGGTGGGCCGTGCATCTCAAGATTTAGTTGTCCACTTACGGCGAGAACACTGTCACGNATGACTTCAGCTTCCATTCTCCTAACAGAGGCACGATGCAATAAAGTGTTTTCAGGATCGATCATCTCAGCGTGTTTTGAATTAGGTTGGCTGGATAATCGAAACGTGCTGCTCAGTGCAATTTTCCGAATCAGTCGCTTGATATCCCACTGCTCATCGTGCATAAACTGCCACGCTAAATGATCTAACAACTCAGGATGACTTGGTCGTTGTCCTAGATACCCAAAGTTATCAACACTTCGGACGATGCCTTGGCCGAACATATGATGCCAAACACGATTGACGATGACACGTGCGGTAAGAGGATTNCGTTCATCTACGATTTGTCGAGCCAAGTGCATGCGCCCACTACCATCTGTTTCAACAGGAGTCGCATGGGGAAACGCTNTCGGAATCATGCGAGGTGCTTCGTATGTGGGTTGTTGTGGATTTCCACGATTGAGCACAAATTCATTGACTCCATTCCCATCCATCAGTGATATTGCCGTGCGCGACTGAACCTTGAGCTGCAGGATAAGTTTGCTGGTCTGTTGATGGAATTTGTTAGCGTGGCTCTCTAATTCATCCCTGGCCTGATCGCTGATACGGAACAACTCAGGGCTATTGATGACCCAATTCAGGATGGCAGCATAGTCTGCTGGGTGATCACTTTGAGGCAGCGCATTGTCCGAAAGTAGTTTCACCGAGTGCTGAGTTTTGGTTGCGATATAATTGACAATCGCTGCGGAAATATTCGTTTCATCTATCTGGCACGCATCGATTAAGAAACTACTAGGTTTAGCTACTAATACAGGTTTCTTTTCAGCTTGAACAACGACTTCCACGCTCAGTCGTTTACCAGGTAAGGCACCAAATTCGACATGAGCGCGATGGGCATCTGTCTTTGTTAGGTTTTGTTCGATCCATGCTCGTTTTGTATCAAACTTGGCCCGTACATTCTGGTGTATAGGCCCAGCAACCATAAGATACGAGTCTGCACCGGCGTAGACTTCTGCAGCACCNGACACCANNTAAAAAATCCTGCGTGAATCAAGNGAGGTCTTTGGTGTCCTCAGCATTCGTCCGGCTCGGGAAAATGCTTGTAAATTGCCGCTATCCTTTTCATTGGCTGGATGCAGTTGGAGTACGTCCCAAAATGAGTCTTTAATNGCAGCTCCGTGTTCGATGANTCCNGCTACGGGNTTTTCAGGTGAACCGATGACTAACTCCCCNGCTCTTTCNGGCCTCTTTCCAAACGTATAGCCGTCTTGCATAAAGCTATCCGTCTCACCGTGGCGATAGTCAGCAATGATCTCGACTCCATCCAGTGCCGCGTCAGCACGCGCATTCTGTTGTTCATACGCTTTTGCTAATGCACCGAGTTGTTTACGTATGTCATCTTGAGTTGCCTGTTCAATGGCGATTGCCAGAGGATGTAAAATGTGGGTGGTGTCGTTTCGTGCTGATTGGATTTCTACGACCCACGGCTGTGCTTCAGCGTCAGATTCCTGTGGTTTCTTACTTTTTAGAATGTCGACGGCAGCAGTGATTTCATCCCGCATTCTATTCACAGAAGGTTCAAGCGCAGCTGACAGACTACTGGCAAGCTCATGCTTATAAGATGCTTTTGCTAACTCATATGCTTTCGCAACGTTGCGGTTGTGTTCGGCGGTCTCAAATCTCACTTGCCGAAAGTTAGAGCTGAGAATGAATCCACTCAGGGCATAGTAATCCTGCTGGGTGATGGCATCGAATTTATGATCGTGGCATCTTGCACAGGCAACCGTTAGCCCCAAAAAGGATTTGCTCAGGACGTCGATTTTATTGTCAGTACGATCACATTCATCCTGACGAAGGTTTACCGGCGCGTGCACTTCTTCTCCAAGAAATGCCCAACCAGTTGCTACTACAGATTGATTGGCGCCTGTAATGGGATTCAGTCGTGGCTGTTTCAAAAGATCGCCTGCAATGTGTTCCATCACGAATTGGTCATACGGAACTCCGGAGTTGAAAGCGTCGATCAGGTAATTCCTGTAGTGCCAGGCATTGGCTATTAGGAAATCACTTTCATGCCCTCTAGTTTCAGAATAACGCATCAGATCCATCCAATGCCGAGCCCATCGCTCTCCAAACCGTGGTGAAGCAAGCAGTGTATCGATCGCGATTTCACGAGAATCAGGTCGCGAATCACTTTCGAATTCCTCGATTTGCCTAGGCGTTGGGACTATACCCAGCAGTGCAATGTGTAAGCGACGATACCAAGTAGCTCGATCTGTGAAGTCACTTGGTTTTAGGTGGTTTTCCTTGAGTTTTGCAAGAATGAAGTGATCGATCTCGTTTTCTGGCCAATTGGAATCCGAGGAATCGGATAGTGGCTGGGGTTCGGGCTTTTGCCAAATCCAGGGTAATCGTTCAATTCGCTCCTTCAGATCGAAGGAACGATCTCCTTTGGCTACGGGTTCAGTTGGCCAAAAGGCACCATCGGTAATCCACTGTTGGAAATCCGCAATGACCGATTCAGGCAGCTTGGGTTTTCCCTCGGGCATTTGAAGATCGCCAATGTGCTTCATGGCGCTGAGAATTGTACTTTGTTCAGGATTACCGGGAGTTACCGGAATCCCATAGAATCCTTTCTTAGTCAGAAAGGAAATATGATCAACTCTCAGTTCAGATTCCTGCTTGTTGAGTCCATGGCAGGCAAAGCAATGAGTTGCCAAAACCGGTCGAATCTTGTTTTCAAAGAATTCGGCCTTCTCTTCTGCATTNAGGNGACCGGAGAGTATTGTCGAAATAAGAGCGAGTATGAATACGGTCGGTGGTATGGAACGGAANAACCGAAAGGCGCGTATATAGGAGTTTTGTTTTCGGCCAGGCACTGGGGAATTCATTTACCTAATCAACATTCACTAGAAATAGATCGTTCTTACCGTTTCGCTCGGAAACAACAAATAACTGTCGTCCATTTGGATGCCAAATTGCGAAATCATCTTTTTCTGTGTTGGTGGTTACTTGCCGTTCNTTGGTGCCATCCGCATCAATTACGTAGATATCGTAATTNCCATCTCGATTACTTGTGAAAGCAATCTGTTTATTGTCAGGTGACCACGCGGGTCGTGTATCCATAGTTGGGTTGTCGGTGAGTTGTAAAATACCCCGCCCATTTTTNGACATTACATGAATATCGAAATTACCCGAGCGAGTCGAGGCAAAGGCAATAAGGCTTCCGCTCGGGGAAAACCGTGGATACGTATCTAACGCCCCGTTTGTCAGCTCGATCGGTTCACCACCATCGACGTTCAATCGCCACAACTGCTGTTCGGCATCTCTTGTTGGAAATGAGAAGATAACATGAGAACCATCAGGTGATGTCGTGGCGCGCCGCACCGCCGCGAATCCACCTCCCGGGTTGTGGCTGATGGACTTACTTGTTTTCTTATTTTCAATAACAACTGCATTGTGAAGATTGCCATCATTTCGGATGAAGCAGATTACTTCACCGGATTTTGAGGGTGAGTAGCTAAATTCACTCGTGTTTGCACTTGGATGCACTAATTCCGATTCCAGCGACTCCAGATCAATTGCGCGTAATTGAATCAGATTGAACTTTTCCTGGATACTGTAGATGAGCTTTGAGCGATCAGCTGAGAGTACGAGATCACTCTTCAAGTGCCCGTCATTGGTTAGTCGCGTCGGCTCTGCGGCGACGCTAGGCGTTGCAGCTATACAAAACTGGCAGATCAGGATTAGCAGGAAGCGACGCATCTTTACTAGCCAGTCTAAATCTAAAATAGCTCGTGGATAAACTCGCCGTCAGGCAATACGTTTAGTTCAGCCCGTGCAACACTGTCGATTCCCATGCAATCCATCATGGTCACACCGACACCAGTTGGTTCGATGGGCCGTGTTATAGGCTTTTCGCCCTTTGGATCACTGGCACCAATTACTTGCCCTGTTTTCACACCAGCTCCGGACCACAATGAGAAATAGCAGCCTGGCCAGTGGTCGCGTGANGCTCTCTTATTGATTCTTGGCGTACGACCAAATTCACCCATACAGACAACGAGCGTGTCATCCATCAGACCGCGATCGAACATATCATCCAGAAATGCTGAAAATGCACGGTCGAATATTGGACAATGCCGACTTGGCAGCAGATCAAAGTTTCGAATGTGTGTATCCCATCCAAAGTCCGTGTTTGGGGTATAAGCTTCGACGTATTCACTCCAATTGACGTTGATAAAAGGTACGCGAGCCTCAACGAGTCGACGAGCGAGCAACAGGCTTTGTCCAAAGGATGATTGGCCGTAATCCTGNCGTAGTTCGACGGATTCTTCTGTTAAGTCGAGTGCTGTGACAGCATTACGAGATGTCAGCAGGGTAAATGCCTGCTTGGATTTATAATCCCATTTATCGAATTCATCTGCCGTTACGCTGGATTGAATATTGTCCAGTTGGGATTGTAAAGATTGGCGAGAAGCCAGGCGGTTTTGAGTAATGCCATCGACGAGCTTAAGAGCCGGGATATCAATCTCACCGAGTTCGCTGCATTTAACAATAAACGGATCGTATGCCTGTCCCCAGTCACCTCCCCCATAACCGTCGATGAGCTTTACGACATCACGCGGTATACCGTTACCAAGCATCATGTAAGGTGGCAGTGCACTTGGGCCATGGTGTCTCGCGACGATAGAACCCCAACTCGGTTGAATCTCAATTCCGCGTCCTTCACGGTAACCTGTAAATCCGAATGTTCCGGCTCCCGGATGTCCACCATCATGAGTAATGTTGGATCGGATCAGTGCAAATTTATCAGCCCGAGAAGCGAGCTTAGGAACAAGNTCGGTAAATCGAACACCGGGCAGTGCTGTTGGAATCGTTGCGAATGGGCCACGATAGTTTTGAGGCGCCTCGGGCTTCGGATCAAATGTGTCTAAGTGGCTCGGTGCTCCCCATAACCAGACAAACACAATTGACTTGGCTCGACCGGAGGCCGCGTACGCTGATTCGGGCATCGCGAGATGTGCTGCTAACGGCAGGGCAGCACCAGCTTGCACAAATGCACGGCGTGATACACCGCTACAGCTACTGCTCTTGAATTTTCCAAATGAAAACATAGCTTTTTATCTTGGTGACTATCGTGTGGTTAATCTGCCGGATCNCAGCCATCTGTACTAACGACGGCTCGGTAGTATATTGTAGCTGCAAAAATGAAGGTAGGCCTGTTCAGCACATCCTAGAAACATCCTTTATTTACGATATTTGAGACGTTTTGGCCGGTCATGACTCCAATGGCATTTTGCGTAGCTCGGATTCGTAAATCGATTAATGACTCTTCAGAAACAAATGCGGCGTGTGGTGAAATTAGTACGCGTGGGTTTTGCATTAATGGTTGCGAGAGGTCCGGTGGTTCCGGATCTTGGACATCGAGTGCTGCCCCAGCTACCTTGCCAGAATCCAAGGCACGTCCAAGTGCCTCGTGGTCAACAAGCCCACCTCGTGCTGTATTGATGAGAAAACTCCCATCTTTCATCAGGCCGAATTCCTTATCGCTGATCATGTGATGATTCGTATCGGTAAGCGGTAGATGAAGCGTGATGAAGTCGCTGTGCGATAGCAACTGTTCCAATGCCACGACATCNCAACCATCTACTGGTTTTGACAGGTCGTTGCGTGTACCAAGGACATTAAATCCCAAGGCACGGGCTTTTCTTACTACGGTTTTCCCAATGTGCCCGAGTCCGACTATTCCGACGGTACGTCCTTCTAATCGCTTCAGCGGCGTGATGGCATCGCGAGAGTAAACGCCCTGCTTAGACTTTGAATGAAAGTCGTGCAAATTACGACCGAGAGTGAGTATGGAAGCAATTGCATGCTCNGCCACCTCAATCAAACAGTAATCAGGCACATTCGTGACNGGGATACCTANCTCATTACAAGTGTCGACGTCGATATTGTCCAAACCGATTCCCATNCTGGAAACGACTTTGCAATTGGGAGACGACTCGATGACGCGTCTGGTTGTCGGTGCCCAGCAGGTCATGATTCCATGTACATCGCCAGCTAGGGCAGCTAGCGTTTCTTCATCTTGCGAGTCTGCAACAACATAGCCCAGATCTGCTTCTTCAAGCAGTCGTTTTTCGATCGATAGGTCGGGCCATGCAAAATCTGTAATGAGCAGTTTCATGGCAACCTCCTCGTTAAAACAAGATGTGGTATGAGTTTAACTCTTCTCCATCAGGAAGAGTAATACGATAAGTAAGGCTGCTACACCAAATATAAGACTGAAAATCAATAAGATTCCGATGCCAGAATTAGATTGGTGTCTACCGGATACAGCGGAGCGACGTGATCGTGTGCGAATTGTTGGTTTGGGTATGGAATTGACAGTGGCAGTCGGCGGTGGAGGGGGTGTCCCGGGAATTGGCGTCTGGCTGACTGGCTGCTGGACCGGTTCTGCAATTGGNGCTGAATGTTCCGCAACCGGTTGTGCCACAGGTGCAGCGGAATAAGCAGAAAGATCTTCGGGCGGTGGGTTATCGGATACCGGCTCAGGATCAATTTGTATTTGCAGTTGCGCGTCGTATGACTCCTTGGTATCCGTCTTTAGCAGACAGAGTCTGGCTTCTGAAAGCTCGTTTAGAATCTGCTGGGATGTGGCGGCATTGGGACCGGACTGAAAAGTACGAACGTGTGCCATTTGGCGATCAGCAGCATTTTCAATCACGACCGGATCTTGCTCAAACAGAGCAAGGCCTAACAACCTGTAATGGTTTGGAGGTTGTTCATCCAATGGGATGCCAAGCCAAACGCGATAGGGATTGAATTCCTCTGACATGACGCTGTTTGTCCGTAGAGAATTAAGTTGATGTGGTCGTGTCTTATACGGTATTTATTTTACTTAACTGTAGAGCAGGTTTATCACTTAAACAGCGTTGATCTAGATTTGGTGAATCGATCGATGTTGATCGCAATCACTCAGATGAGCTGCCAAGTAGCTCGTGGAGATGGAAGTGGAATTTACCCAATTCACCGCCATAATTTCCTGCGCCGATTTGGACGATTTCATCGCCTGCTGCAGCGTGGATTACTGCCTTCATTGCTTCACCGACATGCTGTTCATCAATACCGTCAATTACGATTTCGTAGGCAGCTTCAGTGGAGTCATGTAACTTTGTTTCAACTCGTCCGCGTAATGTGGGGCAATAAGAATCTGATGTGGAGGCTGGTAGTGCTTTGTATCGAGAACCGACCTTGCTACCACTTCTAGCGACACCCCCGGGAAAGGGAGCGATGACTCCGGAAAGGTCGTACAGGGATTCAGCTCCTCGACGGGCTGCATCCAGCGCAGCCGACTTACTGCTACCCTGAAGAATGACATTTCCACCAGCAACACCTTGTTCGACCCCAAGGGTATCCTGTACCAAGAACTCACCATCCATTACAGGAATTCGCCAATAGCGTGAGTCACCGATAATCTTACTTTTTTGGTAGCCATCACCAAAGAAGCGGATCTGCTTACCCAATCCAATTCGCTTTTCAGCGTTTGGCAAGCCATCGAATACCGCTGTGGACGGGCATGTCATGACGCACTGGCCAACTCGGTTTGGAACGGATTTCTGCAAGCCATCAGTTGAAAAACCAAAGATCAGGATTTGAGCACCGCAGCGTCCGTCGGGTGAATCGGATTCCGACAGCCTCTTTTCCAAGCCTGTTTCCGCATCACAGGCAATGACCGAAGAACTGTAACCGGTAAGTTCGCTTATAGCCGCATTGAGCCAGTATTCATCGTTGGCGGTGATGATTAACCGCACGTACTTCATGCCAAACGCTTCAGCGAATGTGTCGACAATTTCAGTTTTTCCGATTTTCACAGATCATCTCCCAGGTGACCTCAACTGTGTTCAATACTTCATCATGACCGAGACGTCAGATGTTGCCAAGATACAAGAAGTCCTGAACAAATTGACTTGGTCAGTAGATTTTAGGTCTGTGATTTAATGAAGCGTTAAGTCGCGCATGACAAAAGGCGGGAATACTCGAAAGTTGTACTCCCGCCTAAATGTCCCGCATTGCGATTGGATTTATGCGTTTATTGTCCACCCATTTTCTGAGCGTTGTATTCTTGAATTGCAGCGGCTTCGCGTTGCAGTGGCATTTCACTTGACGGAGCGAAATACTGCACATCGTCTTGCATGTAATGTGGGCTTGGTAGGGTTTGACCACCGATTTGACTTTGACAGCCNACGGATCCTAATAATCCAGCACATGCAACAGCCGTAGCGCCAAGAGTTGAAAATAGGCGATGCAGTTTCTTGGACATGATTTTTTCTCCAACAATGTACGATCAGCAGCCAAAAGGGGTGGACCGCCTTAGTGAGACAAAGTCGTCCGTAACCCGCTAGATCTTTTGACAAAACAACTGGTTGGCGCGAAAACTTGTTGTAATTCGTCGATGANAGACCATCACGAATTAATTCTGGAGACCTTAGTAAAGATAGGTAACTGAATCATTGGAAGTCAGCATATTTCGTGGTCAAAAACATGTGTGTCTTGCTGCACGATGTCATATAAAAGGGCAAACGGATAGCGGATTTCGCCATTGCACATAGCCGATATAGATAACAGGTGTCTGCGTTATTTACGAATTGGTCCGGGCAATGGATAGGCACGATAACGCGTAGGCAGTNTATCGACAGGAGGGGAACCCGTGATTAGAGAACGACGAAGTATATCGGCTAGTTTCCTGTCTTTGGTGATGACCATATGGATGGTTCTCTCTGCATCATTGTGTCAAACCGCATCGGCACAGCCAGTCGTTATGGGTAGCTACCCACAGCAGAACTATTTCTTGAGTTATTCACTGTTCTCTGANGGTGATTTCAGACGTGCCATGCGTTCCTTTTCGTCTTCGGGCAGGATTAAGACACCCGACGGATTTTGGATAGACTCCGTTTGCCAATTTGCCATGGTCGGTGAGTGCTTATTTCAGATGGGACAGACGGAACAGGCCCTAAAGCATTTTGACGAAGCTCTCAATCTGTTTCTGATTCACCAACACTGGATGTTACGGCTGGACTATCCACCGTTGAGAGCNTCAGCAAGATCNCGTCAACCTGTACCTTGGGCCCAGCGGACTAGCAACGCTCCGTTTGCCGATATTCCAGAAACAATTAACAGTGTTCAAGGGCAAATCAACATCACCCAATTAAAGCAGGGTGAGACGCTGTTGATCGCAGGCGCTCAGTACTATCCACTTCAAGCTGAGGAAATACAGAGATGTATGACATTGGCTCTTCGACGGCGTAACGAGATCCTTGGTCTGGCCGCGATGGCGAGCCCTCTAACTGAGCGATTAGCGGTCAGCATGACCAACAAGTCGGTGCGTATTAATCACTGGTCACAGAGTTGGCATAGTTTACAACACGGTCTCATCCTGACTGCACTTGGTCAAAAGACGGCAGCGATCGGCGAATTTCAGAAGGCAGTGCTATTAGCGGGGCAATTTGAACATTCACTGACTTCGGTGGCACTCGTAGAACTCGGAAAGATCGCGTATAGCCAGGAGAATTACAAGCAGGCAGCTCAGTACTTCCTAAACGCATCCATCAGCGCCGGATTGCACGAAGATCCACTTATGGTGGAGGAGTCATTACGCTGGGGAGCCAAGACGCATGCGATTATGGGATTAAATGGTGTTTATCCACCGTTAGTAAATGCCGTGCGTTGGGCACACAATGAATCAGATTGGTTGGAGACGTCATTACTCGTCTCTGCAGCAGAGAGCGCAATTGCTGCAAACAACCCTCAATCGGCGGCTACTTTTTTGAATCAGGCCCGCGCTGTTATGCGTCGCCGTGAAATGCAGGCTGGTGAAATTGGAGCACGAATCCAATTCACTCAAGCTCGAGTCGAATTCAAGACTGGAAACCAGGCAGCTGGTGACCTAGCCATGGCAGATGTCCTTTCCTTTCAAAAGGTTGCATCTCCAAGACTCATTCAGGTTCGAGCTGCTGACAGTTACTACAAGAATGGTGCAGTGGATGAAAATACAGCCGGTCTCTTGTTTGAGCATGTACTAAGAGATCCGTCAGCGGCCGATTGGGCAGATAGTCCACGGGATTGCCTTGCCTACTTATTAACACCTCAATCGTCTGCCTTGCAAAGCTGGTTGGACTTGGTGCTCGGCAGGAAAGAGTACGAAAAGGCGATTGAGATTACGGATCGATTTCGNCGGCAGAAGTTTTATTCCACGTTGCCGATGGGTGGTCGAATGATGTCACTNAGGTGGGTGCTGGAGTCACCTGATGAGAGCTTAACCGATGCCGTTCAACAGCAAAGGCGCCTGTTAGTAAATAAGTACCCCGTGTATGGACAGTTACAGCAGGCAGTCGAACAAGCCCAACAGAATATCGATAACAATCCTGTTGTTCCGGATGACGAAGCTGAAGTGGCAAAATTAGGCGAGAGCTACGGTCAGGTGTTGAACGCCATACTCGCACAGGAAACTCTGTTACGCGAGATGGCGTTGGAACCGAATGCAGCGGACATGATGTTCCCGCCCATATACGANATGAAAAAGGTCAAAAACGTCCTAGATCCCGACGAGCTATTACTCACGTTCTTTATGACGAGCCGAAATATCTATGCGATTTCGATGAGTCAACGTGACTATGGATTCTGGCGTATTGCATCTCCGAATCGTGTGAAGACTCAGATTTCTGTCCTGTTACGATCTCTTGGTAATTTTGGCCGTAGTTATGAGCTCGACATGGATGACCTTCAGTCACAGGATTGGCGTACGCATGCTGAGACGTTGATGAAAACGCTGACCGGAAATGCACCGGACAATCTATTCGACGGTATCGGCAAATTGACAATTGTTCCGGACGGATTTCTCTGGTATCTACCGTTTGAATTACTACCCTCCGGCGATCAGTTGTTAATCGAAAAAATGTCTGTGAAGTATGCACCGACCGGGTCACTGGTCGTGGGAGATGGTCGTAACGATCGACCGATGGATCGTATGGCTGTCGGTACTTCAACGTTTTTCATTAAGGAAGACNAAGCGACTCGCCAAAAGCAGGTGTCAGATTTCATCGCCCAATACCCACAAGCCGAACCACTCGGATTAAAACTTCCTGGTCCCAGTAGTTTTGTTGTAGGCACCTGTCAGCGACTTATAGTATTCGGAGATTTAGAAGGCACAGATCGCCCATCGTATAATTGGGCACCGGTTTCTTCTGATCGAGCAAATCCGGGTAGTTCTCTTGCTGCCTGGTTCAGTTTGCCATGGAGTCGTTGTGAACAGGTGATATTACCCGGATTCAGAACGGCTGCTGAAGATTCCATGAAACGTGGTGGCACGGGTGACGAGATTTTCTATTCAATCTGCGGTCTCATGGCTAGTGGGGCTCGGACGGTTGTGTTGAGTCGGTGGAAAACAGCCGGTCAAAGTACGTATGACTTGAACAATGAGTTTTTCGGTCAAATGCAGAATCTAGCTGCCGCTGATGCCTGGCGCGCAGCTGTAGATAAACTGCGAATGTCAGATGTCGACGCTGCGCTTGAGCCGCGGTTAACGATTGAAGATGGCACCAAGGTATCCATGAACCATCCGTATTTTTGGGCGGGATATGTTGTTGTTGATGCGGCATTGAAGAGTAAGGGGCCATCTAAGCTCGAACGTCTGAAACAAGGTGCCGCTCAACAAGGAAATGCAAATAGACCCGTCGGAGTACCAGCAGTCGCAAATATTAATCGACCAAATCAAAATGCAATTGCTAAACCCATGCAACAGGTGCAGCGAGTACCGATGAATCCAATGAATGTCGCCAAGCCGCCAAAACGAATCAATGGTGTTGATCCTCTGGGTTCAGCTCCGCGACCTGCCGTCAGCACTCAGGTAGTACCGGTGGTGGATAAGAAAGAACCGGTGAAGTTCAAGCTACCGGATTTTGCTAAAGAGGATTAGTCAGCTCGGGATTACTTCATAGCAACATCTAGTTCAAGCTTGTGGAATATAGGTAGGTGCCTGTAATAGACTTCCAGGCAGCAAATCGCCATTACCGTTGAGTAGAGTCGTCCACCGTTTCGGTCATGGTTTTCCACTGGTGTCCAACTGCCAGCCTCATGTCCCTTAGTCAGNTGTGACTGGGTCAAGACTTCTCGCATGANACTATTCCACCTCTCCCACTGAGGTCCACCGTAATGATGAAGTGTCTGTGTGGCGTAATATAAGTAGTAGTAATTTGGCTGTCCGTGATCCGGTGCATGGCTATCGATCAGAAAGTTAGCNGCGGTTTCTATATCGTCGTTATTTGGTCCATATTCCAAACCGTTTTGAGGACCNAGGTACATGCGGCATAGCATCGCTTCTGCTGTCATTACGTGCGTCGGCCCTTGATTCGGTACGTANCCATAACGAAATCCCTTTTGGACGCTATTGAGGAATTGGTGTGCATTTTTCATTGTTTGGTCGGGCACGTATAGCCCCGCCGCTCTGGCACTTTGTAGCGCCATGACTTGCCACCCCATCACGCTCGTGTCTCCCGCTTGTCCCGGTGCATATCGCCAACCGCCTTGAGCGTGTTGTGATTTTACGATGAAGTCGATCGACTTTTGCGCAGGTTGTTTTAGCTGGGAGTCGCCTGTCATCATATATGCTTCGCATAGTACGATGGCACCCTGACCGTGTGCGTACATTCTTGCGTTGTGAGTCAGTGTTCCAGCACTTAGATCACCATTATTGACTTGATTTGCGATCAGCCAGCGTAAGCCTTGAGCAACATTTTGCTTGTACATTCCACTCAGATGAGTCTGACCTGCTCCGAGGAAGGGAAGTANTGCGAGTGATGTAGCCGCTGAGTNGGAAACANCNNCGCCCTTATGTCGGCAATNACAGTCAAATTTATGTATTGTCCAGCTACCATCATTACGTTGGTGCTTNGCTAGCCACTGTAAACCCCTTGCAACCGCTGCTTCGGTGGCAGTTGTACCACCCTCCTTCATCACCACTTGTGCCCGAATCCTCGGATCTCGAGCAACGATTGTCGTGTTTCTACCTGTTGCTTCGTTGATTCGACGCTTTACGGAGTCTAGGTCTGGCAGATTTGGGTTATCGGTATCGAAGTCCTGCTGTAGTTGTTCTGCCACTTCGATGTCCTGGCGAACTTTCTCCATTTGCTCGACATCTTCCGGATCGACGTCCTCAGGCAGAGGCAATTCATACTCTTCTTCCTGATCGTAATTCGTCTCTACAATGTTTCCGCCTTCCTGGTCCATAGCATCGACTACGATTGAAAGGGTAATTGCGGGACTTTCGATCTGCGAAGTCTGGTCGATCAGGCCCATCATGATCAGGAGGATTAAATGAACAAGGAAACTACTTAGCCAAGCCGGGGTATTTCGCAAAAGTCTCTTGGCCCAAAGTCGCAACTGATCTGTAACTGCCTGTTGCCGAATGTCGACGTAAGCCAGCGTCGGCTTTGGCTTCTTAAAAACGACTGCT
>PAXU01000044.1 GCA_002714565.1 Rhodopirellula sp.
GAAAGTGCTGATGAAGTATCAGAAGGTGCTGCAGACGATGCGACGTCAGAAGAGAGTNCTGAGGATGCAGGTGAAGCATCTGATTGCGGGCAGGAGGAANCAGAGGTTGATGCAGAGCCAGCAGCAGACGAGGTAGANGAGGCAGCGACNCCTGACGAGACAGATGAGGCAGCGACCCCNGANGANNCAGANNNNACGGNNGNNTCAGAATCCACNGACGACGCTGTAGANGATGCTTTTGAAACCGATNTAGACGATTCCGAAGCAGTACCCGCTCAACAGCAATATCAATTCTCCGTAGCATTTGGCCTGGATGTAACCGCCGGCGAAGAAGACGCACGTGTTGATTACGAGACACTGCTTGATGCGGTTAAAGAGTCTGCTCCGCAATTGAGTGATCAACAAATCGACCTGAAATTCGAAGTGAAAACAGGAGACAATGCTTCATTCCAGGTTGTTGATACTCAAGAAGAAGAGACGCGCGGTTATGCAAAATGGCAAGTCACAGTCGCAACCGACGAAGCNAGTGGACAACANATCGCTGAGGGAATTAAGAACAGTCCGTTATTCGCCGGAGCACACTTTCATAGTGTTACGACGATTGGCGGTCAGATTGCAAGCGACATGCAACGCTTGGCTACACTGGCGATTATCTTCAGTCTGGTAGGAATCATTGGTTATCTCTGGTTGCGATTCCAACACGTGATGTTCGGTATTGCTGCTGTAATTGCATTGGTCCACGACGTGTTAATCACACTTGGAGCAATTGCCATTACGCACCACTTCTCAGCAGAATTCCTGCTGATCGAAGAATTCCGGATTAGCTTGCCTGTCATCGCGGCCTTTTTNACGATCATCGGTTACTCANTGAATGATACGATCGTTGTGTTTGACCGGATTCGGGAAATTCGAGGAAAGAATTCAGANCTAACACCGGAAATGCTTAATCGAAGTATTAGCTCTACGCTGCGAAGAACGCTGCTTACCTCAGTAACCACGTTAATTGTGGTGTTATTGTTATACGTCTTCGGCGGTTCGGGAATTCACGGCTTTGCCTTTGCCTTGGTCATCGGCGTCGTGGTAGGAACCTACAGCTCGATCTTTATCGCATCGCCATCGCTTCTTGTATTGCACAAGTGGGCGAGCAAGAAAGCGTAAGCTAGCTGCCAAACTGAAACCGACTTCAAGCTGCTAGTCGTCTCTGCTGCGGTCTTGCCATGGGAATGTTGCCGATCGGTTGCTGAGTCGGACGGTGATGAACTGTCCAATTAATGCAACCGGATTCGGATCATTCTTACCCGGTTGGTAGGTAAGAAGTTTTGTGCCTTGCAATTTCGTTGGAATGCTCACAAAGAAGATATCCTGTTTCTTGCGACGTTCAACGGGGTCTTCAGGCAGTGGAGGATGGAATCGCTCGAATCGAGCATGAAGTCGTTTTGCATCCGAGTGAGCGGAGGGCAGTTCACTTCCGGCCAGGAACATCATACTCATACCTCCGCGAACAAAAGCATGTTTTAGAGCCTGGTCCACACGCAGTCCCTTGAATTCGCTAACCGGTGTTAACAACACCATGGCCTTAATGTCCCGCCCGAGCTTAATGGTCGGCAAACGCGGTCGTGTCCAGTCATATACAGACCATTCCAATGCGGGGATACACGAAACATCAGCAGCAACGATACAAAGTTGTTCGATATTCAATTCTTCTGCATTGTTCCGAGTCATCAAGTATGCCTTNCATGCACGGATATCCAATCCAATGTTGAGAATATCCTGCTTGTTCATTTTGCTTCTGTCGAGCTTCACCGTCCCATTTGGGTCCTTGGGATCTTCGGCATACTCACTTTTGCCGTGAGCACGTAAATCGGGGACGATTACGGCATGCCCGAGGAATTTCTGAACCTTTGCCGCCAAGTCATAGAGTTCTTCACCTTTCCCAGCCCAGCCATGTGCCATGATAATCGGCACGGAGTTTTTTCCTTTTGTACCCGGATAAAACCGAGCATGAAGGATGACACGATCTTCGGTTCGAAGCTCAATATCCTGTGGTTCAGGGAGTTTCTCTTCATCGTCGTCCTGCGCCACGGCTGTGGTCGCCAATAACAGCATCACGAAAATGGAAACGTACTTTGCATGGATTGTGCGTGGATATGACTTTTTCATGTTTCTAACCCGTTTGTGGCGAGTGAGTAAAAGCAGCTTTGTATTCGGCATTGTCTACATTGCCTGAAATTTCATAGTTGAATACGCAGGCACGTTATAACAGACAGCGTATAAAAATAGTATCGGCCGTTTTAAGTAAGCAGATAAAACGCTTATTTAACCCTCTGCCTCCATCTGCTCGTCGCGTTTGAGGCTGTAAACACCATAACAACTCCCGTTAAATCCTAGAAGGGAGGAATTCAGCAGTCAAATGTTGTAATCTCGCCATTCCGTAATTATGAGTTTAATGGGTACTTTTAGGCTGTTATCTTCGTTTCTAGATAAGAGTATGCTTGGAAGTACGCTACCAGAGTTATTCGTTCGGCCTTTTAGCATTGCTATGAACTTGCTTTTTTCTCTAAACCCTACAAGAATAGAGAGTAGATAGGGGTCGATATATATAGGGGGCACCTTATTCGTTTGCAGGAAGCAGCGAGAGGAAATACTGTGAAAGAAGTCGATTCAGCCCAAAAGTGGCAAGAAAAAATATACGAAGACGAGTCCGTCGTTGATGGTGATTCGTCCGCTTTTCTGACAAGTGTGCTTGTACACGTTGCTATCCTGCTGGGATTGGGATTAGTGCCGATGATTTCGGCTGAAGATAGCGATATCGATCTCACCTCCGTAGTACTCGAAGAAGAAGAAATAATCGAACTGGACATTCCGGAAGAGGTTGCATTTAACGACGCGCCGATGGAAGAGATCGGTGCCAACAGCGATTTCAGCGTGGAAATGGCTCGTAGCGAAGCTCCGGTCATTGCAGAAGTATCAGACATCCCCGAGCCAGTAGATTTCGAGCAACACGAGATCGGCGAAATCTACGTTAACGAGACGATTGATATCGCATCCGGTCTAGAGCTTAATGAACTCTCGGCTGTTCGTGGTCATACCGGTGAGTCGGCAACCGGTGCGAGTGGTGCGGTAGATCGCATTACCCAGGAAATTCTCCAATCACTTGAAGAACGTAAGACACTTGTGATCTGGATGTTCGATCAATCTGGCAGTCTCGCGATGCAACGTCAGGAGATTCGAGATCGTTTTGAACGTATCTATCGGGAGCTAGGTGTGCTGGAAGCTGCCGAGAATCCGGCATTTGCACGTCATTCAGACAAGCCGTTGCTCACAGCAGTCCTTTCATTCGGTCAGCAAATCACCGATATGCTCAAGGAACCGACGGATAATCTGTCTGAGATCAAAGAGGCGATCGACAAGATTCAATTGGATGAAAGCGGAGTTGAGAATATCTTTCAGGCTGTGAAGTTTACAGCCAATCGATATTCAAAGTATCGAGATACTGGTGCTGATGGTGATCCAAAGCGAAATGTCATGATGATCGTGGTCTGCGATGAAGTTGGCGACGATCAAATGACGGTCGACGACACGATTAAACGTTGTCGCCAATTGGCCATTCCCGTTTATTGTGTTGGTGTCCCTGCTCCATTTGGTCGATCGGAAACACGAATGAAGTGGATTGACCCGGATCCGAATTATGACCAAACGCCTCAGTGGGGAGTTGTGAATCAGGGACCGGAGTCATGCTTGCCAGAACGCATCAAACTAGCATTTTCAAGTTCCATGGAAGGCACTGCTGTTATCGATTCAGGGTTTGGCCCGTGGGCAATGACCCGAATGTGTTATGCGACCGGTGGTATCTACTTTGCAGTCCATCCGAATCGTAATGTGAATAAATCGATTACACGACGGGAAACTTCAGCATATTCGTCATTCATGGAGACGTTTTTTGACCCCACGGTAATGCGAAAGTACCGGCCAGACTATGTACCACGAAGTGAGTACCTTAAGCGAATTCAATCAAGCAAGATGCGTACCGCGCTTGTTCAGGCTGCCAGTCAATCATGGACNGCACCGATGCAAACCCCTCAACTAAAGTTCGTAAAACGCGATGAGGCGGGATTCAACACGGAATTGAGCGACGCNCAAAAGCAAGCAGCAAAACTTGCCTATACGATTCAGCCTTTGATGAACACNTTGCAGTTGGGTGAAGCTGGCCGTGAAGATGAGAATTCACTGCGGTGGCAGGCAAACTATGATCTGGCGATGGGGCGCGTGCTGGCAACGTATGTGCGTACCGAAGCATATAACCAAATGCTGGCGGCTGCCAAGCGTGGCTTGAAGCTTAATGATCCAAAGCGTGACAATACGTTTACACTCGTGCCGGCCGATGAAATCACAGTGGGAAGCCAACTCGATAAAGCACGCATTAAGGCAAACGAGTACCTGCAGCGAGTCGTGGATAAGCATGAAGGCACTCCATGGGCTCATCTCGCACAGCGGGAACTGGAAACACCAATTGGTTGGAAGTGGGAGATTTCCTTTACGNATCTTGCACCACCTNCACGACCNGGTGCTGGTGGCGGTGGCAATCCTGCACCTGCTCAAAATGATCAGGCAAACATGCTTAAAAAGCCACCTCCGAAGCGCCGGCCACCGAAGCTGTAATGGCCGATTGGCATTTACNTGCGGCCATGACTCTGGCGTGTTCTGCACTTGCCTCAAATAGCTAATATCGCTATTCTTCCGGCGGTTTTCCCGTACTTCAGTTACATGTGAGGAACACGGGTGTACCAGCTTCCGTTGAAAACGCGTCTCGTAATGGGGATAGCAGGCCTGCTGCTTGTGATATTGTTCATGTTAGCTGCAGGATTGGATCCTGAGCCTCACGGATACGGAACGCACAAGCAACTGGGTTTACCCGGCTGCTGGTTNATTCAGGAGTTAAACATACGATGTCCATCATGTGGCATGACTACATCATGGGCACACTTAATGAATGCCGATCTGTTGGCGTCGCTCAATGCCAATACCGGGGGCTTTCTGCTAGCAATCCTGTCATTGCTTGCCGCTCCGTGGTTATTAGCCAGAGCGATTACTGGTCGGTGGAATCTTGATAACTACAAAGACAAATGGGTGATGTTCACCATTGTGATTTGGATTTGTGTTGTTTTGATCGAGTGGTTAATTCGGTTGATTTAGGCGAATGGATTCGCCTTACAAAATGAAAATGCAAGGACGCATACATGAAAGCCAGAGCAAACGCACTGCAACGATGGATTCCTTTTCTGCTTGTTGGACTTATCCTGCCCATTACCGGTTGTGTGGGTATGGTGGCTCATGCACTGTATGTGATCAAGGGAGACAAGATTCCGGCAGCATACGAAGGNATGGAGGAAAAGCGTGTNGCAGTGGTTTGTTCATCGGTATCNCCTGCTAACGGGCCGACTTCACCCAGCGGTATGATTGCTCGTCAGGTGTCGACGATTCTTCAAAGCAGGATCGATGATATCGACGTTGTAAGACAGGAAGAAATTGCTGATTGGATTGATCGCAATGACTGGGATGAAATNGATTACACGGAAATTGGTCGCGGTGTGAACGCGGATCTTCTACTCCTGCTCGATGTGCAGTCATTTAGCATTCGTGATGGACAAACGTTATACAAAGGTCGCGCGACGGTTCAAACGACGGTGTTTGATATTCAGGATCGCGGAAAGGTCGCATATCAGGCCGACACATTTGATTTTACGTTTCCGGAGAATGGTGCAAAACACACGACAGAGACTAACGAAGCATCATTTCGCAGAGCCTATATTGGCGCTCTGTCGCGTCATCTAGCCAAAGAGTTCTTTGCGTATGAGAAGTCAGAAGATTTCGCACACGATGCATCGCTCATACGATAAGACTTTCGTTGTCGCCAATGCTTATTGTCGCCAGATAGACGCCAGGAATAGATAAGCGATACGTCGGATTTTGATTATCAGGCCTACTGGCTCATGACATCTGGTAGATCTTCCCAGTGGTAACAGAGTCGTTCAATCGATGTTGCTCTGCCGGTCGATGGATCTACTTCAACGATACTACCGTTTAAGCGGACATCGTTTATTGCGACCTTAAAGGGAATGGGTCGAAATGTCGTGGCGGCATCTGTAACCGCTTTTATGTCGCGACCGAGAATACTCTCGTGAGGGCCTGTCATGCCGACGTCGCATTGAAAGGCCGTACCTCCGGGTAGAATCTGCTCGTCTGCCGTAGCTACGTGCGTGTGCGTTCCAAGTACAGCGGAAACGCGTCCGTCGAGATATCGTCCCATGACCTGTTTGTCGCTTGTTGCCTCAGCATGAAAGTCTACAAACACGGTTTTGATTTCTTGGGGGATGCGTTTTAATTCCCTGTCAATTGCTGCAAANGGGCAATCGACAGGCTTCATAAATACACGCCCAATGATGCTTATGACGGCGACTTGCCTGCCGGTGATTGATGATACAACGCAATGGGTTTTGCCAGGCGCCGTGCTCGGAAAATTCGCAGGCTTCACAATGTTATCTTTGTGATCCAGCACCTCGTAGATCTCTCGTCGNCGATAAATGTGGTCACCGAGTGTGATTGCATCGACTTCCGCATCAACAATCTTCTTGTAGAGCTTGGGAGTCAATCCGGAACCGTCAGCGGCGTTTTCACCATTGGCAATTACCAGGTCCAGATTAAATTGTTTGCGCAGGTGTGGTACACCATGCTGTACCATGCGATAGCCGGGGCGACCGACGATATCGCCAATAAANAGGATTCTCAAGTTGAGACCTTTCTAACCGTTGGTAACCAACGGNTTTGTATTTTTTAGCCAGGACGGTAAACGATCCGATTGGATGTCACGCTAATCTACGTGACTCTGGTGTAGGACTGATTACGCTATCCTGCTTTAACACACTGTGGTCATGTAGCTAAACTCTTGCGAGTAGTTGGAATGCCATGCAGATGTTAAAGTTAGTTGATCGAGTGGTAGCGAAAGGAAAATCGCTTACCCTCTGAGCCGAATATAACATTGCTGAAAGAATACCCGCAACAGCCCTTCAAAATGTTCATAGATGAATTGGAGTGCGTAGTGTGCGGTTTAATCTCCCGTTGAGAGTATCGTGCATCACTTCGTTCAAAGTCTCAATGCGTCGTGGCCAATAGAACGTTGGCAGGATANACGAGTATTGNTTGGTGTATCAGGTGGGGCAGACAGCATTGCCCTGCTCCATGCATTGTGTAATCTTCATCCTTGCCCCTCTGACAATATCTTTGCGATTCATGTGAATCATCAATGGAGGGGCGCCGAATCAGACGCTGATGCTNAGTTTGTCGCGGATACGTGTGAAGATCTGTCTGTAGGATTGTCAGTGATAAGTNCNTCAGACTATCCGGACTTGTCAGCGGATCAAAACGAGCAGGCGGCCAGAGAAATCCGGTATCGAGCATTTGCAGATATCGCCTGTCAGCTCGGTGCCAGATATGTTGTGACCGCCCATACAAGCGATGACCANGTGGAGACGGTGCTTGATCGCATTTTACGTGGTACCGGTATGCTTGGATTAAGCGGTATACCTCGAACTCGTGAAATTGCACACGGTATCGTGATGATTCGCCCGATGTTGTCGCTTTCGCGGCAGCAAGTTGAGGCTTTTGTCAGCGACTCACAGATTGAGCATCGGCATGATCATAGTAATGAAGATATGAAGTACATGCGTAATCGGATTCGCGGTGAACTGCTGCCATTGATTGAGCGAGATTACCAGAATGATGCACGTAGTGCCATTTTGAGATTGTCTTCATTGGCGGCGGATCTGAATGAGTGGATCAGCGACCACGTCGATGATCTGCTGGAGTCCGTCTTGATTCAGGATGAATTAACGGGCACGGTTGTTATNGATGCAGTGGCGTTTAATAACTTGGCGGTGTTTGTGAAAGGCCAGGTACTGATCAGTATTTGGGAGAGTCAGGGCTGGCCACGCCGTGAAATGGGACGAGAGCAATGGCAAAGGCTAATTGACTTATGCCTGTCAGAGTCTGGTACTGATGAGTTTTCCGGAGCGATCTGCGCAAAAAAACACGACGGGCGGCTTTCGCTCACCCGTCGTGTTGAATAATTCAATCAGACGTGATCGATGACTAGCGGTTTGTNACTAGTCGTCACTTTCCTCTGCAGAGTCATCAGCGGCTTCACCGGCATCTTCATCTGCCGTGTCTTCAGCANNGNCNTCATCGTCACNGATNNTCNGCNNNGGCTTCGCCANCNTCTNCTACNTCGTCTGCCGTGTTATCAGCAATTTCTTCAGCAGCAGGTGCTTCAGGTGCAGATTCGGTGATTCCGGTGGCTTCAGCACCGTCACCGCCAGCATCATCACCACTGTCATCGTCAGCAAGTGACAAAACCTTGTAACCACCGATGCTCTTATAGTACAGCAACAGTATTAGGAAGCCGACGGTCATGCCGGCAGGGATATAAGCGGTAAGCCGCAAGGCACGTCGTCCACCACTGTTATAAGAGGACTGCACCACTTTCCCATCCGCTACAAGGTTTTCAATCAGGATTGCTTTAGCAGCGTCATCGATTGCGGTCGANTCNGTAATGGCCNTTTCTTGCTCAGCAAGTGAATCAGCTTTGACCTGTCCTTNTTCATCATATTTCAGTTCAAGAGCAGCCTGTTGCTTGGCTGAGTCAAGTTGCTTATATGAGATNAGACCGTAAAAATCACCGTCTTCTTCACTTAAGTAACGCTCGTACACAGCAGNATCTGCGTTTTCGAGATGAGCACTGGTACTCTTAGCTTGTTTGACACCAATAGCAGGTCCTCCGATGAATCCGACAACAATCATNCCGGAGGCACCTAGAGCACCCATTGCGACAGCACCTGAACGTGGATAGCGTTCACCAGCTACNGCAAGCATGGTCGGCCAGAGGAATGCCTTACCGAGGCTATAAAGAGTGGCAGCTGCAAAAATTATCATCACTGAGTCGGTATCAGCACCGAGTGCTAACAGTCCGAGTACAGCCAAAACNGAGCTAATNANCANCAATCCAATCGGATTGATTTTATGNACGATCGGCCCGGCAAAGAATCTCAGGCCAAACATTAGGAAGGAAGTATAGATGAGAACGATGACTGAGTTCTCAACGAGATTTTCCATAAGGCGTGTTTGCCATGAATCAACCCCTAGTTCCATATAGCCAATCAAGCCATGAAGAACAATGAGAAGTAAGAATGGGGCTGATGCAAAACATACGAATGCTGCTCCCATTCCTTCATCAGATCCCTCAGAAACTGTTGCAGGAAACTCTTCCTTAAGCGTGAGCATTAGGAGGTAAATTAGTACCAGAGAGAATGATGCCAAAGCGATATGCCATGGAACTTCNGAAATAACAGCNNNGCTGTTTTGAAAGAGGTAAGCAAAAATACCACCGACAATTAGTCCGCCCGGCCATCCAGCNTGAAGTACGTTGAGATAGTGAGTTTGATCTTCCGGGTATATNTGTCCGANAAGAGGATTNATTACAGCTTCGTACAGTCCAGCACAAATCGAGAACAGGAACACGCTGTATGTAAGGAAATTCACGGTGCTCTCAGTTGCCGTGTCAGGTGATGACTCAACCCAACCACTATAGAGTGATGGCGTGATTAAGAGCATGGCCGCACTTATAAGGTGCAAGATGATGGCAAGTATTAGCACTTTCTTATAGCCGAGTGCTTCGACGACAATCCCGCCGAAGAAGATAACAAATCCGAAACCAAGAAAGCCGGCACCCATGATGCCACCGAATTGACCGGCAGAAATATTGTATTCGTCAGCCCAAGCACCCCCGGCAGCTCCACGTGTTGCAAATCCAATGCCCGCCGCCACAAGCGTCAGAAAGCTTATCCAAAGTAGTTTTGACCGATTGTTTTCCATTTGAGAATCTCTCTTGCCGATTGCAATTACTCATTTAGTCTCGAGACAAGTGCTCGAACAAGCTTCTAGCCTACATAAACCGGCATTGAAGTGAAACAGCAAATGAGATGGGAGAAGCTTGAGTAGCCTCTCTTACGGNGGAACTCCCGCATCCAATATGACCGCCGCTTATTGGCTCCTCGATATATGTTGCGGTTGGGACAAGTAGGTATCCTCCATGTTTACAAACCGCAGCATATCGCAGAAGCACATTCGCGTTGCCTTTTTTTGACTAAACACCTATGTTTTGCCTGTATTTCCACGGTGGAAGNTGTNCGCGCCGAGAACGGCGCAATACATAAACGAGCATGGATGCTCATGGCTGTCAGGGGCAGNAATGTACCAGGATGGTAAGTTNAAACGATCTGCATGGCTCGCAGTATTTATTACTGCGCTGGTGGTGCGTATCGGCGCTGCTGTCTACTGGCAGGACCGCTTACCAGATTCAAGTCCATACGCATTTGGGGATAGCCACTCGTATTGGACACTAGGCCTCCTCATCCATCAGGGCGAGCCGTATCGCTACGGCGGCGATGATGCCCAAATGGTAAGAACTCCTGGTTATCCGCTCATCATTGCNGGACTGCANCGNCTAGCGGGTGGTCATCCGACAGTGTTATACGGCCGAATTCTCAACGNGATTCTCGGAGTTGTGACGATTGGCATCGTGGCATTGATCGCATCTCGATTATTTANCAGCACGGTTGGATGGGTGTCCGCAGCNATTCTGGCAATATATCCAGGTGCTGTTTCAATGAGCATTATGATTCTCAGTGAAGCACCGTTTTGCCTCTTTATGGCATTACAGTTTTATTGCCTACTGCGGGCCTATCGTGGTACGGCGATAAGTCGATCGATGTGGGCGACCGGTTCAGGCATACTTGCTGCCGGCGCAACCTTGATTCGGCCAAGCTGGCTACTGTTTACCCCGTTTCTATTGGCAATGCTTCTGATTTTTAGTTCCCAACGCAAACGCCACTTCTCTGTCGGAATGATGACGATTATGGGATTGATCATGGGGATGTTGCCCTGGTGGATTAGGAATTACCAGGTATCGGATGAATTCGTACCNACCACTTCTCGTATGGGTGCCAGCCTTTATGACGGTTTAANCCCTAAGGCGACTGGCGGTAGTGACATGAGCTTCATCACTGGCTTTTACGCTAAGTTGAACACTGAAGTGNCTGAAGGCAGCTTTTCCGGGAATTATGAACTTGAATTAGACCGCCGGATGAAGAGTGCAGCACTTAATTGGGCTGTAGAAAACCCTGCGGCTACCGCGTCGCTTGCAATCAAAAAACTTGGTCGCATGTGGAATCCACTTCCCAATGATAATCGCCTTAACAGTGGCAAATTGAAGTGGCTACTTGCAATCGGTTANGTCGTTGTTGTGTGTGCAGCNATTCTGGGTATCTGGCGAATTCGTAAGGATGGATGGGAACGGCTGATCTTGGTGACGCCGGCAATCTACTTTTCTCTGTTACACATGGTGTTTGTCAGCTCTATTCGCTACAGGCAACCGGCGATGATCTTATTGGTCGTATTTGCGGCCTCCTATCTTGCGGACTGCTGTTTTTCGAAATCGAGAACAACAGATTTGGTCGCTCAGGGGGTGTTAGATGCCTGATAAGCCACCAGAGTATATGACGGATCGAAAGCAGGAGCATACACGATGGCACCGGCAGGCACGCTGGGTTGCCGTTACAACGGTATCGCTCGTGGCATTGCTGGTTATCGGCCAGTCATGGATTAGCTACAAGGTTGGCGAAGAGATACGNANCAATATCGAGCAGTACTTTACTCAGACTTTTGAACATCTGGACGTNGAAGTTGACTCTGCAACTCGCGCAGATGGGTACGGAATTATTGTGAATGGCTTGCGATTGTTCGCACGAGAAGACCATCCGCAAGCCACCACTGATAACACCGCTAACTCAGATGTCCAGCAACTGAGCATTCACATTCAGCGTTTGGATCTCGTCGGAAATGTAGATTTGCACNCCCTGTTGCAATCAACACCGGAATTTCAGCAGATCAAAATCCGCGGCGGGAAGATCGACTTTCAGGGTGACGGCACAGATTTTAGTTTCATACAGAAAGTTTTAACTCCCACGCCGACCGAGACAGCTGAGGTTCGAATGCCCGAGCTTACGGTTAGTGATTTGGTTGTGTCTGTCAAAACGGGTCAACACTCGACCCCTGCCGTACTCTACCCGATAGAGGGGCGAGTCATACATCGTGTAAAGCCCGCAACAGATGGAGGAATTCCACAACCTCAAATTCAGTTTGCATTCAATTGCAGCGGTGAACAAGTGAAGCACCTCGAGCTTACCGGTCGACTACTGCTCGATGAGCAGCAATGGCATGTTACCGGTCTGGCAGAGAAGGCGGTTCTCGATAAAGCGATGGTATCGATGCTGCCTGCCCAATGGGAAATGCAGCTTCGCAGTCAGTTTACTGATGCGTTGGATTACCGGTGCGAACTTGATATTGCTGCTAAAGTCACCGGTGCGCGTTCCTATCCGCCAAAACTGACGATGGTGGCTAACGTCAATCGCGGTTACGTACGGCACAATATGCTCCCCTANCCACTCACGGACCTCCGAGCATCTATTCGACTAGACGGTGGGCTTGCGCAAATCGAAGTGAACGACGGTCGATTCGGTGGTGCGACCTTGAGTGGTCAATGGGCCTCGACGGATCCGAATGATCTGACCCGGGGTGCACTAGAGTTGGTCGCAGATAATCTACGTATCGACGAGCATCTCATTTCAGGAATGCCNAACGACCTNGCCAAACAACTTCGCAAATATAATCCGGAAGGCAACACTCGGTTAGAGCTGGAATATAACACGATCAATGCGGAACCAGAGTATGAGCTGACAGCCCATTTGCTGGATGTGTCGGTAAAGTTAAGCGCGTTTCCATACCCGCTTGCCCATGGGCAGGGAATCGTGAAAGTCCGTCATGATTCGGTGGAGGTGAACCGGTTTAGAGCTAAATCACATGGTCGCACATTTACGATCAATGCCAACGTGAAGCATCCTGTTCTAAAGCCAACCGGTTGGGTTGAGTTCTCATCAGACGGGCCGATACCAATTGATGCTCAGTTGTTAAACGCACTTAAATCTAGAACTCGAGAGTTCGTTTCTAAGTTGCAACCAAACGGAATGCTGCAGCTTCAATCNGCTCGCTATGAATACCATGGTTCCAAGCAGGACATGAAGCGATTTATCGCGTTGGAATTACAGCAGGCGTCAATCGTTTACGAGAAATTCCCTTACCCGCTTCATCGTGTACACGGCAAGCTCATCTGTGAGGATCACGTTTGGAGCTTGCGCGATATGACAGGCTATAACGGTCGTGCTTTCATTCAGTGCAACGGCACATTTACAGAGCTTCCCGATGGTGATGGCCAGATTGCTCTGCAATTGGCAGCCACTGATCTTGCAGTTGATGACGCATTGCGGCATGCCATGGTTGCTTCGAGCCAATCTAATCGGCACTTGTTCGATTCGTTTAACATCGAGGGCTCACTTGACCATCTGAAATTAGACGTGAGTAGCCGTGTGAATTCAGGGAAAAAGTCTCTTGTAATACATGCAAGTAAATGGGTTCCAGGTCGAAGTGTTACCAGCAACGAAATCAAAATGAAACCGAGTTGGTTTCCATACGATCTAAATCAAGTGACGGGCGAGTTCATTTATCGTGACGGTACGATCCAAATGCTTGATGTAAACGCTCGNCATAAGAACACTCGNTTTGCNTTTGATGGCCATGCNAGGCTGCTGCCCAANGGCAGTTGGAGNACGCGAATNGANACTCTNAATATCGATAANNTGGAACTCGATGCCCCGCTGCTNAGCGCTNTGCCAGNNCCNTTNAGNGACGGNTTGCGGCAACTNGANNTNGATGGACAGNTAATGCTCAGCGGNGANNTGGAATTNTCACAAGCNGCTGGNGTTNATCAGCAAGTNGTCGTTGGCTGGGATCTGTCGTTGGACACGACAAATGCTTCAATTAATGGTGGTTCACGTATTGAACATCTATTTGGCGGAGTTCGAATTNCAGGACGTCATGATTCNTCCGGGACACATTGTTTTGGTCAAATCCAGGTGGATTCCATGATGTTACTTGGTGAGCAAATACGCGATGTACGGGGCCCGTTTGCACTTGAAAATAATAGGTTGCTTGTTGGAAAGTGGTCACAGCGGTTTTTGCCAACTCAACAGTCCGCATCTTCACTGTTTGGGCGATCCCTTGGTGGAGTCGTAAGTCTTGATGCGCAGGTTGATTTGGAAGATGAAGCTAAATTCATTCTCCAACTCAATCTGGCTAACGGAGATTTGGCTTACATCGCACGTCGCCAGGGTGTTAACAGTAAGACGGCTGGTAGAACATTTGCTTCGTTACAATTACATGGCGTTGCAGGGAAGCGATCGACTTGGCAAGGTGACGGCCAAATTGATTTGCAAAAGGCGGATTTATACCAACTTCCATTACTCATGTCCGTGTTTAATATCGTCAGCCTAAACGACTCTGACGTAAGGTCTTTTAATTCCAGTCATATCGATTTCTTCGTGCGTGATGAGACGATTCGCATGAATCGAATAATCTTCCGTGGTGGAAATGTAGCGTTATACGGTCAAGGACGGATGAAGTTTGATTCTTCGATTGATTTGGACTTTTACGCGGCCGTTGGTCAGGGACGTAGCAATTTTGAAATCCCGCTTTTGCGCAACGTGCTAACAGAAGCTAGTCGAAATCTGTTGAAAATTGAAGTCGTCGGTTCGCTTGAGAAACCGCGTGTCGAGAGTACTCCGCTACCCGAATTAGATGAAACGATGGAACGGTTTTTCCGGGATTTGAACCAACGCATTGCACGGCCGCCGAACCCTGGTGGTATGCCAGCTATCAGGTTGAGGTAGACCACGTCTGTACCCGTTATAGACGAATCACACGGCCGGCAAGATAATGAGTAACCCACGCGTTCCAAACAGCATTAAATGAGAGACAGACTTAACGGAAACTGAAACGATGCAATTCACAAAAATGCACGGCGCCGGAAATGACTATGTCTACATTGACTGCTTCGCACAGTCGGTACCGGAAAATGCTGCCCAGCTAGCAAGGGATATGTCACATCGACGCTTTGGTATTGGCGGAGATGGTTTGATTTTGATCCGTCCTTCGGAAACTGCCGACGCGAGGATGCAAATGTTTAATGCTGATGGCAGTGAAGCTGAAATGTGCGGGAATGGAATTCGTTGTGTTGCCAAGTACGTCTATGACCACGGTATCTGCCAGCGTGATCACCTAAGTATTGAAACAGGATGCGGTGTGCTGGAAATCGACTTGGAAATTGAGAACGAAAAGGTAAGTCGTGTTCGCGTGGACATGGGTGAACCAATTTTAAATGGACCGGATATTCCAACAGCCATCGCCGGAAATCCTGTTGTTTTGGAACCGATCACCATTGATGGGTTTGAGTTTGAAGCGACTTGCGTTTCCATGGGCAATCCACACTGCATCATTTTTGTTGACGATGCGACTGATGACCTGGTGTTAGGAATTGGACCCAGGATCGAGACGAATGATTTATTCCCTGCCAAGGTGAATGTCGAATTCGTCGAAGTGGTTTCAACTGGCGAAGTTAATCAGCGAACATGGGAACGCGGTTCCGGCGAAACGTGGGCATGTGGTACAGGAGCAAGTGCTGTTTGCGTTGCTGGAGTACTTGCGGGCAAAACGGATCGCACCATTTTGAATCACCTGCTTGGTGGTGATCTGGAATTGCATTGGGACGAGCAAACAAATCACGTGTTCATGACAGGGCCGGCAACGGAGGTGTTTACCGGAATGTGGGAGTCCTGATGTATCCCAGTCGACTTGATGTGTGCATAAAGGAATGATGATGAAAATTGGCGGCAAAGGAATTGCCCGTCTGGGTGGCTTCGGAATCAGTGTCATGGTTCGACACTGGATGAAGACACTTCGTTATCGTTCGTTTCTTGCGGACCCCTCGATAGATCCGGCATTGCCCAGTTTTGACGGTCCCGTCATTTTCCTGTTTTGGCATGAATATATTCCGTTTCCATTTTATCTGAGAGGACGTTGTAATATTGCGATGCTCTTAAGCAGACACCGTGATGCAGAATTATTATCACACGCTGCCAGGTACATGGGCTTTAAAACGGTACGCGGGTCAACCAAACGAGGTGGAGTCGCGAGCCTGCGTCAATTAATTGACAAGGGGCAGACGATGAATCTGACGATGACACCAGACGGCCCGCGAGGTCCACGGCGGACGGCTGCACCTGGGTGTGTTTACTTGTCCTCGAAACTTCAGATTCCTCTGGTTTGTCTTGGATTTGGCTATGACAACCCTTGGCGCGTTTCCAGCGCCTGGGATAACTTTGCAATTCCACGTCCTTTTAGTCGGGCAAGAATGGTGGCAAGTCCTCGCATACAAGTACCCGAGAATCTTGATCGAGAGGGCATAGAGACCTATCGGCAATACGTAGAAGCCTCTTTGAACGAGTACACGGATGTTGCTGAGAAATGGGCAACAGATGGCACAAACTGGCCGGGACAACGGGTCATGCTGCGAGAACCATCACCGCTGGTTTACCGTCGGGCGGCTTAATATTCAGCTGCGACGGACAGCGGTGCCAATCTACTGGGTTCCTATGTTTTTTTCACGCGATACAATTGGGAAACGTGGGGATTTCCACGATACGTCGTTATGCTGCTTATGTGACACGAAGAGTCAATGGGCGTCCTAAAATGAATAGCCAGAGTTTGTTCGAATCGTCTCCCGAAGAGAATTCTGAATCACAAGATGATCAACAGCAGGTGCTTTCGGTATCCGAAGTCAATCATCTGGTGAAGCAGTTGGTGAATGAGGCGTTTCCCACGATGTGGGTGAGCGGTGAGATTTCGGACATTGCCCGGCCGCGAAGTGGTCATCTGTATTTCAATTTAAAAGACGCCGATGGGCAATTGCGCGGAGTGATTTGGCGAGGATCAGCCGAAAAGCTTGCGTTTACCCCGGAAGACGGGCAGGAAGTGCTCTGTCGTGGCAAGCTGGACGTGTATCCACCGCAGGGTAGTTACCAACTGATTGTTCGTCATATGCAGCCACTTGGTGAAGGTGCCATGCAGGTGGCGCTGCGGCAGCTTAAAGCGAAGCTTGAATCCGAAGGTCTGTTTGATCCGGTAAATAAGAAACCACTGCCGGGATTCCCCAAACGAATCGGAATTGTGACGAGTCCTTCAGGTGCTGCAGTACGCGACTTTTTGGAAGTTGTCCGCGGCCGGATGGGTGGTATTCATGTTTTTGTGATTCCAGCGAAAGTGCAAGGTGCCGGTGCCGCCAATGAAATAGCAAACGCGATACGGTTGGCGAATTCACTGAGTGATCCTCTGGATGTTCTGGTCGTAGGCCGTGGCGGTGGATCGCTTGAGGACTTGTGGTGTTTTAACGAAGAAGCCGTTGTACGGGCGATATTTGAATCACATGTACCGGTTGTGTCTGCTGTTGGCCATGAGATTGATGTGACTCTGGCCGATCATGTGGCCGATATACGTGCTTTAACGCCAACACATGCCGGTGAGCTTGTTGTGCCATCGCGAGATGCATTGATGACAGAAGTAGATCAACTTGCATTTCGCATGAGAAATCGAATTGAACGGATGGTACAGCAGGGAAAACAGCGTCTCGAGGCGTTAGCATCGCGTCCGGTATTACGAAGACCAGAAGAAATGTTTTCCGTCTTAGCACGTCGCGTAGACGAATTGGAATTGCGAAGCGAACGAGCTATCGATACTCAACTATCCAAGAGCAACGAACGACTTGGTCTGTTTGCAGCACAATTGCAGTCACTCAGTCCACTTGCTGTGCTTAGCCGTGGCTATAGTGTAACCAGTGACTCTGACAATAAAGTGATTTCCAGTATTCGTGATGTGTCGGCAGATCACCTGATAACAACCCGCATTTCTGATGGCCGAATTATCAGTCGCGTGGAGTCCACTCAGTCAGATTCTGACGAACCGAAAAGCTAACTACTTGAATGAGGAATTGATCAAAGATGGCTGATGAGCAGAAAAAAATCTCTTTTGAAGAAGCGCTTGGCCAATTGGAACAAGTCGTTCAGTCATTAGAAGATGGTGAACTTGGTCTGAATGAATCACTCGAAGAATACCAGCGTGGTGTGGACTTGTTGAAACAATGTCACGCAACCCTGGAAGATGCCCAACGTAAAGTCGAGTTGCTAACAGGAGTCACTGATGGCAACCCTGAGACACAACCGATCGATGACTCGGAAATGGATTTAGATGAGAAACAGGCATCCCGTAGCCAGCGCCGTACGGGTAACTCTGCCGATGAGACAGCCGAAGCCGAATCCGGCGATGTGGACGATTCAGATACTCTCTTTTAGAATGAGCTTTATACTCAATTTGCCTATCTAAACCCCACCGAAAGTACTGAATGCTAGCTGGCAACAGGTCCGAGTTGACCGAGATTCTAGAACAAGCGAGTACGCTGGTTGAGGCGAGACTGGTTGAGCTAACCAAGTTCAGTCAGGATTGCCCGGATGAGTTGCGTAATGCCATGCGACATATATTGCTAGCATCCGGTAAGCGATTGCGGCCGGCAATGGTGTTAATGGCAGCGGATGCCTGCGGTCAGAGAACTAACGCCAGTTTGGCGGCGGCCTGTGCCATCGAGATGGTGCATACGTATTCGTTGGTTCATGACGATTTGCCAGCTATGGACGATGATGAGCTGCGGCGCGGGGTTGCAGCGTGCCATATTAAGTTTGGTGAGGCCACCGCTATCCTGGCTGGCGATGCACTGCTTACGTGTGCTTTTGAAACCCTGTCAAACTGTAATGATGACACGGACGTACTTATCCAGTGTGTTTCACAGTTGTCACATGCGGCAGGCGCGTCGAATATGGTTGGTGGACAGATTGATGATCTGGCTGCAGAGTTTTCCGTAGGAGACGTTGAACAATTGAAGCGAATTCACCGTCGCAAAACGGGCGCAATGTTTCGAGCGGCTGTAAAAATGGGGGCAATTTCTGCTCGGGCAACTGATCAGCAGGTTGAAGCACTTGACCAATATGCATGTGCATTAGGATTAGCATTTCAAATCGTTGACGATCTGCTTGACCTTCAGGGTGATACTAATCAACTTGGAAAGCAGGTTGGAAAAGACGCGGAACACGGAAAGCTAACCTACCCCGCACTACTTGGTGCTGAGGAAAGCAGTCGGTTAGCTGGAGAGTTGATTGAACAAGCAGTAGATTCACTTCGTATTTTTGAAGGCGAGGCTGAGCCGCTTGCACAACTCGCTCAATTTGTTGTTGATCGGCATAACTGACCTGCCGACTCAGCGAACCACTGGAAAATGCTACTGAAGCGTCCAATAAATAGACCATGAGTGACATACACGATAACAAGAGCCATCCACTGCTTTCTCAATTAGAGGACGCGGTGCCATTGCAGTCGATGAGCAACCAGCAGCTTAACGATGTCGCTGATGAAGTGCGTGATGTACTTTGTACACTTCTTGAAGAGAGGTCAGCACACTTTGCATCCAATCTTGGTGTCGTTGAGTTATGCCTAGCCCTGCACAGCACATTTGACTTCAGGCATGATCGCTTGATTTGGGATACGGGACACCAAATCTATCCTCACAAGCTTGTTACCGGTCGATATAACCAATTCATGTCGATACGAACTAAGAGCGGGTTGATGGGATATCCTAACCCGGTTGAAAGTGACTATGACTTGTTCATGACCGGTCATGCCGGTGCAAGTGTGTCCACCGTTTTAGGTTTATCCAGTGGTGATGATATTCTTGGTCAGGATGATCGTAGAGCAGTAGCGGTCATCGGCGATGGCGCATTTCCATCTGGTATGGTCTACGAGGCGCTTAATAACGCTGCTCATCTAGATATACCTGTTATTGTGATTCTTAACGACAACAAGATGTCGATTTGCCCGCGTGTTGGTGGCGTTGCATCCTACTTCGATCGATTACGTACCAATCCGATTTATACAGGATTGAAAACAGGCGTAAGCGAAGTACTTAATAAGGTTCCAGTATTTGGAGATCCTGCGGAACGATTCCTGCAGCAGGTAAAGGAAGGTGTGAAAGCCGGACTTCACGGCGGAATGATGTTTGAAGAGATGGGATTTAAGTACTTCGGTCCGATTGATGGTCATAAAATCGGGTTGCTTAAGAAATATTTGAAAATGGTTCGCGATATTGACGGACCTGTGATGTTGCACGTAATTACGGAAAAGGGACATGGATACGAACCTGCTCAGTCTGACCCGGTTTACTTCCATTCCCCACCGCAATTTAAAGACGAGATAAGTAATGCGACTTCTGCTGGCGTTGTTGAAGACGATTCAGAATCCGTCGAGTCACTACCAGCAACGCCACCGGCAACTTCACCAGTAGCAGCGAGAAACTACACGCACTTTGCCACGGATGCAATTTATGATCAGCTGCAATCCCGGTCAGATGCAGTTGTGTTGACAGCAGCAATGTGCCAGGGGAATAAGCTGGAGAAAGTGCGAGACGAGTTAGCTTCCCAGTTCTTTGATGTCGGTATTTGCGAGAGTCACGCAGTTGCCTTTGCTGCCGGACAGGCCAAAGCAGGTCTGCGACCAATCGTTGCCATCTACAGCACGTTTTTGCAACGAAGTTTCGACCAGATATTCCAGGAAGTCGCACTGCAGGACTTACCTGTGACCTTTATGCTCGATCGAGCCGGCCTGGCAGGGCCAGATGGCCCAACACATCACGGCGTGTTTGATCTTGGGTATTTGCGATTGTTTCCCAACATGGCAGTGCTGTCTCCCGGCGATGGACTGGAATTGGCATCGATGCTCAGTTTTGCTTTAGAGCACGATGGCCCGGTTGCTATTCGTTATCCCAAGGCATTTGCTCCTGAGATTCAACGAGAAATTCCTTCTGTGGAAATGGGTAAGGCAGAGGTCATCAGCAAAGGCACCGATGGCACGATCCTCTCATGTGGAGCCATGCTATCTGAGTCGATAGTCGCGGCAGCCAGACTGGCTGATGAGGGCATAAGTGTCGGGGTTGTCAATACTCGCTTCATTAAGCCCCTGGATGAAGATGTGGTATCTAAAGCGTTACGGAACAGTTCGTTTGTGGTTACAGTTGAAGAAGCGGCACTTGTCGGTGGATTCGGAAGCGCGGTGATGGAGTTTGCGGAACAGCGTCGAATCAATACGAACCATGTGAGGCGTTTGGGAATCCCGGATATCTTCGTGGAACATGGTAACCGTGATGAATTACTCGCCGAGTTGGGTCTCGATGCGGATGGAATCTGTCGTGCCTGTCGTGAGATGATCGACGACAAGAACCGGTTTTCAGATGCAGTAGTTCAGTAATGCTGCATGAACCTAGAATGTGACCCGTATACGCTATGAACTCGTCAAACGTATCAGATGTGAGCTGGAGTGGCCAACGACCCAAGGTGGTTGTGCTTGCTCGCGACTCAGCAAGGCAATCTAGCGCCTTTGCTCCGCTTTTCGATTTGATTTCAGCACAGTGTGATGTTGTCGTGGACGACGCATCTTTTTCATCCCCTTTAATGGAGAGTGAAGCTCACCTGGCAATCGTACTTGGAGGTGACGGCTCGATACTGCATGCCGCACGTCAGATGGGTGAACGCCAATTGCCGGTATTAGGAGTGAATCTTGGTAAACTTGGATTTCTGGCGGCTACATCGCCTGGGGAACTTGATAGCGTCTTAAGCAGTGTAGTGGCGGGAGACTGCCATATTCAGGATCACTTAATGTTCAAATGCACCGTCCAACGTAACGGTGAAGTCCGCGCTGAGTGTCTTGGTCTCAATGAAGCGGCAATTCTTGGTGGAACACCATTTTCTATCCTGGACATCGATCTCTACGTTGACTCAAAATGGGCAACTTCGTATAGTTGCGACGGCTTAATCATAAGTACACCCGTTGGTTCGACAGCACATAGCTTGTCGGCAGGTGGCCCCATCGTTCAAAAGACGATGGATGCCTTTGTGATTTCTGCTATTAGTCCGCACACACTGACAGTTCGGCCAGTAGTAGATTCAGCCCAGCGTGTTTATGAGATGGCTGTCCGGCAGTCGAATCAATCAACGTCGATTACAGTAGACGGGCAAGTTATCGCGGACCTATCGGTCGATGACCGAGTACGTGTAACGCGTGCTGAGCCTCGTTTTCGATTAATTGAAGTTGAGGGACACAACGACTACCAGACACTGCGAGAGAAGTTAGATTGGGGCGGAAGGATTCGCCACAAAAAATAAACTAAGACTCTCTGTACGCATGCCCATCGTGTGTACAGGTAATTCGTCAATGCAGGGAGGCAATGATGAAGGGTTTCAAGGCTTACCGAATCGCATATCTGAGTGCGATCTTACTCGTCGTCACTTCCGTCATGCAGTTTGTATCTGCTGACGATGCAGTGGAATCCGCTGTGAAAGCGGCAACTAAGACCGCTGCGGCAAATAAGTACGAGCTGAAGTACAAGTTTCGCGAAGGCGACGAGATCCGAATCAAAGTCGTACAGTTGGTGTCCATGAATACCCGGATTCAGGGTACCGAAGAGTCCATGCGTTCACGTAGTGAGGCAATCAAATACCTGAAGGTTCGTTCGGTGGATGGACAGGGAAATATTTCTCTTGATCATCAGGTAGAACGCGCCAACATGTGGCAAAAGATTTCGGGTCAGGAGGAAGTGCGTTATGACAGCACCTCTAATAATCCGGTACCGGAGCAGTACGAGGCCTTGAATCAGCGCATCGGTAAACCGCTTACGACCGTCCTTATTACGCCCAGCGGACAGATGCTCGAACGTAAGGACCACATTTTTACCTACAACCCCGGAATCGGCTTGCTATTGCCCCCTCTACCGGAAGGCGAAGTCTCTATTGGTCACAAATGGTACATGCCGGACCAAACCAAGGTTCGCCTTCAGGATGGCAGAGTAAAGACGATCCAGCTACGCAAACACTACTCGCTGGAAAAAGTCGAAAACGGACTGGCGACCATTAAGCAACGTACAGAGATTCTCACACCAATTACCGATGCCAAGGTGAAGAGCCAGGTGATCCAGAGAATCCAACATGGCTATCTTAAGTTTGATATTCAAGCCGGTCGGTTATTCAATTCGCGGCTCGAGTTAGATGAACGGGTAATCGGATTCAACGGTCCGACCAGCCATATGCACTATCTTGGAAGGCTGACAGAGCAAAGTGAACTTGTTCGCGATGGTGTGCGGAAAGTTTCAGTTAGGTAATACGATGTGTCGTGCATTTCTCTCGGTAATGATGTGCATTCTCGTTGCCGAATCGTCGTATGCTCAACAGTTAATCTCATTTCGACCGGCGGGCGAGGTGCGCCCGTTAATCACTAGATACTATGCGACCGATGCCGTTGGTGATTCAGTGGTTCAGTCAACCGATGGTCGCCTTCACAGTATTTCAAAAGGCAACGGCAAATTCCTTGATGGTGGCAATGCGAGATTCAAGCCACTCGGTGCCGATCAAGTTGGGCGCGATGTGCAGCAACGACTGGGGGCGGGATTCTCAGTTTATCGCACTCAGAATTACGTCGTCGTATATGAGTCATCTCGTGAATTCGCTAAATGGTGCGGGATGTTTGTTGAACGATTGAATCGTACATATTACGCCTTTTGGAAGAATCAGAACGTACCACTGAAGGAACCGGCATTCCCGTTGATCGTGGTGGTTTACAAGGATCGGAATTCGTTTGAAACGCGATGTCGACAGGAGGTGGGCGACGGTGTGGTTGGCATTCTCGGCTACTATAGTCAGCACTCAAATCTGGTTCACGTCTATGACATGACTCCAGCAATCAAAAAAGAGACTTCGCCGAGCAATTGGAGTGGGACTGTGTTGCGACACGCTAATGGCGAGCGACAAGTAGCGACTCTGGTTCACGAAGCGGCTCATCAGCTGGCATGTAATGCCGGGCTGCAGCAGCGATTGGCACCCTACCCTGCATGGTTGAGCGAAGGCATAGCGATGTTTTTTGAAACTCCGAATCTCACACACCAAAAAGGCTGGAACGGAATTGGATCGGTGCACCGACAGAAACTCTCCGATTTTCTCGTCGCACAACGCGATGGTCTCTGCCCGGCATGGCGCGACGTGATTCAAAGCAACGGTAGCTTTTCAAACTCCGAGACGGCGCTCGCAGCGTATAGTCAGTCCTGGTTGCTGACGTATTACCTGTATAAAAGAAAGCGAGCTGAATTCGTACACTATGTGCAGCAGTTGGCGGAAACCAAGCCCTTCGATGACTCTACGGAAGAGAGATCTGAATCAGTTTTTTTCAAGACATTTGAATTGGATGCTAATTCGATGACTGAAGCTCTGCGGCGATTCTCACAAAGTTTAGTGAGATAGCGAATTGCGTTGGGCTGCAAGACGTCGGTCTAGGAACTGCGATTAAACTGGTACAAGAATAAAGTAGGTTGTATCCGGCTCGGTACTGCGAGTAAAATTAGACTGATAGAAACTGGATATGCACAGGTGTGTGCATGGGAATAAGCAAATCTGGAGTAAAGGCAAATGACCAAGGCGAAATCAGAAAACTCACGAAGAGATTTCCTTACTACAACGTCCGCAGCCGTTGGCGGTGCAATCACAGCATCGATAGCAGCATCCACTCCAGTTCATGCTGCTGGATCGGACATCCTTAAAGTTGGATTAATTGGTTGTGGTGGTCGTGGTAGCGGTGCTGCTGTAAATGCGATGCGGGCAGAAGACAATGTCCAAATAACCGCACTCGCTGATGCGTTTCCAGATCGTGTTGAACACGCAAAGAATATCTTGAGCCGGCAAGTTGGTGATAAATACCANGTAACNGACGAAAACTGCTTTGTAGGCTTCGANGCNTANAAACAGCTTGTGANATCGGATGTAGATGTNGTACTGCTGTGTACACCGCCTCANTTCCGCCCGGTGCAGCTNCGTGCAGCCATCGAAGCCGGAAAGCACGTGTTCTGTGAAAAGCCGGTTGCTGTGGACCCCACAGGCGTCCGTCACGTAATGGAATCTTCACAGCTCGCAAAAGAAAAGAATCTGAATCTCGTTTCCGGTTTGTGCTGGCGTTACGANTANGGCGTACGAGCGGTGATGGATCAGATCAAGTCGGGTGCTATTGGTGATATTGTCGCCATTCAGGAAAACTACCTAACCGGAACGCTCTGGCACCGTGGTCGCAAAGAAGGCTGGAGCGAAATGGAATACCAGATTCGAAACTGGTTGTACTACACCTGGTTGTCCGGAGATCATATCGTCGAGCAGCATATCCATAGCTTGGACAAAGCAATGTGGCTAAACGACGATGTGCCGCCAGTACGTGCGTACGGATTAGGTGGCCGTCAGGAGCGAACTGATTCGCAGTGGGGACATGTCTTTGACCACTTTGCCGTTTGTTACGAATGGGAAAGCGGTGTGAAGACGTTTGCCTACACCCGCCAAATGCAAGGATGTCACAATGATGTCGATGACTATGTGCTTGGCACAAAGGGTCGTGCAAGAGTCCTTCGAAACGATATCACCGGCGAGACGGAATGGAAATATCGTGGACCAAAACCGAGTATGTACGATGTGGAACATAAAGAGTTGTTCGCAGCAATTCGCTCAGGCAATACGATCAATAATGGCGACTACATGTGNAAAAGTACATTGCTCGCAATTCTGGGACGTGAAGTCTGCTACACGGGTGCATCGATTTCGTGGGATGAAATCCTCANTAGCAGTCAAAACCTTGCACCAGAAAGCTACGAATGGGGTGATGTTGAAATCCCTGCTGTAGCTCGCCCTGGCAAGTCGAAGCTAGGCTAGCATCCCTTTCTGAAAACATTCTCTACGATCGTCACAGCGGTTACGTCTGCGCCCAGTGTTTGTCGTTAATGGATTTCACTGCGTTTGGCGAAATACTGCGCTGTTAGACGCTCAGTAGAGTTGCCTCGACGCGCTCAATGGCATCTTGAATCGGGCATGCGCCAAACGCGAGTGGTATCGACGCGTTTTCAGCTATCCACTCATTTACTCGGTGTTCGGCTGCGATCACGGTATTATGTGCGCGATTGCCAAAGTACTCCCCGATTTCCGAAAACGCTGACTTGGTATGTTTTCTTGCCAGCCACATTGCTAGCATCCGTGGGCGACTTACGTTTGCTTTGCGTCCATTTGAGTGCAGCATCTTGGTCTCGATCCCGAAAACGTCACATATGGCGCGTTCAATATCGTGTAGTCGTACGGGGCGTTTATTGCACTTGATCAAGTCGATCAGAAGCGAGTCGACCACTGACGGTGTCACGGGCTTTCCATGGCTCAGTTGCATTGCGTGAATCCGATTTAGGATTCCGAACAAATGTCGGCAATCTCCAGGCGATCGCTCCACGGCCATTTCAATCACCTCGTCCATGATCTTAAAGCCGAGTCGTTGACAATGTAGCTTGCCAATCTCAAATCGCATTCGTTCATCAGGCAGACCAAGATCGCAGACCAGACCGCTTGATAGCCTTGCAACCAGATCACGGTTTAGACCGCTGATTTCAGATGGCACTTGTTTTGCTGAGAATACGAGCTGCTTTTGTTCCCGCAGTAAGTCGTCCACTGTGTAATGAAATTCTTCAGCCGTGGCTCGCTTGCCCGGGAAGAAGTCGATATCGTCTACAACCAGCAGGTCGACATTTCGGTATTTACCACGAAAGCTCGGTGTACCGCCACCGCTGATCGACTCAGTAAAGTGAGTGGTAAACTGCTCGGCAGTGATATATAGCGCCCGTCCGGAAAGTACCTCGCGCCGTGTATGATTCCAGATTGCCTGTAGTAAGTGTGTTTTGCCACATCCGCTTGGTCCATAAATGAACAGCGGCGATGGGGTCGCCCGGTTTTGAATCATCATTTGAGCCGCTGTTACCGCCAATTGATTTGAAGTACCGACGATGTAGTTGGCAAGCGTCTTAAGATGTTTCGCTGGCTTTCGAATCTCTGTGGTTGCGGCAGGCTTAATCTCGTCACGTCGCCTGTGGGCTACGACTTGTTTTTTTGCTGTTGGCGTTTTTTCTTCGCTTAGTCGGTAGTAAACATCGGTGATGTTCAAGTTAGCTTGAACAACCGCAGTGTGAATTGCCTTGGCCAGCGTCCGCCGCAGACGCTCGATCATGAATCTTGCTGCCGAGCTTAGAACGAGCGCGGAATCCTCGATGGACCAGTGAATTTCTTCAGTGAACCAGAGCTCAAATTTCTGTTGTCCGACCTTGTCAGCTACTTTCCTTTTCAGAGCCGACACAATCTCCATATTGTCCTTGGTCACAGATTCCTGCTTCCTTGTAGTGATCTTCCGGCCATACATCATCATCGTGATGATGTGCCTGCCGTATGAGAGCAAGCGATGCCTTTTGGGAAGTCACAAGTTATAGAAAAGTGGTTGTCTTTCCGTGTCATATTCGCTGACGTGCGAATCTGCCTGTGGCCTCTGCCCGTTGTCCGGGAGACCGATTGTAAACCTGCTAGCATCGTATTCCTAGCATCTGAATCTAGGAATGCAAAATAAAGTTGAGAATTCTCTAGCGCTCGGAGTTTATGCACTTTTCACGCCGACATGAAGTGACAACCATCACCAAATCAGCCTGTGGAAAAGATGTCGATAGAATTATCGACCAAGAGATTTTGCAGCAGTGAGAACGTCCTGATACTGCCGGCTCAGTTGTGCGCCCAATTTGACCCTATTGAGTTCCAAATAAACTTGGTGCGTGCCGTGAGGATTGTCTGCCGTGATGACGGAGTTTTGCTTAATCGTGAGCGCATTGACCGGTATGCCACCTCGGGAGTGAATATAGAGGCCGGTATTAAGTGAAGGCCGTTGTGTCATTCGGTATTCACTGCTTACAAAGTCAACCAGACGGGTTGGGTCACCAGTGTTGCCCACGAATACAACTCGCTGAATCTGATTTTGCTTGTCAAAATAATATGTCAAAGACCCAGCCAGATCGTTGACGTCTGATCCAGTGACAACCGGTACACGATAGCCCTCCAGTCCTAACTCTGCTAACGAACTGGATACGCGTGCCCAGCGTTTAGTAACCCAGCTTGGCTTTATGTCAAACCGAATGACCTCGCTAAAGTGATTAATGCGTCCACCATCAAGATGCGGTGTATCTGAATCTGTCGCAGTCGGGACGGACGTCATCGTCTCATCCTCGACGACTGAATCTTCACTGCCTGAATTACCAAATATGTTACCGAGATTCGCTGTCCATCCGGTCACCTTGTTCCAGGCCTGTGAGGTTGCATTTCCGACACCGTTTTGCCAGTCGACTGTCGTCAATACGTAGGGTATGACCAGTACGCCACATAGGACGAACAGGTAAAACATACGTTTTAGTATTGGTTTGAAGAATGACAGCATCGTTCTTATTCGACTTCTGTTCTGATACTATTCCAAGGCGGTTGCACAGTTGGGTGATCCATTGTCATTTTGTATGGCAATTGGACTGCACCACTATCAACTTCGGCAAAGTGATTCGGATTTATTTGATCTTGGCGTCTGCCCTTATAGAACCGTCGTAATCCTTAGAATCGGGTAAGCAGAGTTTACCGCTGGTTTGATGGAGTCCGCGGTTTATTCTGAATAGTTATTCGTGCAAACGTCTCAATCAAAAATGTGTTCTTTCTCCTGATTCGTTCTCTCAACTAAATCGGATATGGACTCAAAACTCGACAACTTCAAATGGCTTTCAGAGCCTGCAGCACAGCAGTGGTTAGAGAAGCTGTCTGCTGTTGATGGTGAAGTGCCAATGGGTATGCGTAAGAAGATGCGTGACGCCCTTGGTGCAGAGCGGGCAGTTCTAGTTAGCCAGCAAGTTGAGTTGCGANAGCGAGCCAAAGTGAAGTTCGAAAAAGGCAATGACATGTTGTTCACAAAACGTGGGCTCGAACAGTCAACGGACGAACACATTGCTCTCTATAAATCGCAGCAGATTCCAGAGCAGTACCGCGTTGCAGATCTGTGTTGCGGTATCGGTGGAGACCTGATCAGTCTGTCCAATTGTCACAGTGCAACCGGTTTTGATTTGGATCCGGTAATGTGCCATGCTGCCGCACATAACTGTGGTGTTCACAGTGTGTCGGCTACAGTACGGCAGCTGGATGTAACTGCCGATCCCAATGAGCTGGGGGAGTTTGATTTTTTACACGTGGATCCGGATAGACGTATTGAGACGCACCGACGAACAGAAGTGGAGTCGTATGAGCCACCGCTATCAATATTCGAAGCGATGATGGAACGTGGTGTGCCGATGTGTATCAAGATTGCGCCGGGTGCCTTGGCGCCGAAGCATTGGGTAAAGAACTGTAAGATTGAGTGGATCGAATCAAGAAGAGAGTGTCGCCAGCAGATTTTGTGGTTTGGTGACAATGCGCCAGCGGGAAGTCTTGTTGCGACTGAGGTGGGTCAAACTGGAATGCGTTGGCAGGTGCAAGGCGAGATGTGTGAGCCGGAGTCATGGACTTATTCTGTTAATCGGTTTATTTACGAGCCGCGTCCTTCTGTGCTTGCTGCTGGAATTGCGGAATCTGTTGCCCGGCAGTTTAACTTACATGCAATTTGGCCGGATGTTGTTTACTGGACTTCGGAAGAGTGTCTTGAAGCCAAATGGGCAAGCGTGTTTGAAGTAGAAGATGTAATGCCATTTGATGTTGCGACGATTCGAAATTGTCTCGCAGAAAAGAGGGTTGGTCGATTGGAGATCAAGAAGCGTGTAGCTGAAGTTGATCCTCAGCAGTTGCGCAAAGAGCTAAAGCTGAAAGGTGATGAAAGCCGTGTGCTTCTGCTGGCAGGATTCAACCAGAAAGTAACAGCGATCATTGCAAGGAGAGTCGAAACGGGACCGTAAGACGCTTATTATCTCACCTCGAAAAAACAGAGGTGATGTGCATGAAGCGACGACTATTTGTTTACTTTGAGATTCTCAGTTAGTGGTCTTGATAATATCCAAAGCGTCGGCTGGGACGGTGTTATAGATGGCCTGAAACAGACTCCAATCCGTTTATGAGAGGATTGTCCTGGCTGCACGATGGCTAATTCTTCCTTAATAGCGTCGGTGCATCAAATAACTTCATTCCCATCGGGGTCATAAAGACGTCGTCAAAATAGACTCTAAATATCAAGCCGTTTGAACATGTGCAGTGCACGTTCTGAATCCACCTTACCACTGTGAAGACATGCCCCGTCTGATTTTCGGGTTATTTCCAACGGCTTTTAATGTCGCCGCTGTTTCTTTCGGGCCTAATCCCAAATACGTGAATTCCCGGATAACCTCCATGTCACCGCCATCAAGCGCCAAGATAAATCTATGAGTCATCTCGTGTGGCATTTCTAAATATCTGTAGGCAGTTTTATTGAATCTCCAGTGCCTCGACGGAAAAGCAGTGGATTGCAGGAGAAGCCGCGGCCTTCACGAGAGAGGATCCTGAGGTTAGCGAACAGGGTATTTTGCGACAGTGACAGGCAGATCACGCCCTCACGAGTTAAGTCACGTCCGCTGTTGGTTATGAGAGATGACTAGAGTCCGAGGTGATATAGAGGATTAATGAGATCAAGCCATGTTGCTGTCTTCTGCTCAGGCACTTCAACAGGTCGATTCTCCACGTGTGCAATCCACGGCTCCGGTGTATCACCATAGTCCAGTCCCGTAAGCTCTTTCATCGAGTCAGTTGCTGCAAGCTGAACAGCCGGGTCGCGATCGTTTAACGCCTCGGTTACCGTGTCATATACCTGTTGATTCTTAAATCGACCAAGCGCACGGATGATCACAATCCTCACGTCTTTTTCCGATTCACTGCGTGCACCTTTCAGTAAAACTGGCATCGCAACCAGACCGGGACGTTTGCCCCATTCCTTGTAGGCTATTCGTCGAATGCTGGCGTCATCGTTGTCGACAGCACTTTGCAGAAGTGGAAGTACATCTGCGCTTGGAATTGCGATTGCAGCACGGAGTATTTCACGTCGCATCACTGGTGCTTTGTGGTCTTCAAACATCCTGGCTAGTAAATCAGCCTTTTGCTTGTGCCAACTGGCCGGCATGCTTGGCGCATCTTCACGTAACTGCTCTAGCGTTTGTATTTGCTGGTGATATGTCACCATGAAGTCGTCATCTTCATGCCATTCTTCAATGGCGCCTGTGTTCAGAGAGTGCCAATTCCAAATTGGATATCCACCCTTCACGCTGCAACCAGTCGCACCAATAACCATGATGGACATCAACATTAAGGTGATGCAAAGGCAATGGCGACGGTGTTTTTTAGTCTCGGAGATTGGATTGAATCCTGCAATTCTAGCTGCGGTGACGGGGCGCTACGGGAGCACCCCTACGGTCCCTAAACGGGCTGAAAATGTAACAAATACAGTGGTGCAAAGCCAATACAGAAACGGTATTTATTGAGAAAACTCATCGTGTTTTTTAATGGATCAGCGACGAGTCGTAATGTCAGGAATCCGATAATAAGTGTGTAGACCCCTTCTCGGTGACAAACTTTTCATCATGGAAACCGGATGCGTAACAGTTTCAGATCAATGTATATNCGTATTTAGTTGGACTTAATGTGATGCGTCGCTTTAGCAGANGAGATTTTAATATTGGCACGCTGATGTCGGGAATCGCGACAACAACTGTGTATTCTCAGCAATCACCCCCCGAGGAACAAGTCGCGGATTTGCCATTGAGAGATCTGTCTGCGGCTTCAGAGCAGAGAAAGAATAGTCTGAGGAAAACTCTGAAATTCTTTTACAACAACCCTCCAAGTGTCTCGCAGCATACACCGTGGGAGATTCTGCACTATGCAATTGCCTTTGGCGTTGATGCTCAGGTGAAAACCGGCNAGCAGCACGCGAGTGCCATTGGCTGGTTATGTTGGAATTATCCTGCACGCGGGCAAAGACTGTTTTCCCGCCTGGTAACTGAGAACCGACTTGTCGTAAACGAAGGGCCGGGTGTAGAAGGTCATGAAGGGCAATTGTTAGCCTTGCTGGCTATGAGCAAGGTGCGCAGCGACTTCACNATCAAGGTAAATGGAGCGGAATTCACTGTAAATGATCTGGTGGAGCATGAGAAACAGACGTGCGATAACGGAACGGAACTAACGTTTCAATTACTGGGTCTTGCACACTATCTGACTGCAGAAACTGTTTGGCAGTCTGCTACTGGTAACGAATTTACTATCGAATTATTGCTGAAAAGTGAATTGTCTCAGCAAGTTAACGGTGCAGCCTGCGGTGGTTCGCACCGACTGATGGGAATCAGTTATGCACTGAATCGCCGAATTCACCGTGAAGAGCCAATGACACCGGCTTGGTTGCGGGCTCAGAAGTACATTGACGACTACATCCAGTATGTCCTGCAGTTCCAGAATCCTGACGGCAGCTTTTCGAGCAATTGGTTTCAAAGTCGTGGTGTAACAGATGATGTGCGACGAACGCTTTATACATCTGGACACGTGCTTGAGTGGTTAGTGTTTTCAGCATCGAACGAGCAATTGATGACTGATCAGGTTTCCCTGGCGGTGGACTTTTTGTCNTCAACGNTGCATGCTAAACGTCTTACCGGNCTGGAGATGGGAACAGTTGGACATGCTCTGCGTGCCTTNACGATATACGACGAACGGGTATTTGGTGCCAAACCCGGTATGCGTGCCGAATTGTACGGCAAGATTACTAAATGAGTTTTCAACGATGAAATGAATGCTCATTGTTTCAAGCTGTACTTGTGTGAGATCGCTAATCTCATTAATATTCTGACACAATGATACAACGCGTGATCGCTCATTACGTTTGCGACCTCGCAATTCTCACCACATTACTCCTACCTGAGCCAGTTTAAGCCTTGGCTGATTGCCTATGAGCCCGAGCGAATTGCGAGAGCCGTTNCTAACGACTTACAAGCAAGCTGCTCGTCTACGCGCAAATGTCGGTGCTGATGCCCTATTGGTCATGTTGACCGGGCCCACAAACTGGAAGCAACTCAAGAAACTCGGTCGNCACAACCTCATTGTCGTTGTTGGCGCAGATGAAGNCGAGTTAGAGGGCGCTGAAGAAGCTGGCTTGNTACCNCTCATNCTGGAGTCTCAGGGGTTACCGATCAACGAGCGACTTCAACAAGCGTTTTTAGCCGCGGTTGCATCTGAGATCCTTGAGTCGAGTGCTGAATTGGTTGCGGTGTATTCGGCGTTTGATCCGGAGAGCATAGATACGATTTCGTTCATCACGCTGGANGAACGACTCGGTCGACTTACAGCNCGTGATCTCAAGAAACTTGAAACCAGTGTGCCGTTAAAGACACTTCGCGCTGTCGTTGATCTGGCTGTGGAAATTGGGCGAGAGGGACGTGAAGCTAAACCTGTGGGTACACTTTTTGTCGTCGGTGATCATCGACGGGTCCTTGAAGAGTGCCATCCAGGGGGATTTGATCCGGTTAAAGGATATGGTCGTAAAGAACGCAGTTTACTGGAAGGCCGCGTACGGGATGCCATCAAGGAAATTGCTCAGTTAGACGGCGCTTTCGTTGTTGCGGCAGATGGAACGATTGAACGTGCGTGCCAAATTATACAAACAACCGCGGACAACATTACACTTTCAAAAGGTCTCGGCTCACGTCACTGGGCGGCCGCATCAATTTCCCGNGCCACNCGAGCTATTTCCGTATGCGTAAGTGAATCTAACGGTACGGTCCGCATCTTCCAGAACGGCGAAGTCGTCCTGAGAATTGAACCGATGCGACGAGCCATGAAATGGCAGGAACTGGAATTCGAGCCTCCGATTGGCCAGGAATCNTGAGTTCGACTTCACGGCCCCTCGTTCTCATCTGCGCGTANTCTATAAAAAGCAAACGGCGTGTCGAATTTGAAATCCGACACGCCGTAAACCAATCGCTCCCAGTTTTCACATCATTGATGTAGTCGAACCCCGTTGTGTGAGTGGCCTTCTTCGCGAACTGAAGGCCGTGTATGACAGTATTTGTACAACAGTAAGTCATACAGTCGGGGTAAGCTTCTNGTCTCCAATGCTGTGAATGTTCTGGGTGCAAAAAAAGGGATTGTTTTGTTTTAGCGTTTGCCGCTAGCCATTTTGACGCTACGGAATGAGCGCCCAGCCGCCTACAATAGCACCGGCCTGCCACAACGCAGCCTTGGTGCTCCATGGAATCGCCGGTATTAGCCGTGGTGCCGTGGATCCCGGTCGGTAGTAGCCAAGTGTGTATCGCAGATCTTTGGGATCTTCCAGTGCCATGTTATATGGTGCGATAGCCACGTTCGCGAAGAAGTGAGCACCACTCTTAAATGGTTGAGCAAATTGACCAAGGGTATGGCCGTAGCGTTCCAACTCAGCATCTTCAAAGTAAAGGGGATGATGGTGTAACTCCGATGCTTTCCAGGCCAGAGTTATTGCCTTCCANTGACGTGCGACAAACTGTTGGTTGTCTATTCTGCAATGCATGGGGAAACCCCAAACGTCGGCCACATAACAAAAATCGTCTTCAGCAAGTTCTTGAATTGGTATGGTGNTAAGGGCTCCTGCTCCGTCAACGACATGCACTCGTTGGAATCGGAAGTCGGCGAGGCGACCGGTGGCAATAGGCACCCCGTTTCGATTTTTCCATTGCCGCACTTCTTCCTGAAGACGATCAGGTTTTTCGGTTAGATTCGGTTTAAATGCAGGACTTATATCAAGTGAAATGGAACCAAGCGGAGTAGCCTGNAGTCGCTTTNCAGCATCTTCACATGGCGGNGATCCACAATCTCGGCCGGCGACCGTTGGGGCCTGNGCTAGCAACGAAGTCTGGAAAAACTGCTGTGGCGCGGGGGTGGTGAAGTTGTTGATTCTTGGTTGAGATGGGGCGGACTGTTGTGATTGAATTGACTGGAGTTCAATCACTGGTAGTTCGCGTGGCGANAGAGGCTGTGACTGTGTAGAGACTGCTTCTTCCGCCTTAGGTGAGAGTTCTAAATTAGACTCTAGTTGCCCACTTGGTATATCTTCAGAAGGATTTGCTAGTGTTGGCAGCAGAACGGAGTCCGGATTGGTCGGTCGGTCGACGATGATGGTTGGGAACCCGGATGTCTCCTGCGTTGTATCTGAGGTANTTGTTNTNGGGATTGNGCTAGCCGCCCCGGTCTTTATTTCACGGATTGCAACAGGTGTTGCAGNTTGCCCGAGCTTGATTTTAATACGTTGACTTTGAGTTGACGGTCGAGCTGATGGCTGTGCAGTTAGACGAGTGGGGGTGACATCTCTGGTTGATTGAATGCGNATTTGTGCTGCAGCAGGACTACTTGGCACGAGAAGGATAGAGCATGCAATGATCAGCAGGCTTGCTGCCGGTGTTTTAGACCATAGAGATTTTGAACACAGTGAATCTGAAGCGTATTTAGCGGGCTGCTTAGCCGTGATCGCTGCCCGACGAGATGTCGGGACTGTAATTAGGGGCTTCGTGTGTAATCGAAATGTCATGAGGATGGTTCTCTCTTACACTGGCTGCCGTCACGCGGATAAAACCGGTGTCGGTCCGCAGTTCTTCGATTGTCTGTGTTCCGCAGTACCCCATCCCGGCTCTAAGGCCGCCGACCAGTTGGTAAACGTAATTGGACAAGTCACCTTTATAGGGAACACGTCCTTCAACGCCTTCTGGTACAAGTTTTCCATTTCCGGACTGGCGATATCGTTCACTAGAGCCTTTAACCATTGCTCCCATCGATCCCATTCCGCGGTAGGCTTTAAATGACCGACCTTGATACAGGATTAGGCGTCCCGGGCTTTCAGTCACACCGGCAAATAAGCTGCCGATCATGACGCAGTTTGCCCCGGCCGCCAGAGCTTTCGTTACATCTCCAGAGAACCGGATACCTCCATCGGCAATGATAGGGGTATTGGTTTTTGCCGCAGCCTGGGCTGCGTGATACACCGCGCTTATCTGTGGGACACCAACGCCCGAGATAACTCGCGTCGTACAAATGGAACCCGGGCCGATACCGACTTTTACAGCATCAGCACCTGCCGCCACCAGGTCAGCGCAACCCTCTTGGGTAGCCACATTGCCGGCAATGACATCGATGTCCCATTGCTTCTTAATTTCTTTAACTGTCTCTATGACGTTGGACGAGTGACCGTGGGCACTGTCGACAACAAGGATATCGACACCCTTATTGATCAGGCTTTCGGCTCGTTCAAAGTCAAAAACTCCGACCGCTGCTCCCACGCGTAGCCTACCTAGATCATCTTTGCAGGCATCGGGAAACTGGTTCATCATGTCGATATCTTTTATCGTGATGAGCCCGGTCAGTTTAAAAGAGTCGTCCACCAACAACAGTTTCTCCACTTTTTTCGCAGTTAATATTTTTTCTGCTGCTTCAAGTGAGACGTTGCCGGTTGCCGTGACCAGATCTTCTTTGGTCATGACATCAGCGACTTGTAGATCATCGCTTTCCAGAAATCGCAAATCACGTCGTGTGAGGATTCCTACAAGCGTGCCATCTTGTTCCACGATGGGCACGCCGGAGACGTTGTGTTGTTCCATGAGGTCGCGAGCGGCTGAAACGCTGGCCGATGGCGGCAACGTGACGGGGTTCACGATGATTCCATTTGCGCTGCGCTTTACCTTGTTTACCTCATCAGTCTGGCTTTCCACAGTCAAGTTCTTGTGGATGATACCGATGCCGCCCATTTTGGCCAAAGCGATTGCCATGGCATGCTCAGTAACGGTGTCCATCGGTGAGCTAAGCATCGGGATGTTTAGCCGGATTCTGTCCGTTAGCCGCGTACTTACATCGACATCAGACGGTACGACTTCGCTGTATCGTGGCTCCAGCAAGACGTCGTCAAATGTGATTGCCGTATACTTGATCCGATCGTCCATGTGCTCGTTACCGATTCAATACCCGTGAATGGGATTGCTGTGAATTTGAATGACAAATTATGGCGAGAAGAGTTCGTTTTGACAACTCCCAGTCTCAGCGGAAGTCATTCCGAACCCGACTCGTTATCCGATTCAGGTTTGACTTTGGGTTTTCCCGGTTTACCTTCTTTGTTTTCTTTTCGCTTTCCGCCGTTGTTGCCGACGGCGAAGTCGATGATTTCCAACTTACTTCTCTTGGTGACTCTTTTTGTCTTTTGATCGATATCGGTGGACGTGTGTGAAATCACACCGCCTGGTACCTTCTCACTAAAGAGCTCTTCGGTAATACGGTTTGTGCCGTTTTGTTCGTGAACCGTTTTAATCATGGCAACTCGATGCGTCTCACCAACTACCTTATGGGCGATGCCGAATTCTTCCACAGACATATTCGTTTCGTATCTCAGCTTATTTTCAGCATCGTATGCCTTGGTAGATCGCTTGAAGATGAACGGAGCTAGGTCAGGGCTGTAATGTATCTGGCTAACACGTCGTTCGTTTTTCGTGACTAACGTGACTTCGCGGATTTCTACTTGAATCATTGTGCCACTGATTTCCAGAGTGGCACGGTCAATCGGCGCTGAAATAGTGATCTTTCCTTTACCTTGATATTCGCGTTTGACCTTTTGAGTGGGAGACTCAAATGCCCGCTCGCCGACAATTGTTTTCACATCAATTTCAAGTGCGAAGGTATCACCGAGTCGATCAATGATCTGAGATGTTGTTTCGACCTTTGACGTACTGGTAACTTCGCCATTTTCGTTCAGGACGTCCGTTAATACGCGGACTTGCTTCCAGCTGCCTTTGCTAAACCGACCCCAAGAGTGATGATCCCGTGACATGACCCATTCCTGAGCAACTGCGCTGGTAACAACACATATGCTCAACGCATAAGCAAGTATTGCAATCCGGTTGTTAAACGCTGGTTTCATGAGACTTGGTTTAGGTGAGTTCTTTGTCTTCAGGTGATAAGCTAAATCACGCCTTGATGTTCACCCCTAGGGGGTATAGCTAAAGGATAGTTTTCCAAACTGTGTGATGCGAATGAATAAACCTGTAAATCAAAACGATGATCAGCAATGAGATTCAGTGACCAACTGAATTACCATGTTATCCTCTCTCGCGAATATGGTTCTTAAATCCAAATGCACGCGATCATTCTTAATACGCGGAAGGATCGCCGGTTCCGACCGGCGTAGCTTGGATGCAAGTTGATCTGCAGTTAATGATGCGGATTTCAGTACCACGCAACATGTAGAGATTTCCTGAGTTGGCACCGAGCCACCTCCTAGGTAGGTGACGTCACTTTCCACGCTCGCTGAGATTTTAGTTTCCGACTCGTTGATAGCTTTGGACATGACTTCTGCGCGGTGTTCGAGTACCTCGATAGGTGTATGCAACAAGCTCAGCAGCGGTACTTCTTGTTCTGGTTTACCGCCTAGATATAGGTCGAGTGTTGCTGAGAGCCCGGCTAGCGTCATTTTGTCTACACGCAGTGCACGCATCAATGGATGGCTTGCGATCTTAGAAACGCTTGCCTCACTTCCAATGATGATTCCGCATTGAGGTCCACCGAGCAACTTGTCACCGCTGAGCAATACGATATCTGAACCTGCGGCCAGGCTCTCGGTTGCCATGGGTTCTCCTGTGATTCCAAGTGATGCGTAGTCAAATAATGCGCCGGAACCAATGTCATCCACGACTATTAAGCCGCGTTGCTTTCCGAGTGTTACCAATTCTGTTATGGGCACGGACTTGGTGAATCCCTCAACGCGGTAGTTGCTGCAATGCACTTTGAGTAAGCAGGCTGTGTCTTCGTTGATTGCGGAGTCGTAATCACGCAAATGCGTTTTATTCGTCGTGCCGACTTCATGCATGATGGCTCCGCTGGCTGACATGACATCCGGCATACGAAAACTACCACCGATTTCGACAAGTTCACCGCGTGACACGATCACTTCCTTGCTGCTGGCCAAGGCGGCCAATGTCAGCAACGTTGCTCCGGCGTTGTTGTTCACAACAGTTGCACGCTCTCCACCAAACAGCTCGACTAGTTTTTGTTCTACGGCTTCGACCCGCTGAGATCGCTTTCCGGATTCCAAGTCAATTTCCACGCTGGCATAACCGTTGGCAACTTCCTGAATCTGCCGAACAGCTGACTCGGCCATGGGTGCCCTGCCCAGGCCGGTATGTAATAACACACCTGTTGCGTTAATCACGGGCCGAAGGCTGCTACGGGATAATTGTGTGAGCGACTTGCGAGCTAAATTCGCTATATCGCTGTGCGATGGAAGTTCACCGATTGAGCTGTCGGTTTTTAATGTGTTGCGCAGATCATCCAGGCATTCGCGAAGCCGAGATACCACGACATCGTGACTATAGTCGGCGCATAATTCAACCACTTCTGGTGTTTCCAGTAGCTGTGAAACTGACGGTATGCTTCGTAGAAGTGGATTCATTAAAAACCAATTACGTGTTCGAGTCGTCTGTTATTCTATTTTCCGACCGAATACGTATCGAATCAAGCAGCTCATTGATTCGAAAGAAACCTTAGATCGTCTTTACGGACGGTAAAACCGGTATGATCCAAATATTCGCACAATGGGACGACATATTTGCGTGTTGTACCGAGCAAGTCTCGGACTTCAGCAAGCGTTTTACCACTGCCTTTTTCCCAGTTTTCACTTAGTTTGGCTCGCACTTTCTCAGCTTCAATGTTCGCCAGATAGAATTCTTCAGAGATTTTGACAATATCACCATTTCCTTCGGCAACTGCGAGTAGCTGATCCAACCGCTGTCGGTCAGTGCCCGTTTCCGACTCAAGCGCTTTTGCAAATGGTGGCTCAACACCGCCGGAGTTGATCCGCTCAATCAAGTCTGCCATGAGCTTTTTGTCGTTCTTGCTTAATTGCGGCCCACGGTCGGGTAGCCCGACCTTGCCAGCGTTGACGGTTAGGCGGCCAAGGGATCTGAAATACGAGAATACGTGGTTGAGTAACGTCGCACTGCCAACATACTCAAATCGGCTGCGGACTGATGCGGCATCAAACATAAGCTGTAGTGGATTCTCATCATGGAGCCGATTGAGGTACTTGTTCACACGTTCCCAGAGCACTTCCAATGCATCAACATGAATCAGAATTGTGTGCGTGGGCGAGACCTTGCATTCATACAGGATGCCGTCTTTTGTCAGCTCGGAAAGCGCATCGCTTGCACTGACGACACCACAGGTGCGAGCCAAATCACTCTCCGTTCTCTCATGCAGGCCAGTCATTAACATAGATGCAGCAACACGTGCCTTTTCATTTCCACCGACCAAGTCTGCCAATGCTGACATGATGGGCTGCGCCTCTGACTGCACATCCACATCCATATCACTAAGCCGTATACGCCGTGCGTGACAGTCGAGCACTCGTCCGCCAGCAATCGTCGATACCGGAGACTCCTTGCGTATAACCAGGGGTTGATTCCAGGTGGCCACTGCCGGTTCAGAAAGGAACAGTTGTGCGAAACCGGATTCACCCGGGTGCAACGCCTTACTGCCGACGAGTCGCATGGTTGCCATGATTTCAGACGTGCCAATATGCACTCGCACCCGCTCACGATTTTTCAGCGGCTTATCAATAGAATCGAGCACATCGAGTTTTATGGTGATCAAGGCATGAGGGACGAGGTGGCCAATGTCAGCCAGTTCCTGCCCTCGCCCGATTTCGTCGTGATGGATTCCAGCGAGATTAATAGCTGCTCGCTGGCCTCGCCCGACCGACTCTACTTCTGAAAAGTGATTCTGAAGACGTCGGATTCGGACTTCTTCACCAAGCGGTTGGATTTCCACGGTGTCACCCGTTGTCACTGTCCCGGCAGATACCGAACCGGTGACAACCGTTCCGTGTCCTTCAAGACTGAAGACTCTGTCAATTGCCATGCGAAAGGGTTCATCCTCGGTTGGCAAATCAGCGATGGCTTTAGAAGCTAATTCTGACAGTGCGGATTTGAGCTCTTTTATTCCTTCGCCTGTTTCCGCACTTGTCCGAATGACCGTGGAGTTTTCAAGAAAAGTACCGGTCGTCAGTGATCGCACTTCTTCTTCCACTAAGGGCAGCCAGTCTTCGTCGACGAGATCGCATTTCGTAATGACGATGATGCCATGTTGAATGTCCAGGTATCGCAAGATATCCAAATGCTCAATTGTTTGTGGCTTGATGGAATCATCTGCAGCGACAATCAGCATAGCAAGGTCCATACCCGTGGCACCGGCTAACATGTTTCTTACAAATCGTTCATGACCGGGGACATCCACGATTCCCATATGCACGTCATCGATTTGTAAGTGCGCGAATCCCAGTTCAATGGTGATTCCGCGTTTCTTCTCTTCCGGAAGTCGGTCTGTATTGGTTCCCGTAAGCGCAGCGACCAACGACGTCTTGCCGTGGTCAATGTGACCGGCTGTTCCGAGAATCAAGAACTGTTCCATTAGCGACTCAGTTGCGATTGCGATGTTTGGTTATGCGCGTGACAGGAATTCATTGGTTCGCGTGTCGACTTTGATCTTCTCACCCTGTTTGAGATACTCCGGGACCTGAATGATCAGCCCGGTCTCCAGCGTAGCCGGTTTTGTACGGCCGGTTGCAGAATTTCCTTTGACGCCGGGTTCGCAATAGGTGATTTCCATTTCAACCGCAGGCGGAACCTGAACACCAACACACTCATCGTTGTAAATAAGCGCTAAAATACCCTCGAGTGATTCCGTCATGTACTTTGCCTGCTCTTCGATGTCCTCGAGAGAGATGTCGTACTGGCTATAGTTTTCCAGATCCATCAGGTGCATATGGGTTGCATCTGCGTACATGATAGACACGCCACGGCGTTCAAAGTCAGCGTCGGGCAATGACTCTCCGCCCTTAAGGGTAATGTCTACCTTTTGTCGGCTAACAAGGTTTCTACCACGAAACTTATATAGTGTCGCGGCGCCCCGTGCGGATGGAGTTTGTACGCTCAGTTGTTCAATGATCACCGGTGAGTCGTTGTAGACCACTACGGTGCCCGTCTTGATTTCTTTTGCCTGCATATTCAGGAATTTCCTTTTTCAGCAATAACGCTTGTCTTAGTCGGATCCAGTAGGCCGTCGGTGTAATGAGTCTGATGGCTTGTTCCGCGTTTATATATCCGAATATCCGAGTCTATATAAAGGTACCGGAATTGGGATCAACGGCGATTCCGTTGACCACGCTAGCCAGTTGCTGTGCCACGATCAACATAGCGCCGGGATCCATGAAGTCGATTTCTTCTTCACCTATCGCACCAGCAATGTTTTCAAAGTGGAGAATGTCAAACCGAGCATTGCACAAGGGGATTCTTGCCACCAGTTCATCTTCGCCCGGCATCAGATCATCAATGTCGATCATCGCGAGGAGTTCTTCGATCTGGTCACTCACGTCCTCACCATCTATGTATGAAATATCCAATCCGGCATAATCGGTTTGCGAGATCATCGTGACGGCTTCAAGCAGACCAGATTCAGTGCGCCGCACATTATGCTGCTCGAATTGCTTGCCAATTTGAGTAAATGCAGCTTCTACCTGTTCGGCAGTTGGACGCTGTTGTTCATCAAAGAGAACGAGAAAAGTCTCTCGCCACTGGTACTCGGGGTTTTCAAACAGTGACATGAGTGAGATTTCCTTTATGGGTTGGTGTTACTAGCCCAGTTCCTTTGACCGCTTCGTTGCGGCGGCCACGGCACTCATGAAGGCTCCACTAATGCCTGCCTCTTTCAATTCTCTCAGGCCGGCAATGGTTGTACCACCCGGACTTGTCACTTGATCTTTCAATTCCCCAGGGTGCTTTCCGGTTTCAAGAACCATTTCTGCGGCGCCCTTCACCATTTGTGCTGCAAGTGCAGTCGCCGTAGCTCGTGGGAGTCCCACAGCAACACCGCCATCGCTCAAGGCTTCAATGACAGTGTAGATGTATGCGGGGCCCGAACCGGATAGTCCGGTGACGGCGTCCATATATGTTTCGGGGACATCTACTGCAATTCCGACTGCGGATAACAACGCATCGACTGTTGTTCGATCGGCATCCGTTGCACCGACGCCGCTTGCATATGCACAAGCTCCTGTCGACACGAGGCATGGGGTATTTGGCATGACTCTGATGATGCGAGTGGATCCCAAGCCATCGCAAAGTGTCGAAAGCGTGATCCCGGCGGCGATGGAAACTACGAGGGTCGAGTCAGTAACCGCATCCTTGATGTCGGTGATCACCAGTGGCATTACCTGTGGCTTTACGGCAAGGAAAACAACATCGCTTTGCTCTATGACGTCTGTTGCCGATGTGGTGGACGTGCCGCCTGAGATCGCCTGTTGCATTGCCGAGATACTGGCTTCTGCAGGATCGTAGAATGATACGCTTGCTGCATCAACTTGCCCAGATTGAACAAATCCAGAGGCTAATGCCTGGGCCATTTGCCCTGCTCCGATAAAGCCAATTCGATTTCCCACGATGGTCGATTCCCAAGTTGATAGACAGTTTGAACTGAATCAGTGCCCTGCATGTGAATACACGGCGCTGTTGCATGTGCAATTCATGCTATTTAGAAACTCAGATCGCATCAACCGTGAGGTTGGTCTTTACGACTTTACAACGTTTTGAGAGACTTGCAGGCCGATTTCGTCATTGACTACAATCCAGCCCAAAGATCATTCTGTGAAGCGTTTAATCCCAGCACGAATATGTACCTGGATGAGTGCAATTTTAGCGACTGCAACACTCCTTCTCAGCAGCACGGCCGTAGATGCAGCTGAACCGTGGTACACGATGCTTAATCCGTTTGGCAGTATGCCAACGATCAAGCTGAATTCAACCAAGTGGATTACTCAGCCGGTAAATGATTTAATTTTGGAACCGACCTACGACTATGTCCTCCAACCGGCCAACGATTTCGTATTGAAGCCAGTGGATAAATACGTGCTTAAACCACTCTGGACGCCTGTGGACAAACTGGTGGTTGAACCGATTGATCGAATTACGCCAGATTGGCTAAAACCGCCGACGATCTCGGAAATTCATACTGGGATGACGCGCACATTTCATCAGTCTTCCGGTTTTGTTGTTCAGGGCGTCAATTGGGTGAATCCCTGGTATTCAAAGCCAAAGGCACCGCGCAGATACGCGGTGCCTCAGATTGGTTCGAAGCTCAGAAGAACGCGAGGGTATTAATGCTCGCTCTGAATCTTCTTAGTACTGCTTAGAGCAGCTGGCCGACTTGTTCAACAATGGATCCCTCGTCTGGGAATTCATCGGTCTCAAGTTTCGAATAGATCAACTGACCGTTTATGGTAACTTCAAAACATCCGCCCGTGGATGCTTCAAGCTCGAGTCCATTGATTTGCTGTTTGTATTCGGTAAGAACTTTTTCTGCCAAACTGACAGCTTTAGGTTCGTAGTCTCAAGAACTGCAGTAACGCAAATGGATTTTCATTGTTTACTCCCGTCATTTGGGAAATGGCATCGTATTCAATGCCATCTCTAAAAGGGCCTAGTTTTATTAAGACTTCTTCTTAGTCGCCTTCTTTTTGGCGGTTGTCTTTTTAGTTGCTTTCTTTTTCTTTCCAGCGCCAAATGCTTTGTTAAAGTTATTGGCATATTTTGGTGTGGAACCAACGCGAAGAATCGTCACCGTTACTCTCCTGAGAATTTTTAGTTAACTTCGTTAATTATCCATTATCTAATAACCGATTCGATTCGCAACCGCTGTCTTTGCTGAATCTGTAAACCAGTCTGTCGTTATGTCTTTAGTTTCTTGTACCGAAATCGCATCGGTTGATCCTGAGAGATACCGAGTCTCTCACGCCTTTGCCGTTCATACGTTGCATAATTGCCTTCGCACCAGTGCACGTATCCGTCGCCTTCAAAGGCAAGTACATGCGTTGCGATCCGATCCAGGAACCACCTGTCGTGGCTTGTAACAACAACACATCCTGCATAACTCATGATGGCTTCTTCGAGTGCTCGCAGCGTGTCTACATCAAGATCATTGGTCGGCTCATCTAACAGCAGTAAGTTTGAACCGCGTCGCAGTAGCTTTGCCAAATGCACTCGATTACGTTCACCACCGGATAACGTGCCGACCTTTTTCTCTTGATCCGTGCCTTTGAAATTAAATCTCGAGACATAGGCACGAGCGTTTATATTTCGGCCGCCCATCTCAAACGTCTCGTAACCGCCAGAGATTTCCTGATATACGGTAAGGTCGGCGTCGAGTGCATCCCGAGTCTGGTCGACGTACCCCATTTCTACCGTTTGCCCAATGTTCAGTTTGCCGGAATCAGGAGGTTCCTGTTCTGTCAGCATTCTGAACAAAGTCGTTTTTCCAGCACCGTTGGGGCCAATGACAGCAACGATACCGCCGGCGGGCAGTCGGAAATTCAGATCATCCATTAGGATGTTATCGTCGTAGCCTTTGGTCAGGTTTTGTGCTTCAATAACTAGCTCACCGAGACGTGGTCCGGGTGGAATTTGAATCTCGATTTCGTCGATTTGATCCTGGAATTGCTCATTGACCATTTGGTCGTATCGATCCAGTCGGGCTTTGTTCTTGGCCTGTCTGGCCTTGGGAGATGTCTGAACCCATTCAAGTTCTTTCGCGATGGTCTTCTGTTTGGCCTTGGCAGATTTTTCTTCAATTAATAACCGCTGCTGCTTTTGCACCAGCCAGCTTGAGTAGTTACCTTCAAATGGAATACCCTTACCGCGGTCCAGTTCCAGAATCCATTGAGCCGCGTTGTCCAGAAAGTAGCGATCGTGCGTGACCGCGACGACGGTACCAGTGTATTCAGTAAGGTGCCGTTCCAGCCATGCTACTGAATCTGCGTCGAGATGGTTGGTCGGTTCGTCGAGCAGCAGTAAGTCCGGACGTTCTAGTAGTAGTTTGCATAATGCGACTCGTCGCTTTTCACCACCAGAAAGTGTTTCGATGTTGGCATCACGCGGTGGTAAATTCATGACTTCAAATGCTATTTCGATCTCGCGATCCAGTTCCCACGTGCCGCTCGTTTCGATTTTGTCCTGCAGCGTTGCCATTTCATCGCACAGTTTCTGCATTTCATCATCATCCATGGGCTCGGCAAGTAAGGTGCTGATTTCAGCATACCGATCAAGCATGGCGCGACGTGGAGCTACCGCTTCTTCGACATTTCCCCAAACGTCTTTTTCAGGATTTAACTGAGGTTCCTGCGGCAGATAGCCACAAGTAAAACCGTCAGTGAGATAGGCCTCCCCTTCAAATTCCTTATCAAGCCCGGCCATGATTCTCAGTAGAGTACTTTTACCGGAACCATTGACTCCAAGTACGCCGATTTTGGCTCCTGGGTAGAAGGCCAGGTAGATATTCTTTAACACCTCTCTGGATCCGTGCTTTTTGGACAGGTCGACAATGGTGTAGATGTATTTCTGGCTCATGGCGTGGTTATTCGTTACCGGTCAATCGGGTTTGGCAAGCTATGCAGGTTATTCCAGAGACGACAGCCAATCGGTTTGTTTGTGTCATACGGAAGAACCGTTGTGCTAAAAAATCAAAAGTGTCTATTTCACTAATTTGTTTACCCGTTGCTGAGTTGTGAAGAGGGGTACTACCGATACTAGACCTACCTGCCGCTTCCTGTGGTCAGATCACGAGTAACCCCTTCCCACTCGCCTGCCCAAATCTGGCTACCAAAACAGGAAGCGTCTTGCCCTATCGAGACTCTATTGCTGCCCGGCAATAGAGTCTTTTTTTATGTCAGCATCACGTATCTTCGTGACACGGTTGGAGCACTGGGTTATATGTCACTCGACGAATCTTCCACATGGTGTCGCAGTTGTGACATTTTGCTGAGCGTCTCATGGTTGGTTCGATCGATCGTCAACGGTGTTATCGAAACAAATCCGGCATGAACCGCGTCTACATCACTTGCGGAATGTCCTTCTACGGCCGGTGGTGTATCGGTTGACCAATAGTATGTACGATTCTTGGGATCTTCACGTTTGATGTACCGATCCAGGTTGCGGGTTTGCTTCATGTAAGTCGGCTTTAGAATTGCATTTTCAACGCTCGTGCCTGTGGGAATGTTTATGTTGAGTAATTGTGACGTACCAGAGTCCGGATCGAGGTAAGTTGAAATACAGTTGATGGCAATGCTTGCGGCCGAAACGAAGTCAAACGTATCAGCATGTTCTAGTGAGATGGCAACAGCATCGACACCGAATATTGCAGCTTCCATTGCCGCGGCTACAGTCCCGGAATAGTGCGTGTTAATGCCGGTGTTGAGTCCGGAGTTGATACCGCTGACGACCAGCTCCGGTTTCTGTGGCAGCAATTCAGTGATACCCAGTTTGACACAATCGCTTGGTGTGCCATGAACGACCCACGCGTCTTGCTTTTGTTCCTGCTTGGACTCTTGTTCTGATTCCTGTTGCCAACGTTCACAGAATAGCGGGCTTAGATACGTAATCTGTTGGCTTACTCCACTTTGTTCTGTTAAGGGGGCGATCACCGTGACATCTCCCAGAGACTCGAGGGCTTTTTTCATTTCCCACAGTCCCACAGCATTTATCCCATCGTCGTTGGTAAGTAATATCCGCATGTTTATTGATGTTCCTGTCCAGCAGTGAAAACCGGTTGATGCTAAAAGGATAACCATTCAGTAGAGCGCGACAATCGTCGGGCGATCATATTCTCATTAAGGTGCTAACGCTTTATAATCCACGTTTCCAGAAAGCGGGCGTTTACCGGTTGGATTTGGAAGGAATCTAGCTGCTAGCCAGCTACCTTATCAAACTGGTCCGGATATCAGGATGGTCTCCATGACTTCAGGGATTGCCAGACAACGAGTTCTAATTCTCGACTTCGGTTCTCAATATGCGCAGTTAATCGCACGTCGTGTGCGCGAGCAAAACGTATATTGCGAGATCGTGCGACATGATATTTCGGTTGAGCGTATCAGGAGCCATGCCCCACAAGGCTTGATACTCTCGGGTGGTCCCAAGAGTGTTTATGAAGAGGATTCGCCGCGCTGCGATCCAGAGATTTTTAGTATGGGCCTTCCCGTGCTGGGAATATGTTATGGAATGCAGCTCGCATGCATGGCACTTGGTGGCAAAGTTGATAGCGCGCCATCACGTGAATATGGCCGGGCTCACTTACGCGTGAGCGGGTCCAATGCATTATTTGAGGGGACCTCAGATGAGATGCAGGTATGGATGAGCCATGGTGACCAGGTTTCAAGTATTTCAGAGCAGTTTGAGACCATTGCCTCAACAGACACGTGTCCNTTTGCCGCCATTCAGCACGAAGAATTGCCTGTTTACGGATTGCAATTTCATCCNGAGGTAACACATACACCGGAAGGCGGACAGCTNTTAGCAAATTTNCTGCNTCGGGTTTGCAGNTGTGACGGCACATGGAANCTCGGCGATTTTGCCGAGGAAACTGTGCTTAAGATTCGCGAGCAAGTTGGCGANAGTCGGGTGATCTGTGGCTTATCTGGTGGAGTTGATTCGAGTGTCGTGGCAGCGTTGCTGTATAAGGCCATTGGTGATCAACTCAAATGCATTCTGGTCAACAACGGACTATTAAGAAAAAACGAACAAGATACCGTCATCGAGACATTTACCGACCATTTCAAAGCCGACCTGACCGTTGTCGATGGTGAAAACAGATTCTTGACGGATCTCGCTGGTGTTACGGAGCCGCAGGAGAAACGGCGTCGAATTGGTTTTGCATTTATCGATTGCTTCAAAGANGAAGCGGAGAAGATAGAAGGGGCAGAGTTTCTTGCACAAGGCACGTTGTATCCGGATGTGATTGAGAGTGGAGCGGCCGTGGACGGTCCGGCAGCCACGATCAAGTTGCATCATAACGTCGGTGGATTACCGGACGANCTNGGATTTGAACTGATCGAACCACTNCGTGACTTGTTTAAAGACGAAGTGCGCAGTCTTGGAATCGAGCTTGGTTTACCGGAAGACCTGGTTTGGCGNCATCCGTTCCCNGGGCCGGGACTTGCTGTTCGCTGTTTAGGTGAGGTGACCAAGGAACGGCTTGATACGCTTCGCGANGCAGATGCAATTGTCGTTGATGAAATTAAGAGTGCGGGGCTCTATCGGGATACCTCACAGGCCTTTGCCGTGCTTTTGCCTGTGCAAAGTGTCGGCGTGATGGGNGATGCAAGAACCTANGAGGATGCCATCGCAGTGCGATGNGTTGATACGGATGACTTTATGACCGCCGACTGGAGCCATTTNCCGTATGATCTGTTGGCGACGATTTCAACGCGCGTCATTAATGAGGTCAAAGGTGTCAATCGCGTGTGCTACGATATCAGTAGCAAGCCGCCGGCAACCATTGAATGGGAATAGCGATTTACAGGCAAATTAGTTCTGCCGCATGTGCTTGAGNGGGTGATCATGCGAGTACTCGAGTACTTGCCAGCCATTCTCAGTGCGAACTAGGTTCACTTTGACAAACCGTGGCACGTTCATATAGCTACCGCCGCTGCCACGAAATTGCGCACGCACGACGACGTTAAACCCAACTGTCGCTTCCGGAGGGTCGCTGCCATCGAGCAAGTCCATGTCCATTTCCTTGATNCTGATCCATTCAACCTCGTATTTCTTTAGCTCATTGCGAGCAGCATTTTTGGCGATGGATGCGGACATGTGGACAAAGTCCACAGCGGCTTCGATGTCGCCATCTTGGACATGATCGCGTATTTGATGAATCGTTGCGTCGATTTCTTCGCTATGGGTGACAACGACCGACTCGAGTACGACAAGCCCGGCGGAAATGGCGGCAACAGCGATTGCAGCAGTGAGCAAGTGCTTTATCTGACTGTTGAAGTAACCAATTAGACAAAGAGTAACAAGAAAACCACCGCCTAGAATTGCATAGAGTGGACTTTCAAGCATCAGTATTACCGTTGCATTATCTGGTTTTGTGTTGGCTACTCTTGGCTGCCTTGGACCACCGGATCTTCCACATCTTTGGCTAACGGTTCTTGATCTCTCCGGTAGAAGTGTTTGTACCAAAGGATGATCCAGGAAACAGCCAGCACAATTGCAAATGTAATGATCAACGGTTGGAGCGTGATCAGTTGGTTGTCATTTGTGGATAGCGGAATATCCGGTTGTTCACCACTAGCCTGCTGGTATGTCCGTTGACGTGCCTGGTAATTCCGCTCATCGATTGTCTGACGTTCGATGATTTTTGGTCCCAGCAGCACAATGGCTATCAGGACAGCGGTACTAAACAGGTAGACCCAATACCATGGCGACTCAGTGATACTTTTTTTACGTGAAGTCTCACCGCGTTGTTCAGGATTGGGCTGTGTGCTTACCACGTCGCCACTCGATGATGATGTTCTGTGAGGAGCATTGTTGGTGGGTTAACCTTTGATGGTTTGGTCGCGAACAGAGACAGTGCTAAGAAAAATGGCGGAAGTGTATGGGAATCGAACCCACCGACCACACGGTTAACGTGCGGCCCTACGGTTTTGAAAACCGCGGCCACCACCAGGTGTGCAAACACTTCCTTGTAAAGAACTTGTGTTGATAACTTTGCAGAGGAGTCCTGCCAGACTTTATCCTACGCTGAATTAAACCCAATCGAAACCGGTTGACTTGCGCACGCGTGATTCAAATTCACCTAGAAGCCCCCCGATGACATCCCACTTGGTCGGGCGTCGCACTTCAATATCGCCTTGCTCATTGATTCGCACAATGGTCGTCGGCATTACGCCAGCGGTAACCAGATCATCGGCATGGATTTCACTGTCATCAATGATTTCCGCCAGCATGGCTCCCGTCATTTCAACAAACTTCATGACTCATTACCCTTGTGGTTAAACNGAGTTNATATGCAGCGATTAGTCATCCCATTCGCCGGGCAGTCGGGCTCGTAGTAATTCACCCAGTTGGATCATCTCTTCCACACCAAGTTGTTCGCTACGGGCNTCGGCGCCAAGCGACATCTCGCTCATCACCTCATCGACCGTTGGTTTGTCCAGACGCTTCTTAAAGGCACTCAAGATGACACTCCGCATAAACTTCCGTCGGTGGAAGAACATGGCGCGTGCGAACCAATGGAAATACCCGAGGTTTGGGATTCGCGATCGTTTTTCTTCATTTGGCCTGATCGCCACGATAGCTGAGTGTACTTTCGGGCGAGGCCAAAAGACCTTTGGCGACATGACTCGCACGATTTCCGCATCTGCCTGAGCTTGTATCCAGATACTCAGTGCTCCGTAGTCTTTCGTTCCNGGATTGGCAACGATTCGGTCTCCCAGCTCTTTTTGAATCGTGACGACAATCAGGCTTGGATCCAAGTCGGTTCGCAGGAGATTGGAGATAATCGGCGTGGCGACGTTGTACGGTAGATTCGCCAGCAGTTTAAGACGCCTGTTTGGCGAGACTGCAAGTTTTTCTTTCAAAGTATCCAATACGTTTTGGGCAAACGAGTTTTTNTTACGCAAGACGTCCTGTTGGAGCATGGTCACGTTTTCGTGCACGGCCAGTTCTTCCTGTGCCAGCATGAATACGTGCGGGTCAATTTCAACGGTGACCACTTCAGCGGCTGCAGGTGCAACNAGTGCCGTGAGCGAACCGAGGCCGGTGCCGACTTCCAGGATGACATCATCACCACCAACCTCACCACTTCTTGCAAGCAGTTCCAGGAGATTTAAATCGACCAGAAAATTCTGNCCGAATCGTGTGACTGGTCGTAATCCNGCTTCGTCAAAGCGGTTGCGAATAAAAGAAACTGTCTGGCGATTTGTCATTTTACGAAATCCACCGAATCGGTTGTCTGGTCGTGTGGTGCCAGTTGGCTCTGTACATATTTAGCGAGTAANTCTGTTTCCAAATTCACGACATCACCGGGTTGTCGCTGTCCGAGGGTTGTGACTTCGAGCGTGTGTGGGATCAATGCGACACTAAAACGTTCGGACTCGACATCGACTACCGTAAGGCTGATCCCATCNACTGCGACAGATCCTTTTTCGACCATTAGTTTTGTCCACGATTGCGGCAAGCTAAACCAAATAGTTGACCAGTCTTCGTCGTCCATTCGTTCTGATACCGTACCGGTTGTATCAATGTGGCCGGTGACATAATGTCCGCCGAGACGATCACCAACTTTCAGTGATCGCTCCAAGTTCACACTGCTGCCGATCTCGACAGATCCGAGATTTGTGCGGCTGAGAGTCTCTGAGCCAGCTTCGAAGTCCAGGGTGGTTTCTTCGATGGCAACAATGGTCAGGCAACATCCGTTTATTGCGATGCTGGCCCCCAGCACTGCGTCGTCAGCAACGCGTCCAGCATCAATACGCAGGCGAACTCCGGGAGACTCATCCGCGATGTCTACTACCGTTCCCATNCATTCGACGAGTCCTGTAAACATATGCCTGTCTCGATTTTCCAACTTGGTCTGATTACCAATTTAAGATTAAGTGCCAGTTGTACATCGATGGTTACTAACGCACTTCAAAACTGGTGTTTGTTTAGAATAGCCTACGTCTTGAATTTGTCACAGTCTCGAATTTGCATGACAAATAGAGGGCGTCACACGGTGTCTAGGCAATGTTTTGATCATGAGCCACAATGAAGCAAATGAAAGGCGTTATTGCACCGGTTTCACTATGCGTCAGCTGAATTCTGAACTGGTCATACGAGTCTTAAGAATCCGCAAGAAGAATAGATGTTAAAGAATTAGGGATCACAGAATCATGAGCTTGATTGCATCCGTTGTTGGCCGCCAGGTACTAGATAGCCGTGGAAATCCAACTGTCGAGGTTGATGTTTGTCTTTCCGATGGCTCCTTTGGGCGAGCCGCTGTTCCAAGTGGTGCATCTACCGGTGCTCATGAAGCGTGGGAAGCACGCGATGGNGACGCTGACAAGTATCTTGGCAAGGGTGTACTTGGCGCGGTAGCCAATGTGAACGGCCCGATTGCTGATGCCCTGCTCGGCTATGATGCTTTTGATCAAGCCGGGATCGATCAAGCGATGATTCAGCTTGATGGATCAGCCAATAAAAGTAACCTTGGTGCCAATGCGATCCTGGGCGTGTCGATGGCCACAGCAAAGGCTGCTGCAGAGGCGTCCGCTCAACCACTTTATCGATACCTCGGTGGTGCGGGTGCACATATCCTGCCCGCTCCGATGATGAATATTGTCAATGGTGGCGAGCACGCAGACAACTCTGTAGATGTTCAGGAATTCATGGTGATGCCNTTAGGATTCGATAACTTCTCAGATGCGTTGCGATGTGGTTGCGAAGTGTTTCACAATCTCAAGAAAGTTCTAAATGCAAACGGACTGAATACTGCGGTCGNAGATGAAGGTGGATTTGCTCCGGACCTTGGAAGTAATCGTGAAGCGCTTACGTTAATCATGGAAGCCATTGAAAAGGCTGGATACACACCTGGTGACCAAGTACGTATCGCGTTGGATGTGGCCGCGACGGAACTCTACAACACGGAGTCAGGGCTATACAAGATTGACGGTCAGGAGATTGACTCAGCTGGCATGGTGGATCTATTGGCGGACTGGTCTGCCAATTTCCCNATTTGCTCAATTGAAGACGGTTGTAGCGAAGACGACTGGGATGGCTGGAAGCAGTTGACCGATAAGATTGGTGAAACCGTGCAGTTAGTAGGTGATGATCTGTTCGTCACCAATACAGAACGACTGCAACGTGGTATTGATGAGGGCATTGCCAACAGCATCTTGATTAAGGTCAACCAGATCGGATCACTGACTGAGACGATTGCTGCGATTCATCTCGCNGACAGAAGTGACTACAGCAGTGTCACAAGTCACAGAAGCGGTGAAACGGAAGATGCTACCATCGCAGACTTGGCAGTTGCTTTAAACACGGGTCAAATCAAGACGGGCTCAGCATCACGAAGNGACCGTATGGCTAAGTACAACCAACTTCTTCGAATTGAAGAAGAACTTGGAGATTACGCCGAATACGGTGGACCGCTGTTTCCGAAAAGCTAATTGACGCAAATTTAGATCAACAGCATCTCCAGNTTNTTTCNTTGATGAATGCCGGTGTTAACGGAAGTCCCCAATTGGGTGGGTTTACGGCGAATAATCTTGATTGAAACTCAGGAATGACGAAGATAGTAATAGTTGCCAGTCATGNCACATGCACAATANGGATGTGCGTGATGCGATTNGTAAATTTTTAGTAACAGATTTAAACGCCAAGTGGTTAGTTGCAAATGAGTCTCATGTTTAATCGCCGTGATGCTATTCGTGTTGGNGGAGTTTCCGTTGCAGCAACAGCATTNGGGCCAGAGCTGGAAGCAGCACGATTTGGCAAAGGCAAAGCCGACTCCGTCATATTCTTGTGGATGGCCGGTGGCGTCACTCATATCGACTCATTTGATCCGAAACCGGATGCCCCCGTCGAAATCTCCGGCACGTTAGACACCATCTCTACATCGCTTCCGGGTGTGCAGTTCTGTGAGACTGTTCCGGAAATGGCCAAGATTGCACATAAGATCAGCTTGGTTCGCAGTTACTCTCACGATAGCAATGANCATCTGCTCAGTCAGGTCTATACCCTGTCTGGTCGCAAGGTCGATATGACAAAGCTCTACAGTGAGCCAAACATTGGTTCGATGATTTCTCACCTNAAGGGGCCGAGAAATGGCTTACCAGGCTATATCGCTATTCCTGGTATAACGCGTCCCGGTCCACCTCCGTACAATTTCTTTGTCGGCGGCTGGCTTGGGTCCCGTCATAGACCGTATTGTCTCGGTGGTTTACCGGAACAACCGGATTTCACTGTTGGTGAGAAACTAGATGATCCACCGTCTAGTCTCGAAGACGATCTGACGCCAAAATCACTTGCACTGGGCGAAGATGTATCCGCAGGACGCTTGAATCGACGTGCGGCGCTACGCTCACGGTTTGACTCTGCACTACGAGGCGTCGAATCGCAGGAAGTAGATGCACTTGAAGGTAAGTACCAAGATGCGTTGAGGCTGTTATCTAATCAAAAAGTGCGAAGTGCTTTTGAGCTGGATTCCGAGCCTGATGCGATCCGTGAGCAGTATGGACGCACTAAACTCGGCGGTCGATGCCTGATGGCACGTAGGTTGGTGGAAGCCGGTGCTCGATTTGTCATGGTCGATTACGGATATGATCCGGATTACGGAAATATTTGGGACAACCACAATGCACCAAGCCAAAACCATCCCCCGATTCAACAGATGGTCAANCGTGGATATCATCTGGCAGGCATGGATAAGGCATTTGCAGCGCTCATAAATGATTTGGAAGACCGCGGTATGCTGGAGCGCACCATGGTTGTCTTCCTGACGGATTTTGGACGTACACCCAAGATCAATGCAAACGGTGGTCGTGATCACTGGGGAGCAGCCGGGAGTATTTTCTTCACCGGTGGTGGAGTAAAGCGTGGGCAGGTCATTGGACGCACAGATGACCATGCAGCGGAACCGCTGACACGGCCTTATGGCCCGGATGCAATTGCTGCGACGATTTATGCCGGGCTGGGTATTAATACAAATAGCACAGTCTACGACATACTGGAACGTCCGAGACTCGTTCTTGATACCGGCGAAGCAATTCCGGAACTTTTCTAGTATCNGCTAATCTCTACNACAAAGCATCGTCGTCTAATCAGGTCGGGTTTAATTCGTAACTTAGAGTTTGATGATTCGTGTATTAATCATCTTCTTGCGAGCTAGCTGGACTGCCTCTGTGGAAACATTCGTTCCTGTCAGCACGAGGAGCTTTAGTTGGTCCAATTGGGTGAGCAGTTCAAGTGCTGTGTCATTTACCGTCGTGTCCTGTAGATCGATAGTTTGCAGCGAATCGTGTTCAAGCAAACTCTTAATTGCACGATGCGTTACTCCGCAGCCGCTTAGATAGAGATCGGAAAGCTTCGAGAGTCCGGAGAGTCTTTCAACATAAGAATCATCGACTGTATCTGCGATCGGGCGAAAGTCTACGGTGTGCAAACGACCACTTTTAAATCGCCGTGTGGGGATTTCAAGCGAATCGATCCACATTACCACATCCGGTGCGTCATTTTGATTT
>PAXU01000045.1 GCA_002714565.1 Rhodopirellula sp.
ATAATTACGGATGCTGGAAAACCTAATGGTGTTTGCGTGTCACCGGATCAAAAGACACTGTATGTAGTCAGCAACGATAATGGCGCGACTGGCTTTGAGCGACTCGGTACTGCAGAAGACGCAGAGGGTCCGGTTGCTGTAGCAACACCTCTCAAAAAAGGGCATATGTTGTTGATGGCATACGACTTGGATAAGGGTGGGAATGCCACATACCGTGAAACATTGGTGGACTATTCTCCGGATGATGGTCCAGATGGCCTAGTTGTTGATGCTGCTGGCAATCTGTACGTAGCTGTTCGTGCAGAGTCACGTCCGGGAATTGTAATCTATTCGCCAAAAGGTAAAGAAATTGATTACATCGAGACTCCCGTACCAACGAATGTTGGATTTGGCCGCGGTAAAGATGCAAACTTACTGTACATTACTGCAGGAAATAGCCTCTACCAAATCCGTCTCAACACAAAGGGATACCACCTGCCAGCTAAGAAGAAATAGTTTCGTATTCTTCGCGTTAGGTATGATACGTCCGAAGGAATCCTGACATACGATGTGGAGCAGATGACTTGATTAGTAAATCTGATAATCCGCTTGAGTCGCTCGATGATTGGGAAGATGATTTGCTGCGTCGATACCCTGATCCGGATCGAGAACCCGGTAATGGTAAAGAGAGAGATTCCTTTCGTGTGTACGGCGACGAGGCGCCAGAACACGTGCGGGAATTCTATCGACAAAATCACGAATACCAAACGGTTGAGTTTAATCTCAAGGCGCGAGAACGATTCTTGAGTCGCAATCAAAGGCGAATGGGAATTTGGGAGGCAATGGAATTCCTAAATACTCTTGTCGATGAGAGTGACCCGGATACGAACTTATCTCAAATCGAACACTTGCTGCAGACTTCTGAGGCAATTCGCGAGGATGGACATCCCCGATGGTTTGTACTTACCGGCTTGGTACACGATTTGGGGAAAATCCTGTGTCTTTTTGGAGAGCCACAATGGGCAGTGACTGGTGATACATTTGTCGTTGGATGCAAGCATCCGGACTCCATCGTGTATCACGAGTTCTTTGAGAAAAATCCTGATAGTAATGACCCGCGGTTTAATTCATCTGACGGCATGTACGAAACCGGTTGTGGTTTAGACAACGTGTATTTGTCGTGGGGGCATGACGAATACATGTATCAGGTGTGCAAGGACTTCTTGCCGGATGCCGGTCTTGCGATGATCCGCTATCACTCCTTTTATCCATGGCATACTGATGGTTCATACCAGTACCTTATGAATGATCATGATCATGAGATGCTTCAGTGGGTAAAGCTGTTTAACCCGTACGATCTCTATTCAAAGTCGGATGATCCGCCGTGCGTAAGTGAATTACGACCGTATTATGAAGATCTGATTGCTGAGTTCTTCCCAAGTAAAATTGACTGGTGAGTCTACGCGTGTCAGGATGGAAACATCATGAATCGGAAACAAGATTCCAACTCGGACTTAAAAGAGAAAGCCCAAACTGCACTCGCATTGATGACGTATATTGCCGAACTAAAGGAATCGGCCAACGCTCTTGCCGAGCAAATCTCTACAAATGAGCAAGGTGTGTTTCGACCAGATCAGGAAGCATCAGTATTGGATCTGCTCGTTGGTTACTGGCAATCCAGAAATGCTCTGTTGGAATTGGTATACGAGATTAAAGACGACGGTCGTACGTACGGTAAGCATGGCGACAGACTGTTTCTTGTCGGCTTTGCCGGAGCGCTTGCACTGTTGGACGCTGCAATGTTTCTAATGGAATTCTGTCGTGATCGCCCTATTGTAAAGGCAAAACTCAATGAGCCGAATGAGGAGTTGGGGATTCCAGCAGGGGTGTATAACCGCGTTCAGGCCTCGCTTCACGGAGTGAAAAACGCATGGCATCTCCATCATGCTGTTAGTTATTTCCACAAGAATGAAGGACGTATTCTTGAGAACTGTCAGGAATCCGCGTTATTTCAGTCTCTTCATGCAATTGTAGAGCAACTTCGTCATCGAATTGACATGCCCGACGCTTCATTTCAAAAGTCGCGGTTAAAGAATAAGCTAATGTTTTACGCCGGTTTTCTAAGGCGGAATCTAGTAGGAAAGGCGATCTATAGCCTCCAGAAAGTTGGTGGAATTGCACTGGCTGAAAAATACATCAAGCCCAAACATACTCCCTCATTACCTGACCAGATTCGCTCTCAATTGTTAGACATCCTTGAGCCGGGAGATGTGATTCTCTGTCGCAAAGAGTTTGCCGTAACAAATTATTTTTTACCGGGTTACTGGCCACATGCCGCGCTTTTTTTGGGAACTGCAGACGAAGTTTCTGATATCAGCGATTCAAAGGTTGCACAGATTGAATCGCTATGGGAGGAATTGGCACCTAATGGTGATTCCAGCATCGATCGTGTGCTCGAAGCCAAAGCGGATGGTGTCAGAGTGAGGTCGACGGACTCTCCCTTTGATTCTGATTCGGTTCTAATTCTGCGGCCAAAGTTGCTGCCAGACCAAATTGGTACTGCACTATTGAATGGACTATCGCATATTGGAAAAGTTTACGACTTTGGATTTGATCTGGCTCGCGCTGATCGGCTTGTTTGCACCGAAGTTGTATATCGATCGTACGATGGTCAGGGAGATATTAGTTTTCCTCTCGTAAAGCGTGCCGGGCATATGACACTTTCCGGAAATGACCTCGTACTACTTGCGTTGCAGGGCGAGATTTTTGACATCGCAGCTGTGTACGCACCGCTGCAAGACCAGCAAGTACTTACCGGCCCATCAGCGTTGCCACTGGTTAAGCAATGCATGAAGGTAGAAGACGCGGTGGGCTGATCCGTAATGAGCTATTTGGAAGTTAGCTTTCGTTGTTCAGCTTGCCACTGCTTGGGTTTCTCAGAAATATCGCTGTCGTCCTCGTAGAATTCCTGCAGGCCTCGTAGGTCAGTCTTTAGACTCTCGATGAGCTTTGAGTGCTTTGCCTTATTGTAGATATTGGTGACTTCGTCAGGATCTTTCTTGAGATCGTAAAGCTCCCATTCATTTCCGAATTCGTAGAAGTGCATTAGTTTATATCGCTCTGTTCGAATCCCATAATGCCGCGGTACCATGTGAACGCTCGGGAATTCGTAGTAGTGATAATAGATGGATGTTCTCCAGTCCGTAGGCGACTGGCCATTGAGTAGTGGCACCAAGGATTCACCCTGAATGTCCTCAGGGACGTCAGCTCCGGCTACCTCAAGGAATGTAGGTGCATAGTCAATGTTTTGGATCAAGTGGCTGTCTCGTGTACCGGGTTGAGTGACTCCGGGCCACTTTACGACAAACGGCATCTTCAGAGATTCTTCATACATCCAGCGTTTGTCATACCAGCCGTGATCACCAATGTAAAAACCCTGGTCAGAGCAGTAAATGACGATGGTGTTGTCCGCTAGGTTTAGCTCATCAAGTGTGTCGACAAGTCGGCCAACACTTTCGTCGACCCCTTTGATGCATCTCAGGTAGTTCTTTGCATAGCGCTGAAATTTCCAGCGGACGAGATCCTTGCCGGAGAGGTTGGCCTCGTGGAAGGCGGCATCCTTGGGCGCCCATGCCTTGCGCCATGCTGCAAGCTGGTCAGGTGTGAAACGCTGAAGGTTTCGCCAGGCGGACTTGTCCTGGCGAGCTTGAATTGCCTGTGGCTCGACGTCAGGGACGAGGTCCAGGAAAAGATCGTAATGGGGATCCATGTGGCGGTCGATTTCAAGCTCTTGGAATCGCGCTGGTGGTGCGTTGTCACTATAGTCATCAAAGAGTGTCGCAGGCTCCGGGATCTCGATGTCATCGTAAAGATGTAAATGACGAAGTGCAGGCATCCAACACCTGTGAGGTGCTTTGTGTTGCACCATCAATAAGAAGGGCTTACTTGCGTCCCGATGGTTCTTCAAAAACTCAATACCCATATCAGTGACGATGTCCGTGCAATAACCTTCAATCGTGACTTTTCCATCAGGGGTGATAAAGTCTGGGTTGTAGTAGAGGCCTTGGCCTGGGAGAACGGTCCACTGGTCATACCCTTGTGGTTTGCCAGCTAGATGTGATTTGCCAAAAATGGCGGTTTGATAGCCGGCTTGCTGCAACAATTTCGGGAACGTCTGCTGATTCCAGTCGAATCGGTTTCCATTGTTTCGAAATCCGTTCTTATGGCTGTGTTTTCCAGTTTGAATGACTGCACGACTCGGCCCACATATCGAATTCGTGCAGAAGCTATGTGTGAACACAGTACCTTGAGCAGCCAGTTGGTCAATATTGGGAGTGGGGTTTACGCTTTTGAGCCAGCCATCATAGGCACCAATTGCATGCGGTGCGTGATCATCAGTAAAGACAAATAAGATATTTGGTCGATCNGCGGCGCTGACGGAAGATGCAAAAAATANAATTGGTAAAAGTGCCTTAAGGGGCAAGCGTTGCATTATCGTNCTCCGTGGAAAAGAAGATGGAAGATGAGTTGCAATGTGTGCTCAGCTACCGATTGTGTACTGAATGGTAGGAACGTGCAACGAGAGGGTGCGGACGCCGATGACAGACGCGGTTGAGAATANTGTGTATGCAATCGCGGGGCTCGGTGNAGCCGAACCAGCAGNGCCTGCTATCAGTACAACTAACCGCGGCTGCCGTTAGGCGATGCGGGAGGCGACCAACACTTTTTGAGAAACTAATATAAAATCAACGTGTTCAATCCTTTATCCACCATTTCTTAAACTCGTCTTAGCAGGAGTCATTTCACAATGACTAGGCGGTCCCTAACTCTTCGTCTTCTACTCACGTTTTGTTTGATCGCGTTTGACGTTATGGCTCAGCCGAACTCGCCTCAACCGGATGGGTTTCGAATCCCATTGGATCCCGTGTCACGCGTTCTCGATGCAGACGGGGATGGCGAACTGAGTGCTGAAGAAATAGAAAATGCAGCAAAGCTACTTCAGANACTTGACGCCAACGGAGATGGAAAACTCGTCATCAACGAGATTCTTCCGGGCTTTCGCGGACCGGGAATGGGACCGGGAGGTCCAGGTGGGCCAAATAATCAGGAACAAAAGCTGGCTGATAAATTTGACAACGATAACAACGGGTTTTTAGATCAGGCTGAACGCGCGAAAGCTGCCGAAGCAATACAAAGTCGTGGTGGCCGCGGCCCTCGAGGAATGCGATTTGGCGAAGCTGACGGATTGGGTACACCCGGACGCAATATTACCGTAAGTGATGTTGAGAGTTTTCCGGATGCCTCGCTCTACGATATAAGNGTGTTGCGCACGCTATTCATCGAGTTTGAAAGTGAAGATTGGGAGGCAGAACTGGCCAAGTTTAAACACACAGATGTAGAAGTGCCGGCAACCGTTACGATTGATGGTCGGCAATACCCGCTTATCGGCGTAAAATTCCGTGGACAGTCGTCATTCTCCAATATCCCGGAAGGAAGAAAGCGTTCGCTAAATCTCTCCGTTGATTTGGTAGATGAAGATCAGCGGTTATACGGCTACAAAACGCTGAATCTTTTAAATTGCAATGGTGACCCTTCTTTCATGAGTAGTGTTCTTTACTCGCAAATCGCTGCTCCATANCTGGCGGTGCCAAAAGCCAACTTCGTCCATGTAGTCATCAACGGCGAAAGCTGGGGAATTTACTGCAATGTACAGCAGTTCAACAAGGAGTTTATTAAAGAGAACTTTGGTAGCAATCAAGGTGCAAGATGGAAAGTCTCCGGGTCACCGACGGCCGATGGCGGACTTCGATACCTTGGTGATAATGTTGAAGACTACCGACAGCGATTTGAAATTAAGTCGAAAGACTCCGACGAGTCCTGGCATGCGTTAATCAATCTATGCAAGGTGTTGTCAGAAACTCCGACGGATCAGCTNCCGGAGGCACTAGAGCCAATTCTTGATGTGGACGGTGCTTTNANATTTCTGGCGATGGACGTTGCGACAGTTAATTCAGATGGCTACTGGACTCGAGCCAGCGATTACAGCCTGTACTTGGACCCGCAGGGACGCTTCCATGTCATTCCCCATGATATGAATGAGGCATTTATGTTAGCAGGCGGTGGTCGTGGTATGAGGAGACCAGGTGGTGGCGGAGGGTTTGGTCCTGCAGGACCAGCGGGACCGTTTGATCCTGGAAACGGACCGAATGAACGAGAGGACTTACCACCTCGTGGATTGGGGCCTGCTCAGGCGTTTCCGGTGCCGGCATTTGGTGGCAGAGGCGGTGGTCCGCCTGGGCACGGAAGTATTGATTTAGATCCATTCATTGGAATGGACGATGACCGAATGCCACTCCGCAGCAAATTGCTCGCGGTGAGTGAATACCGTGAGAAATATGCCAGCTACCTTAAGTCTATTGCTAAGGACGGATTTGATATCGCAAACGTCGCGTTGCTGATCGAAGACTGNCGTGAATTGATCAAAGATGAAGTGGCAGCGGATACACGAAAGCTAACATCGATCGAGAATTTCGATCGTAGTACGGATATTCCACTTGAAGACGGCCATATTACGGGTAACTTGTACAGCTTCTTTGACTCCCGGCAGCGATTCTTACTTGAGCACGAAGAGATTGCATCCGCGGCAAACCTAACGATTGATGCAGNATCACCTGNGAGAGTCGTGCTGAGTGATGCAGGTGCAGAGTTTAAGGATCTGATCATCAGTGAAATCCTGGCTTCCAATACTCAATCCGGAGCGGATCCTCAGGGAGAAGCCGAAGATTTCATTGAGTTGGCTAACTTGGGAGAAAAATCTATCGACTTGTCTGGAATGTACTTGAGTGATGATCTGTCGGAACCCAATAAGTGGCAGATTCCCGATGGGACAAAACTAGAAGCCGGTGAATATTTGTTGATATGGGCAGACGAGGATGAACAGGACGANGGACTGCATGCAAATTTCAAGCTNTCAAAATCTGGCGAATTGGTGACCCTCGTAAAGGGCAGNAGGTTAGTTGATCGGCTCGTATTTAAACAGCAACGTCCGGATGTGTCTGTCGGGCGACTAGGCTCCAAGAGCCAAAAGGTACAATCCCTAAAACCAACCCCTGGAGTTGCAAATCAATCACTAAGGTAGCCTTGGTGAAGTTGAGTAAGTCGGCGATTCCGTGCAAAATNTCTCTTGAGGAAGATATGAAGCACGTGAAACTAAATTGGTTGTTGATCTGGGGTTGGCTCGCGGTACCTGCGCAAGTCAATGCTGACGACACATCATTCTTTGAATCGAAGATTCGCCCTGTCTTGGTAAAACACTGTTACCAATGTCACTCTTCAGATGCAAAAAATATCAAGGGCGGTCTGGTATTGGACAGCAAGGATGGTTGGCAAAAAGGTGGGGATGTCGGACCATCTATCATTCCCGGAAAGCCCACGGAGAGTCTGTTATACAAAGCGATAACCTGGCAAGACTCTGATATACAAATGCCGCCTGATAATGCATTGCCCAAGTCGGTTGTTGCAGACTTTAGGAAATGGATCGAAGACGGCGCGGTCGATCCAAGAGCAGAAGGTGCAAGTAGCGGCGTGGCCGTGTTTGACCTTGAGGCACGACGAGATGAACATTGGGCCTGGCGAGCTTACACGCAATCCGGTGAAAGTAAGCGGGAGTCGGTCGACTACTATGTGAATCGCTCATTACGACGCGCAGGTCTTCGCGCATCAGACCCAGCGNCAAAAACTGAGTTGATCCGTCGGCTCAGTTTTGATCTTACTGGACTGCCGCCTTCAAAAGAGGATCTAGAATGTACTTCGATCGATGACTATGTCGACCAATTACTGCGNTCCCCTCACTTTGGCGAGCACTGGGCAAGGCATTGGTTGGATGTGGTGCGGTTTTGCGAAACGAAGGGACATGTGCCTGATGCCGATCGGTTTTACGCATGGAAGTACCGTGACTATGTCGTTGATGCTTTTAACAGCGACCTTCCNTTTANCCAATTTGTTACTGAGCATTTGGCAGGTGACTTACTNGCGCCCGAGCAACAACGTGCCGGGGCAAATGGAGTCACGAATATTTCTGTAACNGCCACCGGTGCTCTGTTCATGCACGACATGCATTTCATGGTNGTGGATCCAGTGCGGCAGCGTTGGGATCAAATCAACAGTCAGATCGAAATGGTTGGTAAGGCATTTCTCGGACTAACGCTGGATTGTGCACGGTGTCATGACCACAAGTTTGATGCTGTCAGTCAGAGAGATTATTACGCGTTAGCAGGNGTGTTTTACAGTACTGAGCAAGGTGTTAGTCGAACCGGTCCTCGAGCCGCAAACTTGTCAGAAGAAACAGTTGCAGNAGAAAAGAAGTACCGCGAGTATCTCAACGNACAGATACAACAACGACGCAAAGCACAAACTCCTAAAGCGGACGGCAAGTACTTTCCAATCAGTGAGGAATTAGGAATTCAGTCTCCTAATCAGGTTAAGGATGTACAAAANNTGATCGACCAATTGGAAGAGCTTGATCCAAGTTGGCAACATTGGGTTAGATCCGCGAAAGAAGCGGACATCACAACGAATGTAAGCCTGTTAGTTCGGGGCGATCATCGTAATGAAGGTGAGGTTATTCCCCGNGGTTTTTTGACCGCCTTGGAGTCTGAGAGCGACTTTCCGGAAAGTAGCAGTGGANGANTNTGGCTTGCANAACAAATCACATCAGAAAAAAATCCGCTTACAGCAAGAGTTTGGGTCAATCGACTNTGGCAACAATTATTCGGTCATGGAATNGTCCGCACACCTAATAACTTCGGAAAGCTTGGATCAGCACCTACNCATCCAGCGCTANTGGATTATCTCGCGCGTCGNCTAGTAGAATCTGACTGGTCGATGAAGACGGTTATTAAAGAAATCGTAATGTCCAATGCATANCAACGCAGCTCAGAAGCGTCGCCCAAATCTCAAGAAAATGACCCAGCGAATAAATGGCTATCTCACCAAAATCGACGGCGTTTAAATGCCGAGCAGATCCGCGATGGAATGCTTNCAGCCGCGGGCATGCTGGACGCGAGGATTGGNGGTGAGAGTATTCCGGTCTTTGTGCCGCCTTATGCCACGGCCAACAAAACGGTACATGTACCCAAGTCCGGTCCGCTTGACGGTAACGGTCGACGGAGTCTCTATTTGAAAATTAGACGCAACTTCTACGATCCGCTATTACTCGCATTCGATTTTCCGGATCGTGGCAAATCAGTCGGTAAACGTCTGGTAACCACGACTCCTGCGCAGGCATTAGCAATGCTGAACAGCGAGTTTGTGCATCATGTTTCAAGGTCCTGGGGTAAATCGCTTGCGAATGTAGACGACGCATTTCTGGCCGCAATTGGTCGCTTGCCAACTGAAAAGGAACGTGAGCAGTTTGAACCATTGTTTGTATTGGAAGACGGGCCATATCATGTTGCTCACTTGATTTTTAATCATCCGGATTTCTTATGGATAAAGTAATGAGGCGACGTGATTTTCTGTCGGCTTTTGGTGCAATGGCATTTGCCGGTGTTGCAAATGGCAAAGGCCACCATAATGCACGAGCAAAGTCGGTGATCTATCTCTTCATGGAAGGTGGTCCGAGTCAGNTCGATACATTTGACCCTAAGCCGATTCTGAAACAGAGAGCCGGTGAGCCATTGCCGTTTAAGAACCCAGCAACTGTCTTTAATAGCTCAAATAAGCTGATGCCGTCACCATTTGAGTTTGCGCGATACGGCGAAAGCGGTTCCTCGGTGAGTTCTATTTTCCCACATGTTGCTAGTTGCGTGGATGATCTGACCTTTATTCANTCCATGCATCACAACAACTCCAATCACAGTGAAGGTTGCCTNCTTAGTCACACCGGTGCAAGCGTGGCAGGCTTTNCAAGCATGGGTTCCTGGATCACTTACGGTCTGGGCTCTTCNAGTCAAAACCTGCCAGGCTACGTAGTTTTGGATTGTGGGCAAACGCCATCCGCGGGTGCGCATTGCTATAGCAATGGTTTCTTACCTGCTCCTCACGCGGGAACCCCTTTTCGCACCGGTGATAATCCAGTTGAATTCCTGACAAGTTCTGACCCTCTACAAGGACAAAAGCTTGAGGCAATTCGTTCACTGTATCGCGACGCAAAGCTGCCAGGTGTTTTGTCGAATTATGAGAAGGCTGCGCGAATGCAAACTGCCGTGCCAGAGCTTATGGATCTGTCCGAGGAAACCGAACAGACTAAGCGACTTTATGGGATGGAAGATCCACGCTGTTCACTTTTTGGGTCCAGATGCCTTATCGCCCGACGCCTTGTTGAACGTGGTGTGCGATTTGTTGAGCTGTTTTCACCGCGAGTGAAGGCAGATCGATGGGATCAACACGGTGGATTGAAGCAAGGGCATACAAATAACAGTGTTGCTGTTGACCAGCCAATCGCAGGGTTGATTAAGGACTTGAAACAGCGCGGNCTTCTGGATGAGACGATTGTACTGTGGGGCGGTGAGTTTGGNCGCACTCCTAGTTCACAAGGTTCAAATGGACGGGATCACAATCCACATGGTTACACCGTGTTTCTAGCTGGCGGTGGATTTAAGCCCGGTGTGCATCACGGTGCAACGGATGAATTCGGCTATTACGCGCAGCAGGATAAGGTACACATCCATGATTTGCACGCCACGATTTTGCANCAGTTGGGCATCGACCACGANCGTCTAACATATCGTTTTGGTGGCCGGGACTATCGTCTGACAGATGTGCATGGCAATGTCGTAAAAGCAGTGTTGAGCTAGCTCTGCTTAGATCTGTGCCGCAAGGAANTCCCAACCGCAATNAATTCCGAGGAGCCGACNGTCGACGTAGGAATTGAATGNGGGAGCACGCCGACGAACGCCNNAATATCCTGCGAAAAATGATTACAGATGCGCCATCTGATTCACGAGCAGCACCGACGTGACTATTAACCCNACGACACAGCCAGCCACGATGTAGAAGCTCTTTTGCAGGCCGGANTTGTCCGCTTGTTTGCCTACAAGGAACGGGACGAGTGCCCAGCCGATTCCGCCGATGCAGAAAAAGAGCCCAATGGCGCGACCNTGAATACCTACATCAACATGGGCAACAAGGAAAGCAATTAGGATCGGGAATATCGGGCCGAGAATGAGGCCAGCGGTAATCACCAGCATGTTCGTCATGTTGGCCTTAGTACTATANATCAAGCCGAGCATCACGCAAAGTAAGACNACCGCGAAGCCAATGATGGCCTTTTCGTGGCTTCCTTCCGGTAATCCCAAAGCGGCGATGAGTCGCGATACAGTAAATGTTAGCCAAAACAATGATAGCAATCCTGTTGCTTTAGATTCGCTTGTGCCACGGTCAATCATTAATGTAGTAGCCCACGCACCAACACAAGCTTCTACCGGCACATGGAAGAAGAATGCCAGACAACAGAGAATCACAATCGAGTCGTTAAGGAGAGTCGTAAATCCTTCGTCACTTTCGGTGTCAGCATCCGCTGATTGAGTCGTTGTCTCGACAATTTGCACAGTTTCGGTCGTACCGTCTTTTATGTCTGCAAATTCGTTTACATAATCATCCAGATTGATTGTGGAACAAAGTACGAGTGGTACAGCGGTAAGTACCGCAAACGAGAAGAAAGTTGTTCGAAGGCCAAGGCGTTTGATTGAATACGTCACAAGGATGGGCATGACAAACGCACCCATTCCAAAAATGAAGTCGCCAAGATTCATTGCAAACGGCAGATTCTCATTGCTGATTTGGTCACGTGACAAGAATGCCGGGCCTTGTAGGGCGTTCAATACGTTGACCAATGCAGACCACCCAGTCCCAAGNAACAGAATTGAGACGAGAGCCATTTTGTAGTTCTTGAGCGTTGCCAGGACAATGACGCTGAGAATCACCAAAACGAATCCGGTTTCAACAACGGGATTTCTTCCGGCAGTGTCGGCGAAATAACCAGCAGCAAATGCCATGGGGATGAGTGTGAATCCAAAAATGCTCACAAGTCCACCNACTCGTGACTCCGGAATATCCAGCTGCTTAGCAAGCGGTACTTTTACACTTCCTATCAAGGCGTGGCACATTCCGGCAATGGCGAGAGCCAAAGCCTGCATGACTGTTAGATTCAAATCCATGGCTGTCTTATTTCAAAAGGAGAGGGTAAATGTCTAGCGGTCACGGTATGCTGGTCCAAGACTCATNGTCGGTCGCAATTATCCCTGTAGCTCAGGAATCACCTTGCCGCGAGCTAGAATTGGAATTGGACGNCCTGACAGATCAGGGACTGCAGTGTTTTGTCCATCTATACCAAGGTGGTTGTAAAGCGTTGCAAGGAAATCCAATGGTCCAACACGTCTTTCGACGGGATCTTCACCACGTGAGTCAGTCTTACCAATAATCTGTCCCGTTTCGATTCCACCGCCGGCAAATAACATCGTATTAGCTCTTGGCCAGTGGTCACGGCCTGGCTGCACAGTACCTTTTTCTCCACTCGCAACACCACCACCGCTACTGGCGACATGGCTAATTCGTGGTGTGCGACCAAATTCACCAGTTACCACGACNAAAACGCGTTTGTTTAAACCGCGGGCGTATACATCTTCGATCAACGCAGAGATTGCTTGATCAAAGAAGGGTGCACGATAGCTTATAGCTTCAAATACATGGTGATTAACCGCGTGGTCATCCCAGTTNGCAACGCGACCGCATAGTGGACCATCGAATTCGGTCGTGACAATTTCGACGCCAGCTTCGACAAGTCGGCGTGCCATCAGGCACTGCTGTCCCCACTGGTTCATCCCATAACGTTCGCGTGTTTTCTGATCTTCCTGTGTTAGATCAAACGCATCCTTTGCTTTTTTACTGGTAAGCAATGACAACGCCTGACGGTCGAAATCATCGACAGCTTCCATCAATCCGGTTTGGTCGATTTCAGCCTGGAGCCTATCAATTCCACGCTTTAACTCGATTCGTTTCTTGAANCTTTCCGCCAGCTTTGGGTCGTGGAGTCCGATATTGGGGACATGGAAATCGGGNTTGCTGGGGTCACCAGTTACTCGAAATGGCTCGTACGATGGGCCTAGGTACGTTGCACCNGCGATCGTAAAAGCGTCGTAGCGATCAACCGGATTTACGGTGATATAATTTGGAATCTCTCGTTTTTGACTATAACGCAAGTAGTTTGCGATAGACATCCAATCCGGCATTTCCGGAAGCGTTTTATCTGCGGCTGCTGGATCTCCTGCCAAGACCTGAAGTGAGCCTGCAGGGTGTCCGCCACCGGTGTGTGCAACAGATCGAAGCAGAGTGTACTTATCTGCACATTTGGACAGCTTTGGTAATAATTCCGTCAGCACAATTCCCGGAACATTTGTATTGATTGGATTGAATGGCCCCCTGAATTCCGACGGTGCGTCCGGTTTTGGGTCCCAGGTATCCAAGTGGCTGCAGCCGCCGCGCAACCAAACCATGATAATCGCTGTTGATTCGCCAAGGCGATTCTTAGAATAGCGAATCGCATCCCCNGGTTTTGCTGCATGATCGATCGCAAACGCGCGTTGGCGAAGTAGATCTCCAAGGCTAAGCCCACTGAATCCATAAAGTCCGGCTTTTAATAAGTCACGTCGTTCCATGAGTTTTATCTTACTTGGTGTGAACCGAAAGACATTCTGTTAATAGATTTCGGCCAGTTGCTGTATCACAATTAAATCAGTTCGCGTATTGGTCGCCCTGAGCCAACGATGGAAACAGGTCGTCCTGTAGCATCTTCGTAGTGTGTAGTAAGTGGTATACCTAGTTGGTTGTAAATCGTTGCCATTACGTCGAGAGGAGTGGAAGGACGTTCCTTGACGCCACCACCCCATTTTTCGCTGGCTCCAACAACTCGGCCGCCTTTAATTCCACCGCCGGCAAGCATCACGGTGAAACATTTACTCCAGTGGTCACGGCCCGCATGACCGTTGATCAATGGCGTACGNCCGAATTCGCCTGCGCAGTAGATAACGACATCGTCGAGCATCCCCCGATCGGTGAGGTCTTCAATTAACGCCCAGATTGCGCGATCCAGTGGCGGCAGATGCTGCTCAAGTCCAGGTTCAATATCGTTGTGATGATCCCAGTAACCAGTATTAATTGTGACGACCCTGGTTCCTGCCTCAACCAGTCGCCGTGCGAGCAANGCACTTTGGCCATACTGATGTCTACCGTACTTGTCACGGAGAGAATCCTCTTCAGCACTTAAGTCAAATGCTTTACGAACGTGCTCGCCTGTGACCATTTCTAGAGCTTGCCCCTTGAAAGTATCCAGGCCCTCCATAACTCCACTTTGATCCGTATCACGGCGAATCTTGTCAAAGGCCCCCAGGAGTTTCCGTCTAGAATTCACGCTGTCTAATGATAGACCATTCGGGAGTGCAAGGTTTGGCACTTTGAAGCCGTCAGCGTTTGGGTCGCCACCGACTTCAAATGGGTTGTACCGTTTACCTAGGTACACTGCTCCCTGATACCCAAAGGCCTCAGACTTTGGAACTGTTACGTATGCAGGCATGAGTGGAACACGTGGCCCCAATGCTCTGGAAACGACGCTGCCGAAAGATGGCCGTTGAGCTGCGTTACGTGCCAGAGTTGGACCGAAATAACCGGTCTGCATCCAGTGTGCCGATGGTGCGTGAATGCCATTTTCATGCCACACGCTTCGTACCTGACTAATGCGATCCATTACTTTCGCTTGCAGCGGGAATCGCTCAGAAATGTTGATCCCCGTAACATTCGTTTGTACCGGCAGATACATGCCGCGGTATTCGCTGGGCGCATCCGGCTTCATATCGTAGGTATCTTGCTGGCTCATGCCGCCATGTGTCCAAAAAACGATGACGGATTTCTGCTTGTGTCCTGGGAGTGTCTGTGAGTCAGCTCTTAGTAGATTCGTGAGAGAAAGACCGGCGAGGCCTCCACCTATTTGAAGAAAATTCCGGCGGGAAACACCGCTCTTGCATCCACGATTTGTGTCGAGCTCATTTTGGTAGATACGTAACATTCTCTCTTATCACCTTATGAACATGAATTCGTTAGTGGCAAGTAATGACCAGACGAGATTCCTATACGCTTCGGCACGATCCTCTACGGTGTCGAGATACTCGATCGCTACCTGCTTTTCTGCATCAATTGGCAAACGTCCCATCAGAGTCAAAAACACCAGATTGACGTTAATCGCATGCGAAACATTGTTATCGGCAAGCCGTTGGATAAAGCCCGTTTCGGCTGCGAGTTTATCTTGAATTTGCTGAGAGTTTACCAGTTCAAGTCCCTGTGCCAGTGTTGGGGAGTCGATTCTCTCACATTCACATGCTTTGAATCGGGCAGGGCGGCCAAACACATCGAGGAATGCAATGGCGACGTTTTCATCGGGAAGCTCAATAGCCCGAGTTCCTCCCGGAAACTGCCCGGGACCGCCGGGAAATACAGTNGGAACTTCAAGAGATTGGGAAATGGCGTCGAGAAGTATCTCAGCTGCCATACGCCTTGGATAGAATCTCGCAAAGGACTTATTGTCCGTGGCATTATTTTGGTTCGGGGTTGAATCAAGTTGATATGCGTGTGAATTGCAGATCGTCCGGATTAGATGCTTGATGTCAAAGCCGCTGTCTGCAAAAGATTCTGCTAACGCGTCAAGCAGTTCAGGGTTGCTCGGAGGATTTGTACTTCGGCGATCATCGACCGGGTGAATAATGCCTCTTGAGAAAAAGTGCGACCACATGCGATTTGCCATGGTGCTGGCAAAGTACGGGTTGTCCGGCTGCGTCATCCATCTGGAGAGAGCAATGCGTGGATCATCAAACACAGAAAGATTGAATGCATCGTCACCGAGGGGTTTGGGTTTCAATAATTCGCCGGTACGTGGATGGAATACGTCTCCCTCATCTTTTACATAAATTACTTCTGCCGTGGGCACTTCAGCATCAGCGAAACCTGTCTTACGACCGACACGGGCGAAGTTGGCAGCGAATCCAAAATAGTCGGCCTGACTCCATCGATCAGCTGGATGATGATGACACTGAGCACATTGAATACGTACGCCGAGAAAGGCTTGNGCCACGGACTCTACATAATTTGACGGAGTGCGAACGCTGCGGTACCAAACGGTAGGCGGATTGACTGCCTGACTACCTGTTGCCGTCAGGATTTCAGTTACGAACTGATCATAGGGCTTGTTTTGCAGTAGTGAATCNCGAATCCAGTTAGCAAATAACGCAGTACCAGGTCGTTGTTTTGATGTGGAATAGCCCTTCCCGCGATTTTGAAGGATGTCCNCCCACTTTTGTGCGAAGTAGCTTGCGTATTCAGNTGTGTCTAGCANGCGATCAATNAGACGTGCGCGTTTATCGGACGTTGTATCATTTACAAACGCAGTGACTTGCTCGGCTGTAGGTAACGTGCCACTTATGTCCAGACTCACGCGACGAATGAACGTCTCGTCATCGCAAACTTCAGATGGTTGAATCTGGAGTTGTCGCCATTGTCTGAGAAGTGCTTGGTTGATCGTGTTGCCAGCGAATTCTGCATCGAGTTGCTTGAAACGGCTTTCCAATTCGCTCGATGGTGCAGCTTCATCGGCGTAAGGCACCGTGATCTGTACAGTGCCAGCAAGTTGGCCATACTTGACGATTACAGCAGCCAGACCACCATCGCCAACCACCTTTATTTGACCTGTCGAATCCACCGTTACGATGCCATCTTCGTTTAGCTCGTAGAGTGCCATGTGAGATACATCTCGGGTTGTTCCATCTGAGTACTTGGCTATAACACTGATTGCCCGACTTGCACCAGCTTCTAGTGTGATTTGTTTTGGAGACCAGTCGAGCTCAGCTAAGTGAACACCATTCTTGTCAGGTCCGGGCATTCCATCCTGAATCCAGGCAGACAGCACAAGAAACGCACTGGAGTTCATATCGAAGCGTTTTCCGCCTCCATGTGCCGTTTGACCAGTGGCTTTTTTCAGTAGCAGACTGTTTTCCGGCGATCCTGGGAANACGCGTCGCCCCTTTGCTTCAATGACGATTGCACGGTAACTCTCNGATGCATCTGTACCGAATAGCGAAAGTCTAAACCCATTTTGNCCAGTGGCTTTTCCGTGGCATCCACCGTAGTCACAAGAGTATTTGGTAAGAATTGGCATAACATCGTTAGTGAAACTCACCGGGTAGGTCAGTATCGCATCTTCAGCGCTAACAGTTTGGCAGCAAGCTACCAGTAACGCAGCCAACCAGATATGTTTCGGTGAATTGGNTTGATATGATGTCATTTTGTTTAAGGAGCTTTGCTGTTATTCAACGATTTCCAAGTCAAGAAATACGCTTCCTAAATGTATGCCTTCATCCTCTACTGTACCAAGTCCTTCTAGTCTAAGGCCTGATTGTTTTCCAAGTGGTGCGTCATCGTTTGCGATGATTTGGATTACGCCAGTCTCGGTTTGCCCTACAAATGTCACGCCTCGCCCACGAATNCCGACTACGCCACCCGGCGCTCGGATTTCAGTGTGTATTTTGCCAATAAATTGGTTGTTTCGGATACATGAATATGGCATTTGAATGACCTGTCCGCGTTTTATTTTTTTCGGTGCATCCAGATCAATTCGAACAATATACGGGGCAGGATAGACTTCAAATGAGACGGCGTTGGTCAGGATTGTTGTCGCAGCCTCTTTGGCAGCACCAAGCGCCGGATCAAGTGGATAACTGTGAGTAGTGCGGACTCGAGCAGCAATGGTGTACATACCTGGCGGCAAGTGTTCCGGAATATAGAAACTCGCAACGCCTTGTGATTCCCCAGAGTCGATTGAAGTTACATGATCCTGAATCTGCGGTGGCAGGCTGTCCCCGTTTAGTTTTACTTCGGCATCCGGTTGGCCCTCTCGCCGGTCGACAGTGATGTTCAGGTCAATGATGCTTCCTTGTTGATAACGCTCTCTGTCGATGGATGCAGTTGCGGTGATTGGTGCGGCATCGGTTACTGAGAGGGTGAAATCGGACTCCAGTCGTCCTGACCCCAATGGCAGATCGGTGCGGTTCATAGTTCCCGGTAATACACGTTGGGTGACCGTCTGACCACCAACGTCAATGGATGCATGCAGTTGAAAACTACCGATGAATGGTTCTGCTGTATCGGTTGCGGAAATGGTTAAAGGGATCTGTCGTATTCCCGGACCGATCCATGCATCTTCGCACGTAACCCCCGGCGGTAGGCCGGATGCCGTCACTCTTATGGAGTGCTGATNCGATGAGNTTGTAGTGGCAAGTAAATGAATCGTTTCATGGCCGCCGGGTCTTACGGTGAGTCCTGTAGGTGCATTGAGCTTTCCGATAGCAACAACAGTGAAGTCGGGTTGTTGCCGATTGAGTTTTAGTCGATAGGTTCGCCGGTAATCTTTATTGCTGTTTCCAATGCGATTGCGAACGACTAGGTGGTATATCCCGTCTGCGGGTGCAATGAAAGTTGCTATTGCGTCGAAGTGGGCAGTGGGGAATCGAGTGCCACCAATGTTGAACGGTTCGTCATTTAGAACCTCAAGTTGTTTGGTGTTGTCTTCAGAGAATACATGAACGGCAAGGTCAACGGGTGAACCAATGCGTGCACCGATCGATTCAATGGTAATCGCCTGACCTGCATGCAGCTGAATTTGGTACCAATGTCGATCTTGAGCGTTTGGAAGGTGACCACTTATATCGATGGGAATCTCGATAGGAAGCGATGTGTTTCTGTCTACGTTGCTACCGGAATTGGCGATGACTGGATAGTCAATTACGGCTATATCGACAGGGTGAATAGACTTGTGCGGTACGACAGGAGTGGAAGCGACTGTGGCAGATGTCGAATCCGCGAATGCTGGGATTCGGAAATCTGATTGCAACTGAGCGGAGGAAAGTTGTAATGGCAGCGATTCAAGGAGTGTGTCTTTGACAGTTTTGCCGCCGAGGTTGTAACCGAAACACTGGACTTCTGCAGTTGTACCGGTCGTGACCGCACTTGGGAGTGTGTTGAGAGTCCGCGGTTGTGAGTGGATTTCAAGTCGGTAGAGTGATGTCGCGGCACCACTGTAAATCAGATCGGATAATTGAACTGTGTATTGGCCGGTAGCCGGAATGCGGACGGCGAGCATGGTGTCCGTTCCGAACTGGTGTTGTTCAGTTTGTAGTTTGCGATTGTTGGCATCGTAGATTTCAAGTTTGCTTCGCAGTGTGGAGTCGATCCGCTGTGCCCAGCACTCAATCAGAATTACCTCATCTGCCTGAGCGGTAAACACGTAGCGATCGATGTCCCCGTTTGCTCCGATTGCGCCATGCAGTGCGACGGGAAGCTCGATGTTTGTATCTGATTCAATTGCTTCGCTGGGATCTTCCTCATTGAGGCAAGGCAGCGAATTGACGAGCAGGATGCGAGACGAGGAGAGTCCCCGTTTTCCGTATAGTTGGACGGTGTAGCGGCCGGGTTTTACATTTGGGCCGACGGTGCAATTGAATTCCGTATCAGAGAGTTTTTCAAACGATATGTCGGGGTGCGGGCAGAATAGGTTTTCGGCGTGGTCGATTGTCGCGCCGGCAACGGTAACGGTGAATTGAGAGTCCGGTGTACCACCGGGTGGGTAAATCGAGGAGAGTACCGGATTTGGGATATCTGCGCGGAGTGGCACAGTTACGAGGAGGGCAAGCAGGAGTGTCGTATAGGCGGGAATCTTCACGACATTCATTATACGTGAAGTAAGGCAGAAATGAGGCAAAAGTGTACTGCGGCTGGTTCAGAAATGAATATAGTTATGCAATCGTGGACTATTTTTGCCAGTCGACTTTTCCGACGCCGCGGCGGAACGGCGTTTTAGATTTGTATACTACCGCTTCGCCGGAGGTGCGACCTTCACTTGGATACGGCATTGTCTTGATTCGCCCGTATTCACGGTCAGTTCCATATAGGCGTATGCGAAACTCATTTTCAGCCACGTATTGCTCACGGTCTCCCCAGATCCCTCGTCGGCGATTCATCGCTTGCCATTGTGCTTGAATGTATGGATTTCCAAAAGAGTTATACGCATCGTCTTTTGCCCAACCTGCATCGATCATTTGCAGATTCACGGCGCGTCCATTTCGGCCTGCACGCACAACGCCGACCATCATGTCGTAGTTCCTGTTTAGCTGTCCCAATCTACCAACCAAGACTTGAACATTCACCGTTTGATTACCCAGTAATCGCGCTAGGTAATTTCGGGAATGCGACCAGTAAGGGTCATTACGTCGTCGCTGAGGCGTATCGATCCCTTGAAGCTGGACGCGTACCCGGCCGGTTCGAAATTCGGTTGGTGTCAGGAATCGTTGAAATGCTTGTCGGGATTGTTCAGAGAGTCGAATCGTGATCGTGTCACCGTCGAAAACATCCACCGTCGTTCCATAGAAACTCGCAAACTGCTGAGCGGTGGCAGTTGTAGACGTAGCAAGAATCACGGTGAGCGTTAGGACTACCTTTNGTAGCTGCATCGCATTGGCTCCACANATGAGTTTGTACATATATGGGTGCAGTTTAATCGATTATTAGNTAAGAACNACAAGAAATTGGAATGTTAAGCTCTAGTGCGGTGCGNGATTGTGATTCCTGACGGGNTNTATTCAATGACTTTTAAGTCATCGGATTGATTGCCAAGTACNCTAGGTGAGCCGATTTAATGCATTAATACGAAAGCTAAAAGTGGAAGATTATCATGCAGAACCGGCTAGTGTCTAGCAAAAGGCTGTCACGACTTTAAACAGCACTTTGAAAGACTTAAANCGCGAACAATCCAATAGCTATAGCAACTCGCGGATTATTTTGCCTTCGGGCAATATCGGCATAGGGCGTCCCGCCATATTTAGGAAACTTGTTTCACGGCTGATTCCAAGATGCCTATATACCGTGGCCCAGATGTCATCCGGCGACAACGGCCTGTCTTTCGGTCGCTCCCCAAGTGAATCGGAACTACCAATTACCTGGCCCGTTCGCATTCCTCCACCACTTACCAGCGCTGAATAAACACCAGGCCAGTGATCCCGCCCTGGTTGCATTACACCAGATGCTGTGCCTTTCTGATTGGATATTCGCGGGGTATGACCGAATTCACCCGTTACCACAAGCAGCACTTTCTGGTCCAATCCTCGAGCATACAAGTCCTCTATCAATGCGCTTACGGCCTGATCAAAGTGAGGAAAACGCCACTTGGCATCCTTAAANACATGGCAATTCACAGCATGACAGTCCCAGTTGTACACAACGTTTTTGGCTGCCGGCACTTCAGTACCAGGATGCTCCATGACCACGTTTGCAAAACTGGTTCCGGCTTCAATTAGACGACGTGCAAGCAACGCACGTTGCCCGTACCGTGTGTAACCATATCGTTCCCGCACGGTCTCTTTTTCGCGAGACAAATCAAATGCTTCACGTGCCTTTTCACTTGTCAAAAGTGAAAAGGCCTTGCGCTGAAATCGATCACTTGATTTCATGATGTCGCTCTGATCTACCCTCGCTCTGAATCGATCAAATCCCTCAAGCAATGTCTGACGTTTTCCAATACGGGATTCCACCTCCGGCAGGACGGCTAGATTTGGAATATTCCAATCGTCTTNGCTTGGATCACCAGATGCAAGGAACGGCCCATATGATGTACCTAAATAAGCGGATCCCTGTGAATAGGCATCAACATTTGTTCCTTCACGCTGTCCGGAAACAAACGTCAGCGTTCCCGGTCGATGACCGTCTCGCACTTTGTTCACAATGGANCCAACGCCCGGGGCATCGTTTACAAACCCTGTCGGTGACTTAGGTACCCGACCGGTCAGAACTCGTTTGTGGGCACCGTCATGTCCGCCGAATCCGTGGTGNAGAGATCGTAACAACGNGAATTTATCAGCNATCTTGGAATGCATCGGTAATAACTCACCGAGATTCAGGCCAGNCACATTTGTGTTGATCGGATTGAATTCCCCGCGATATTCGACGGGCGAATCAGGCTTTAAATCGTAGGTGTCCATATGAGACAACCCACCAGTAAGCCAGACCAGAATCACCGCAGTNTCGGGGTGAGATTCACCAAGAACTTGAGCTCTCAATAAGTCGGCATTTACAGACGCTAATCCTGCTAGCATACNGCCAGCCAGGAATTGTCTACGTGAAGTTGAATGACTCATAGGGAACCTGTAAACACAAAGAATGCGATGCATGGTTTATAGCAAACGTACCACGCATCGCACAATTCGCTTTTACAAAGGGCGGATTACGCTGATATTGCGATAGTAATCCAGTAGTGTTTCAATGGAAACAACTCCGCCACCCATGCCGCTCTTCTTAACTCCCGCATATGGNACACCGTGAACGATCACGTTGTGGGAGTTAATCCAGCCATTTCCCGATTCGAACGACTCAGCTACACGCTGACATTTNGCCAGATCCGTAGACCATACGCTGTTTGCAAGTCCGTAATCGGTGTTGTTTGCCAGCTTGATACCTTCTTCTTCAGAACTAAAAGGTGCCATGTAAGCAACAGGTCCAAAGATTTCCTCAACAGCTGCAACATTGTCTAATGATCCAGCGAGCAAGGCCGGTTTTACATAGTGACCTGAGTCACAACCTTCCACACTCGCAGCACCGCCTTCAAGTACGATTTCCGCACCACCGGCAACGCCCTTTTCTAGGTATCCGAGAACTCGCTCACGTTGTTTCTCACTAACAACCGGTCCCATCTGACTCTCGCCGTTCATTTGGTGACCAACTTGTACTGACTTCATGCGGACAACACATTCGTCAACGAATTTGTCGTAGATGTTTTCGTGTATCAGCCATCGTGTAGCGTCGCAGCAAACCTGTCCTGTGTGGAACGTAATCGCTTCAACCAATTTGTCAGCAGTGAATTCGAGATCGCAGTCGTCAAAAACCACTGCTGCACCCTTACCACCAAGCTCCAGTTTGACGGGAGTGAGATTCTTACCAGATGCTGCTGCTACAAGACGACCGACTTCCGGTGACCCTGTAAACGACATGCGGCAGAATTTTGGATTGTTTGACACGGCTGCACCGGCAGTTTCCCCATGTCCTGGCACGACGTTGAAGACGCCATCNGGCACTCCGATTTCTGTTGCCAGGCGNGCAACATACAANGTGGATAGAGGGGTATCTTCGGCAGGCTTAACGACAACAGTGTTACCNGCTGCAAGCGCTGGAGCAACNCCCCAACCGCAAAGCAGGAATGGGAAATTCCACGGAATAATAAAACCGCATGGACCCCATGGATGACGNACGACCGAAGCTTCGTGGTTCTTCACNGCGAGCACAGTGCGGCGCTCAATATTCAAAGCCAGGTCGGCAAAGAATCGTGTTGTATCAATGAAGTTTTGAACATCGCCGCGTGCTTGCTCTAGAATCTTGCCGCAATCGAGTGATTCCAGCTGAGCAATCGTCTCAAGTTGCTCTTCAACGGCATCCGCGAGTCGGTGCAAAATCGCACTGCGTTCGTTAACAGGCATGGATGCCCAGCCGCTGTTGTTAAAGGCTGCGTCTGCAGAATCTACTGCTGCATCTACGTCAGCTTGTTGGAAACTTGCGATGGTCGCGAGGACTTCGCCATTACCCGGATCATGCGTTTCAAACGTACCGCCATCAGCAGCTTCAGCTGGTTGGCCGTTNACCCAACCACCAATGATCGATTGATCGAGAAATGCTTGTGCCTTTGAGCACAGTTCTTGTCCTTGTACAGTTGCCATCAGATTCTTCCTTCAGCTAGTTGTTGTTTTGCCTACATACGAATTTACCATGTGCCAAAGCTTGATGTTAGATGTTGCAGGGNGATAGAGNGAGGTGATATTCCTGATAACAAAGGCCTGGTTGCGTGGAGCAGTGCGGGTTGGTGGATAGGCCCCTGACTGACTAACCGGAGGTGAGAATCCGGCTCACACGTTCGTCGTCCCAGATTTCAAGCGGCGAGTAATTGGGGTGACGGCCGTTTTCAATGATTGGATCGTTGTGCTTCGTGTTATAGCAACAGATTAGCGACCATCTGGGATGTTCGCTTGTATTAGCATCACTGCGGTGTAACAAGTTCGCGTGGAAAAACAACGCGTCTCCAGGTTCCATCTCACAATACACAAGTTCATGACGGANTTTGGCGGCTTCGACACGCGCCGGGTCCGCTCCAGTTTGATCGCCTATCGCGACATGTTCCACGCGGCCAATTGAGTGCGAGCCCCGTAAGACCTGGAGACAACCGTTTGCTTTACTCGCGCGATCCACCGCAATCAGACAGCTTCCCATGTCCGGATATATACATCCATTGTTGTACCAATAGCCATAATCTTGATGCCATTCCCACGCACCGCCAACGCGAGGTTCTTTCAGCATCATTTTGTGATGGTAGTGATACACCTCGTCGTCNAGTAATCTCTCCATCGTGCGTGCTACTCGTTCGCTACGAACAACCGCAGAGTAGGGCGAATCGACAAGCTCGTTTCGCACAGCCAGTTTTGTTTCGGCGCCATTTGCATCCAGCCGTGTATAAGCCTCAGCGACTAATTGCTGATCAGCCTTGGCAATTCTGTGGAGTGACTGCATTTCCNCTTCGGAGAACAGGCCGCGTGCGAATAGATAACCATCACGATGAAAGTCCGCAATCAGTGATTCTGTGAGCATACACACCTATTTTCGTATGTGCTTATCCAAAAAATCACAGACCAAGCCTGAATACGGTTTCATATAGAATTCCATCCCACCGTGTTTGCCATCTGGTAACACGTGCAGTGCCACTGGAATTCCCAAAGCCTCGTATTTAGCCTTGAGAGATTCTGACTGCCCAATAAGTACCGTATTGTCTTTCATTCCATGGATGATCAACAAAGGTGGGTCGTCAGCTGTTACGTGAGTAACCGAAGAAGCCAGNNTGGCTAATTCGATCTTTTCGTCNGCCGGTCCACCTAGCAAGTCATAAACNACNGAGTTCTTCTCGATGGTCTTGTGCGGTTGTGTTTTGATNCGGCGTGGAAAGTCTGTGGGCCCGTAATAATCGACGATCGCCTGAACGNCCGAGGACTGATNCAAGTTGCCACCGACATTTCCCTCCAATTCCTTGTATCCATTTGTCGTGCCAAGCAATGCTGCCAAATGGCCGCCAGCACTTGATCCGGTGACCGCTATGCGTTCGGNATCGTAACCATACTTGTCTGCATTGGCTCGAAGCCACCGAAGTGCACCTTTGCAATCGTGCAGTTGAGCTGGAAAAACAGCGGTACTTGATAGGCGGTAGGCAATGCTCGCTACGGTGTAACCCTCTGCCGTTAACCATTTCACATAACAATTGGCCTTATCGCCTTTGCGCCAACCACCACCGTGAATCCACACGACGAGTGGTGAATCTTCTGTAACCTCTGGAAAATGAAGATCGAGTTTCAGGCTATGTTCACCGACTCTTGCATACTCGACGTCTTTCAAAGTGGACTTTGTCTCACGTGAACTCAAATCTGTCACCACAATCAAAAGAAGGCAAAAAACAGNCAGGTAAGAAACAANGCGGTAAGAGNATAGTTGCAGACGAGTCATGATGATTTGCAAGCTAAGAANCTAAGGNAGCAACTATTTTGACACGCTTANTGCCGTAATGGTTGCATCGTCTCGCAGATACAAGATGCCGTTTGAAAGTGTTGGTGCCTGTCGCGAGCCTCGATGTACTTTTTGGCGACTTAGCTCAACGTATTCCTTCGAGTTTGCTTCAATCACAACCAATTCGCCCGACATCATGTTCAGGAAAAGTTTTCCATCGGCGGCAGTGAAGTTGCCCTTACCGAAACGAAGCTCTTCCCATGCTAATTCGCCAGTGGTTGCATTGACGCACTTGAGGTGAGTAATAGGTCCTGCACCGCCCACATTGTCCCAACCGTACAAATAGCCATCGATCAATACGGAAGTCTGCCATTCATTTCTGAGCACGCTACTCGGTCCCTGCGAAGACCATTTTTCCGTCAATTTGTAAGAGTCCTTTCCTTTAGAGACGCTCAACAGTACGGAACCATGATTTTCGCCAGACGAAAAGAATAAATCCTTACCTACAAGTTGTGGTGTAACAATGTTGCAATCAAACGGAGTGACGTATTCGTAACTCCAAAGCGATTTACCCGTTGTATCAACACCACGTACATTCGTCCCTGTGTATACGACGATTTGCTCTTTGTCTGCAAGTGTTAAGAGAGAAGGGGAGGAGTAGCCGATAGCATCAGGCCATGATAAATGCCAAGCTTCTTTNCCATCATCTAGGTTGTACGCAGCAAGCGCTGATCCATCCTTGTGCCCTGTGGTTACGGCAACNGTATCGCCAACAATCAGTGGCGAACATGCCATACCGTAATCTGCAANCTGGCCACCAAATACCTTTACGGTTTCTATCNACCAATTCGTCGAACNGTCAGCAAGNTTCAGGCTTATCAGATTCCCCTGACCCGTNAATACAATCACATTGNCTTTGTGAATGCAGGGAAACGCACGAGGTCCGTTGCCCATTGAGTTCTTAAACTCCGGNGCGACTCCGACTTCCCATTTTGATTCACCGGTTTTTGNATCGAGNGCGATAACAANTTGTTTGTTNTCTNTTTGAACAATCGTTATTGCGGTACCGTCAGCTACGGCGACGCCGGACATTCCAACCCCGCCGGATACTTGCCAGAGAACGTTTAGCCCGCTGTCAGGGATGTCAGCGATTAGACCCTGTTCTGCGGAGATGCCATTTCTATTTGGCCCAAGATGTTGAGGCCAGTCATCGGCAAACGCCAGACTGGTAAGAAGCATGAGGCAGACAGCAAGTATGGATATTTTCATTAGCTNAATATCGAATTGGATAGTGTGCTCTTGCTGTCGGCAAATGTCTCTTGTTCTATGCCCATTGCCTGCAGAATGCTCAGGTACATGTCAGACATCCGTGATTCGCCGTTGCGCCAGTGCGTGCCGTGCTTCAGCCCCATGTTACTACCACCAACGAGCATGGTTGGCAAGTTTTTTGGGTTGTGCGTTGTCGAGCAGCCACTGCCGTACAACACGACGCTGTTGTCCAATACGCTGCCGTCGGTGTCCTTAAACTCTTGCAGCCGTTCAAAGAAGTACGCAAGTTGTTCACTTAAGAATCGGTCGTATTTAGCAAATCGTTGCTGACCATCTTTGTCATAGGCATGAGACAGTCCATGGTGCGTGGTACCTAATCCCAGCTTTACTGGGAACGTATCACTAATTCCCATGCCGTCTTCACGGTTTAGCATGAACGCGACTGATCTGGTGATGTCAGCATCAAATGCCAGAGCGATCAGATCAAACATGTTGCGATAGTATTCTGCCGGTTCACCTTCGTTCGAGGCGTCCANGTCTAAATGCGAGTAGTCCTGATCCTTGATTGGGATATCAATCCACTTCTCAGATGCAATCAGACGTGTCTCGACTTCGCTGAGAGAAGTTAAATATTGATCCATTTTCTCCCGGTCACTTCGGCCGAGTCGTTTACTCAGGGAGCGTGCATTCTCCAATACAGCATCGACGAGCTTGATCCGTTTTTTTAGTCCTTCTCGTTCCGCTTCAAGTGATGCTTTGTCTGCTCGGAATAGGCGATCAAACACGCGCCGAGGATTGTTCTCAGCGGGAATCGGCTTGCCTTCTGCGTTGTAGGAAATCGTTCCAGTCCGTGACAGGAATCCCACGCCGGCATCGATCGAAAGTACAAGTGATGGTTGGCGACAGTGTTGTTTTGTATGTTGTGCAACGACCTGATCGATGCTTACGGAATTAAATGTCCCTGGCTTTGGGTTGTGAAGTGGTGCACCGGTGAGCCACATGTCACTACAGATATGTGGATCTGCGAGAAGCCCGTTTGGGTGATGCAGCCCACCCATAAAGCTCAGTTGGTTTCTGAACTTGCTCAACGGAGCGGTCGATTCACCAAATTTAAACTCGGTNCCTGTCGTTTTGGGAAACCAACTCCATTCATTAATACCGTGTTCTTCCTTTGGAAGAGCCATACCATTGGCAGTATAAAGAGCGCAGAATCGACGAGCACGATTGTCCTGTGCTTCTTGCCCCATGGCTTCGAGTACCGGTAGGACCAGTGCAGCTCCAGCGACACCTTTGAGAACACTACGGCGGTTAAGTTGGATTGATTGAGTCATTGTGGGTTATTCCCTGACAGAATATCTGACGGCACACTCTTAAGTATGCGCTATGAATAATTCCTAAACGTGGACTTGTATGGTTTTTGTGTGCGAATTCACGAGGTTACTTTTCCATGAATAAATCACTNTTAATCACCCACCGAACCATGTCCTTCATTCGGTAGCCTTCCTTNCGTAATTCTACGCCCTTCTCTTCAAGAAGCACAAGTTCATTGTAACTGAGGCTNCGGCCNACAGCGTAACTGGCCAAGTGCTTAAGAAAACTAAAGGCNACACGGTCGATCCGATCGTGTGCTAANTAGTCTTTCAACGCATCCAGNTCCTGNACTGATGTNCCATCAGGCAGCGTCGAAGACGCATCTAACTTTGGCTCTTGCTTCAAGNAACCACCGGCATCGAAGACTTCAAACGGCATGCCCCACGGGTCAATNCCGGCGTGGCACTTTGCACAGCCTGGTTGGTTTCGATGGAGTTCCAGTCTTGCNCGTAGTGGCAGTGCCGCCGTTTCTGCTTCCAGATCCGGGACATTTGGCGGCGGGTCNTCGGGTGGTTCTGCTATGATTTTGCGAGCGAGCCATGCGCCGCGTTTTATCGGGTTTGATTCACTACCGTTGGATAACCCAGCGAGTATGGCAGTTTGTGATAATACGCCGCCAAGGTGCTTCTGGTCGTGGTGAATCGGAGCAAACCTTAATCCGCTGTCTGATTTTTCGGCCAGCCCGTAGTAATCCGCAACCACGTCATTCGCCACGATGAAGTCAGATTGGATGAGTTGCGATAANGGCATGTTGTTTTCAATGAGATACTTAACCGTNGCAATGGGTTCCTGCCTTAAATGNGCCTTNGCGTGGTAATGCAAAGCCGGGTANTTTTTGTGGTCGACTTCAACCACNTCGACTTTCTCCAGGCTTAACCACTGNGTTGCAAACTCTGTCGCAAAGTCCTCAAATCTCGCATCNGCAATCATGCGGTCCACTTGGGCATCAANGGATCNTTCCAGTTGTTTACTGGCTGCAAGGTCAAGCAATTCTACGTCCGGACTTGTATTCCATAAAAAGTAGGAAATCTTTGACGCGAGCTCAAACTCACCGAGTTTTTCTGCTTTCGGTGAATCGCTTGTTTCAATAAGGAACATGAACTGTGGCGACGTAAGTGTTACGAGTAGGGCATCTTTTATGGCCTGAACGAAGTCGCCTGATTCGGCGTAGGTTGCTTTCCATGTCAGGTAAATCGAGTCCGCTTCTTCACGTGTAACGGGTCGTCGAAAGGCTCGACTTGCAAAATGCGTTATGATTTCTCGGGCATAGGTCGACGGGTCATCTTCATTAGGCGATTTAATGAATAAAGAAGTGTGTGACGTGGGTGGCCAAGATTCGTAAAGAGGTCCTTCGAACTCAATCGATTGGATAAGCAATCTTGGCATATCGCGGCCATCCGTGTACTCACTTCTGACGCCAATTTCACGAACGCCGGCAAGGTAATTCACATTATTGTCTTCTACGTCCGGGCTCGGATAGTTGTTGATGGCTCCTTCGAATGTGTAGGTCACTAACTCTTGGTCGATTGATATCGGTTCCCCAACTCTTGCCAATGTTGAACCGCAATCACGTCGCAATCCGGCGTGCACACCTAGAATGGGTAGCCGTCGTTCAAATGCCAGAAATGCTTTGCCAGTGTCACTCTCGCGTTCGAGAGGAGTAAAGATGACTCTTGAAATCCTCGAAAGATCTCCGAATGTGAATGAAATGGTGGTATTCCCGGAGTCGAGACGTGTTGCTAATACGGCTGCTGAAGCATTAGAGTCGGCGTCGCCGATCTTGTGCAAATGAGTCTGAAAAACGCGGTCACCGATCTTGATCGAAAACGGTGATTTGTCTGGAGGACTTCGATAGTAGACGTCCATCTGATAGAGGCCATCTTGTGTGATTTCAACGTTACGCGACGGAGATTCATTTACACCTGTTAATACAATNGATTTTTCATGCCCTTCGGCCAATGNTTTTGTAGTTCCCGGTAGCAGTAAAGCGTCGTTGTATTTGGCAGCCTTGACGCTAACCCGAAATCGCCCGTGTGGTGGTAATTCTCTCAGTGAGATTTTGAAGTTGGACATGGGGCCATATGTACTCGATTGGCCAAATATCTCCAGACTTGGAATTGCCGGTCTTAATAACAGTCCTTCGGGTACCAGGTCATATGGATTCCCCTTCGGGTAACCATCGGTGCCGCGAACACATGCAAATACCGCGTGGTATATGCTGTCAAAATCTCTCCACCCTCTCACGGTGTCGTTTCCGCGATATCCTTCGATGAAGCGAAACTTGGTCTGCATGTAAAAAGGCTCATAGTCAAAGGGCTTGTTTGGCTCCAACTGAGACACGATAAANGCGTCATTGGGCAGCAAGCGACTGAGTGCACCAAGAATGAGTGGGTCCGGGTAAGGATCGGCGTTGATGTGCTCGCCTAGGTCCATCTTGAAGTTCTGAATGGACGGTTTGGTTGCTTCGTCGACAATCGCAATGTTGAGAGCTTGCTCGGCGATTTTGAAATATGCTTCGACGAGNAACGGTGAGAGCAGTAGCGTGTCACCATTGTTTTTGAATCCATCCCTGGAGATGCCGTCCGGTGGCAGGATGTCCGTGAGATTGTCATCAATGCCAAGTAAGTCTTCGAGTGTGTTTTTATATTGCTCGACGGTAAGTCGTCGGATCGACCCATTCTTCTCTGTGTCTCGAGCGAGTGTCGCGTTCATGGAGTTTTCAATCCATGTTTCGAACAGGGCCCTTTCCGCAGCAGTAAGTTGCGGCTCATCCTCTGGTGGCATCACATTTTCAGAGACTTGATCCAGGATGCCTTTCCATAGGAATAGGCGGTTGTCTTCCATGGCTCCATCAAGGTGGTCGACCTTGATGCCAGACTGCATTTCCTCGGTGTTATGACATCGAAAGCAGTATTTTTGAAGAATGGGTTGAATCTGCTTTTTGAATGACCGTTCTTCGGGATACGGTCGACGCTTGGTGGTTTGCTGTGCTGTGGCAGTNTGCCCCAGAAGTACCANCAAAGATGCAAACATTAGAAAATGGCGAATGGCAATCATGAAAACCAAAATGGGTCGGGAAACCAGTGCGGGAGTCGAATCAACTGTACATTCTAGCAGGTTGATCGATAGGCGAGTCGCTGCACGTGATGAATNGAGCTTTTGGTGACTGGCCATTTGCCAAACCATCAAACATCGGTTGTAAATCAGTCTGGATGTTGCGCTAAAAATCACGGACGCCATCAAATAACTTAGATTCACTTTGTGGTGTTGAATCAGACGTAGTCTTCGAAATTATCTCATTTAAATGAACGGTTTACACTACTGTTCGTTGGTGATGCAGTACAGCTTTGTCGCTGTCCTGATAAATAACTTACCCTGGCTAACCGCCGGTGTTGAAAGGCAGAGCTCACCGAGTGAGTTTTTGCCGATGACTTCAAATTCTGAACCAGCTTTTACGACATAAGTGTCACCATCTTCACTCAGAAAGAATAACTTTCCGTTGTATGCCCACGGTGACGAAGTGAAGCTCACTCCTCCCGCAAATCGGCGCTTTCCGTAGATTTCTTTCCCCGTTTTTGCTTCATGGNACGTGAGAAATCCCCGGTCGTACAGCGTGTAGTACTGTCCTTTGTATACNATTGGCGACGGGTTATAGGGTCCTGCTAGTGGAAGGTACCAAACGATGTAATCGTTTGCATTCTGATCTCCATCTAGTGTTATGTCGCCAGACGCACCCGGGCGAATCGCAAAGACTGGTCGATGTGCATCACCGATATAGCCGGAGGTAATGTAAAGGATCCCGTCTATTGCAAATGGGGATGGAATTACCAGATTGGACATCCGTCCGTTGAATTCCCAGAGCAAGTTTCCGTCCAGGTCGTAACTGCGATTGCGATTAAACCCGCACACAACGATTTCTGTGCGCTGCTTGTTTTGCCAAATATAGGGCGTTGCCCAGGTCGTGCGTTCGTCGCGATCTGTCCGCCATTGGACTTTACCCGTTTTAGTATCCAGAGACGTAATATATGACTGACCTTGGTTGTCATACACAAAGATCACCTGATCATCGTGAACAACCGGAGATGCCGCTGCACCGTAATCGTAAAACGTCTTTTCAGGTGTGATATCGTGTTGCCAGAGCAACTCACCGTCTAAGTCGTAGCAAAACAATCCCAGATCGCCAAACAACACGTACAGACGTTCACCATCGGTGGTCGCCGTTTCCACACCGTAAGTGCTTTTGGGGTGTCTTGGTACAACAGGATTCCCTTTATGAGCCTGTTTTTTCCAGATCACTTTGCCGGTGTTAATATCCATGCAATAGACAAGCCATTGGTGAATGCCCTTGGCTGGATCGCGAACACCCTGACCGAGATAAAGCCCTTTACTGGGTTTCGTGTTCTCTTCTTCGCTTACTACCGTAGTTAAGAAGACTTTGTCACCCCAGATTGTGGGACATGACCATGCCCAACCCGGGATGTCTGTAGCCCACTTTACGTTTTCCGTGGTACTCCAGGTTTCCGGCAATCTTGGATCATCACTAGAAACACCATCACCGTTCTGGCCGCGAAAACGAGTGAAGTTCTCTTTGTTCGTCTCGCCTGCAGACAGTGAACTCGCTAATGATCCTAGAACGAGGGGCAAGATGATTGCCCTCATCAATACGTTCGTTAAGTACATGTAATTAGTCCTTGTCTGATATGACTTGTTTTGGAGGGCGAACTTTTAAGCCTTGTTTTGGAGGGCGAACTTTCTTGCCGTTAAGTAGAGTGCCGATTGGTGTGTATCGTACACAATATTCGTACAGGAATAGAAGAATTTGCGTACAGACGACACACACGAGCGTGAATTTGAAGTATGGATTCCAGTCGCGATCTCGAACCCACCACTGTAGTGCGAATACTACCGGAAGATGCGCCACATATAACCAGTAGGATGAATCCGATACATAACGCATCGCCTTGTTTTCTGTTGCCAAGACATTTCGGAACATACCAAGCAATGCAAACGTGGACAAAGTGACACATATTACTGCATTAATGTCCGAGATTATGCGCCTGGTGTCCTGTTCGAAATCGAACAATTGATAGAATCTCGATTCGGTGCCTGAGAAGATAAACATCAACATGACAACGATCGCCATCAACACTGCCCAGTGCTTGGCAAATGATACAGATTGGATCCGTTTGAAGGCACCCATCCANCCAAAGATGGTGAGCCAGCAAAACAGGCAGGAAACGATTCGAATACCATTGTCGACCATCGTATCACTGAATTCATGATGTTGACGAAGATACTGCCAAACCCACGAATCCCCACGCGAGGCAAAGAAATACAGGAATGCGGCGACGGGTAGGGTTAACCACCAATACTTGCCGACTTCAACTGTGTGATCCTCGCTGTCAAAGTAAAAAGCACCGTACATGAAAAACACGGCATAGTAAAACAACAAGTGTGGCTGAGGGATCATGCCCGTGCTCGTATCCGGACCGAAGTTAGATCGCATCAACCAGGTCGGTATGAAAATCAACGGTACAAGCCACAAGTATTTCAGGGGTGAAATCACGAGCCAATCTGGCAATTTCTTGATTCCGCAAACGTTAGCGAAAAGNGAGTAAATCGCAAAGATTGCGACGAGCCAGCACAGAAACCACAGGAACCACAGATGTGAAAATTGATTGGAGTTTATGACGTGGAATCCTTGTCGCTGAAGATGGTCACGGAGCTCTTTTTGAATATTCTCAACGTGCTGCTTGCGACGCGCTACTTCTCGATCGCTAAAGTCATTTGGGCTCGCCAACGATGCTTGGACTTTTGTCAGCTCTTCCTGCAAATTCTCGTGATGCTGATTGCGATCTGAGTCGTCTTCTACCAGCCAGCGTCCGGTGGATTTGCTCAGGATTGAGTATGCGGTTGGATGTTCGAGCTTGTTGAAGTACCAACGCTCGCCCTCATTTACAAATNGCCAGAATTCATCTTTTAGGTCATACCACTCCCATGGTTCATCATTGTCATCATCATCTTCCCCGTCCTCTTCATNTTTCCAGTTCGGTTTGCGATGTTTTTCAGGGTCAAACTTTGGATGTTGCAGACCAAATAAGTGCGTGGCAATTCGCGGTAATTGGTAGTTGTAGTGGCCTGCGTCTACGCCGGTCCAAAACCGACCTGCATATTCTCGTGCCTGTTGAACCATTTCATCTGTGATGTCTCGCATCGACAGATCGGCTGGGGTGTAGCCATTTTGATCCTTGATAGTTAAGTCGGCGCCACGTTGGATCAGTAAATCAGCTACTTCATATCTACCGAAGAACACAGCATAGTGTAGGGCGGTAATGTGCTCTTCGTTAAGGAAATTGATGTCAACATTGTGATCAAGGACTTTCTCGGCCACCGCGCGTCGATTGTGAATCGCGGCATAGGCAAGCAACGAAACTCCGAATTGCTTACTGATCGTGTTTGGGTCGACCTGNTCATTGAGCTTCGATTGGATGTAACGCCAATCTCCATTGCGAGCATGCTCGAAGATCTTCTTGCCTGCCGGGCGTGGTGTTCCCTCCTCGCGTTTACCAGTAACAACTTCAAGTAGGTGAGCGACTTCGACAGAATTGTTTTCCCAGGCAACATCTATGGCTGTGTTGCCACCACGATCCTTGGCCTCAAGGTCTGCTTTGGACTCAACCAAGAACCGGATAACGTGTTCGTGACCGTTTCTGGCTGCGAAGTGAAGTGCAGTCCATTTGCTTGCTTCTTCGGCTTGATTAATATCAGCTCCGTTAGCCAGGAGCCGTTTCATTCGACCGACGTCACCTCGTTCGGCAAATCGGTAGAAGGGAGTCTTATCTTTTGCCTCATTTAATTCGCGTCGGTGCTCATCGGCTTTGCGTATCGTCTGATGTACGAGTGACTCTACCGGCAGGATTACGTAGAGGCCGATGAGACATGGCAACAGGATTCGCATCGTCCGGTGTTTTAGAAGCGATGCAATTCCTCGTTTGCGCCATAGCATGGCTGTAAAGAAACCGCTCACCACGAAGAACAACGGCATGCGGAATCCATGAATAAATCGAAAGAAGTCTGAAAACCACTGGTCGCGTTGGCCGTCTTTTACACTCCANCCTTCATGCCCGAATGCCAGAGCAGCATGGAGACCTATGCCAAGCAGCATGGCGATAGCACGAAGCGAATCCAAGTCATGTCGCCTTGGAATGTTGCCAGAATTTGGTTGTGGAGACTCAGCCAATGTGTATTAACCGTCAAGCTGTTGTGGTCTAAGCCGCGTTGGGTGTTAGGTGGATTCGAGTATTCACTGCGGCAATGGGAGCGAAATGGAGTACATGCAGCTGCGTACAGATACACGGATACTCTATGAGTGGCCTGCTACTACTCTTATAAGCTAAAAACGGGAATTTCGTTAGCCATGAGCGGGGAGATTGTGGCCCCATCGAGTCCGGTGAAGCTATTTTTGTGCTTCGTCATATCGTAGAACGGCATTGAGCATCAATCCATGAATCCTCACGGAATCTTTCACTTCGTCGACTGAAAACCAACGCAACGACCCTGTACCTGCTGATTTTACGGTGATCTTCAGTGCTTCATTTTGCCGAAGCATGCCCGTTGGTACTCGAAGAAAGAAGAATCCGGCAGAGTCAACATCGGAATTCCAAGTGCAAACGAATTTGAGATTCACTCCGGTATCGGGATTACTCCATTCCTTGGAAGAAGTGGTTGCATCAAATTTCAAAACATCATCATCATTTAGTTGCAGTGTGAAACCGGATGACTCTGGTTGTGAAATCCAACCTGTGCCTCCGAGAAATAGCAATGTAACCTGCTTGGTATCGGCGATTTTAGTCAGGGGTTTTGTTTCCCATGCGAGGGATTCATTTCCATGTTCCTGTCGAAAAAAGGCTCTGTCAGATTGTTTTCCGGTGAAGTCAAACCAGACGGCACGTTTCGGGGATTTGCTATTCAGCTTTGCAAAACCATTGATCGCGGACTCTGAAATCCGCGAGGTGTCTCTAATCTCTCGACGCTGAGTTGCGGTGAGATTACTCGCCCATGTGTCAGCGTTGTTGACTAACCATTCTCGAGAGGTCGGTAGCTTAAGAAATGTCGGTTCTGGCTGATCATCGGTGTTAGCAAAAGACTCTCCAACCAGATCGACAACTGCGTTGCAGATCAAGTCCTCGATCTCCGGCGAATACCGTGCAGGAAGTGCATAGTAGACTTGCGAGAAGTCCGTTTCGTAACCACCTTCTTTTAGTAGCCGCTTGGAAGGAATATAGCTTGGCACGTCGTTCGACCAGCCGTTGATCCACAACCGTCTCCAGTCCATTGTGTTTTTCAATCGGACGCTGTAATCCACGGCGACTTCACCAGCGAGAAACACAATCGCAAGATCGTCGTCGAATTTCCAGCAGGTGACTGGGTAGTCAACATGCGACTGTAATCTTCCTTTGTTCTTGATGCGCTCGACCATGGCTTTCGCATGATTACCGTGGTACCCACCGCCTCCTGCTAGCTCTTCAAAGTGTTTGGGATCCGGTAATTCATCGAGCGGAAGTGATAGCTGCTTGGAGGACGCCCGTGGTTCATCAGGTAAACTTATCAGTTCAGTGGAGAGTACTCGCTTTACTTCCGTTGCGATCGATTCGCCGTGTTGCTTTGCAATCTCCATGTTTCCACTTGGTTGTGGTCCGACATCTGCTCCACACCCGATGGTGGTCAGTGCAATGGCACCTTCAAAAAGCTCTTCAATAGCGAGGTTGGAGTTTCCGGCCCAATCTCCACCGATATGGTTGCGTCCGCCGACCGTGGTGCAGTGGCAGGCATAGTTTGTCCAGACGGCAATCACGTTGCCGTCATTGTCGTGTGCAGCCATGACTGGCAAGCTGTGGTCGACGGGGCCGTTCTGTTGAAATCCAAATCCCGCCCACTTGCCGTCGCTAATCACCCTACGATTTCCACCAAAGTCGACAATCCCTTGTCCCCATGAGAGTGAAGCTAGTTGTCGGTTATCGAGTGCTGCTTGTGCTGTCTTGATGAGCTGTTCGGTCAGCCAGAGCGTATACCGATCCACCCGTTGTTCCTGAGCGTCCGTAGTCCTTCCGGCCCAAACGATTGGAGCGTATCCGCGAAGCGCAGGTGCGTTGTGCGTGTGCGTGCTGGAAATTACCAATTGTGATTCAGTGATAGCGTGAGATTCCTTCAGCTCGGCTAGTACAGCTCGTGTTATATGTGCAGGCACGCCGCAATTATCAACGGCAATTAGGACGACAGGTTTTGTATCCCCAATCGCAAGTGAACGCGCCCATATAGGTTGATCCACGCCGACGTGCTCACCAGGTCGTCCACCGTATCCAGCCAGAAGTACCGGATGAGTTGGAGTAATATCGGTCTTGGCAACGCCTAGGAGCGTTTTGGAGTGCGCGCAGTTTTCCAGGCATACAGTGGAATAGACAAATATCGCAATCGCCAATAATCGCATCATTCGGTCTCGCTTAGTAATCAGAATCACTTCCGTTAATTTAATTCTTGTCGATATCGCTCTAGAGTTTACTTAGCCTGCTCTTCCGTAATCTTACTGTCTTNTGGAAGCATGGACCTGTCGCATAAGTACCCGTTTAGGATAACACGNCAGGGTATTAGGGTCATGAAAGTGGTGANAGACTATTCATGACGGAGTGCTTCGATCGGGTCCATGAAAGCCGCTCGGCGAGCAGGGTAGACACCGAATGTGATGCCCGCAAAGAGTGAGATGCCAAGCGCCAGTAAGACGGACCAAAGGGCAACGCGGGGCTCGAGTGTTAGCGCTTCCGGAGGCAACAGTGTTGGATCTAACCAAACGATGGCTTGGCGAATCACTCTGAAGATTGGTGCTACGAATATGCCGAATAAGACTCCTAGAATACCGCCGCTGGATGTCAACAAAACGGCTTCAGTGAGAAACTGCTGAGTGATATGGTGTCGTTGGGCNCCTAATGCTCGCCGAATGCCGATTTCACGNGTGCGTTCGGTAACAGTGGAAAGCATGATATTCATGATGCCGATACCGCCGACGAGTAGCGAGATACCGGCAATCACGACGAGCAGNACGTTGAACATGGTCCGCATCTTCTCGGCCTGCTTGAGTAATTCTTTGGGCACCACTACGGCATAATCTTCCGTGTCGTGATACTTTCTCAGCAGTGTTTTTACGATCGCCGCCACTTCATCCACATGATCAATATGTTCCACGCCAATTGTGATTTGACTTAGTTCCACTCGCTCGCCCTGCCAGGAGCTACCGANNCGCTTGAGNACACGGTCGCCGATACGCATTTGCAANGTCTTTAAGGGGATGTATGCATCGGTGTTGTAATCNCGGGCTTCCAGGCTACCTCCGATGGCTGCCGATTCAGTNCGTGACTTAGTCTGTCCGATTACCGAATACAGTTCGCTTCCGACCCAAACGGTCTTGCCNACCGGGTTTTCATAAGGAAACAGCTTCATTGCGGTTTCGTGAGCCANNACGATTACCTTGTTNCCTCTNTCGCGAGGGTGTAACCATCGGCCTCGTGCCATGTCCAGATGATTGAGCTCGAGGTATTGTTCCATGCAGCCGACCAGCTTGGAATCGATCGTGCGATCTTCGACTCGCAATTCATACAGGAATTCCCGCATCGGTACGGCGTCTTTAATGGCAGGGATTGTTTCTGTGATGCGATCATAGTCGGCTCTCAATAGGCCGTAGCTAGTCACATTGATTCGAGCGTTTTGTGGCTGGCTCGTATTAGTAGGTTTCTTGGTGCGGACAATTACATTGCGTGCACCAAGCTCCTTGATTTGTTCCTGTGCCTGATGGCTCACTCCTTCACCGATTGCAACGAGCCAGATCACGGTCGTCGTTCCAATAAAGATNCCTAGGCCAGCCAANCCCGCGCGCATCTTATGTAGTAGAAGGCTTTTTACACCAAGTTGAATCGTTCTGACTAAAAAGTTGTTCAAAACAGTTTGCTAGTGATGGAGGTGTATGTGATGTCGCACAAGGTAGGCGGGAATGCGACAAACTTGCAACCGTAGCGAGGTTATTTNACAGCAATGTCAGATATGGTCTCGTTGTTGTCTTGTTCTTCCTCGGACTTATCCAAAGTTTTCATGGCNTCGTCCTGAGCTTCTTGAACATAAGCCANTGGGTTTAATACAACTTGATCTCCGGGCTTCAATCCATTCGTCACAACGATGTGAACGTCGTTACTNTCGCCGAGTGTCAGANGTGTCTTAGTTGGCACAGCTGTCGGATCGCTCTTATCCTGAACCCAGCATGCAAATCCATCGAGAGTCTCAATGACGGCNGCTACCGGTACAGCCAGTATGTCCTCGTGCTCGGCCATGATGATTTCGACCTGCGCACTCATGCCCGGTTTAAGACCGGTTTGCTGTGGTAATTCAATAATGACATCGTATTGGACTTGATCACCAGCCCATGGGCCTAGAGGACTGGCAATATCTGCAACGGTTGTAACCTCTGCCTCGATCGTCCGGTCCGGNAAGGTAACAATGGCTCTTTGTCCAACGTTTACATTTTCTATAATTGCTTCATGGATCCCGACTTTTACCTGCATCTTGTTAAGNTCCGGCATTATGAGCAGCAATTGTTCTTTGTATACGGTGCCCCCTTCGGTGATATCGGGNGCATTTTTCCACGCTGCGGCTCTGGGGTGAATTACCAGTCCAGCTTTGGGAGCACGCACTTCACAGTATCCGAGTTCTTCAACCGCACGNTCGCGNCTGGAGGCATCAGCCATTGCACGTTCGTCGCTTGCCTCGAACTGCGCAACGGCGACGTTGTAATTTCCTTGAAGGTCTTCCAGCCACGTTTTGCGAGTTGAATTCTCGAGTACACTGATGGCCGTTTCTTTTACGCCGGTTTCTAGTNNAAGCCGCNNCACTGAGTNNTNCGCATCNTCAACCTGCTGATCGCTCACATATCCGCGTTTGAACAGGTTGGTCGTAAAAGTAAAGCGNTCCTGAGCAGATTTTAGNTNCGTTTTTANTTCTACGAGCTCTTTTTGCTGTCNTTTTAATNCAGCAACNTAATCGCCTTCTTTATATGAGTCGATTCTCAGACGTGCACTATTCATGGTGGCACGCCAATGTTCTGCACCAGATCGCGACCAGTGGGCNTACTTTGATCGTTCTGCTATCTGCTCTTCAATNAACAGGGTGTCGAGTGTTAGTAGTAANTCATCTTTTTCTACANGTGTTCCACTTTCTATAACCCAAGTGATTGTGTTTTGACCGCGAACCTTACAGATGAGTTCGGTGTTTTCAGAGCTTTCCAAAGACCCCTGTTCGGTTGCAGTAACGACAAGATTAGTTCGCTGCACGGGGAAAGTCATTTTTGCGAGGCTTGATGCTTGTGGGCTCTTCTCAGGCATTGAAATCAAGAACGCGCCAATTCCACCACCANCGAGTANTAATACTAGAATCGCAATCAACCAGCGTCTTCTGGTTCCCGTCTTTTCGATTTGTTGTTCACTCGCCATCGTTAATACCTGTACTGGGATATGTCGGCTTATCTACTGATGTGTTTGCCACGGTATTGGACGATTCCTGCTGGCCAGCATCATCGACATCAGCTAGTGGATTTAACAAAACCTCTTCGCCTTCCTGAACACCTTGCTGAACAATCACAAATACATCATTGCTTTCGCCAACGATCACGGCTCTTTTCTNTGGACCATTCGGGGTTTGTACCCAACAGAAATGTTGATCTTCGATTTCTAATACGCTTGAAACAGGAACCGTTAGCTTATCTTTATACTCTGACAAGATGATCTCAACTTCAGCGCTCATGCCAGGCTTGAGGCCGACTCCACTTGGCAGTTTTATCGTTGTATCGTATTTGACTATGTCACCTGACCAGGCACCTAGTGGTCGGGCAATGGTAGCAACTTCAGAGACTGCTGATTCGAGCGTTAAGTCGGGCAGTCGAATAATCGCTTTTTGCCCGGCCTTGACCGTATCAATGATCTCTTCATGGACGCCGACTGTGACCTGCATCATTTCAAGGTCGGGCATGATCAAAAGTACTTGATCCCGGACAACCGATACGCCCTCGGCTACATCCGGTGTATTTTTCCATGCGGCGATTGTTGGCAGGATTACCAATCCGGACTTAGGTGCTGTGACGACACAGTTACCGAGATCCATTAAAGCCCTCTCAAGACGCTTGCTGTCCATCGAGAGACCGGCATGGTCGGCCTCGATCTTGGACTCATGGGCTGTGATGCGTCCTTTTCGTTCCTCGAGTTGCACTGCTCTGCGATACTTATTCATGACATAAAGTTGGGTTTCCGCAACTTCGAGGTCGAGTTTGCTTTGTTCTACGGTTAGCAAATTACCTTCAAGAGCCAGTTCGGTAATAACCCCCTTACGAAAGAGCTTACGAGCGTTTTCGTACTGTTTATTTGCAGATGTTAGATTTGCCTGTGCTATTTCCAAATCTTTGGTCCTGCGTTGAGACTCCTCTTTGTATTCTCCCTCCAGATATGCATCGACGGATATTCGCGCCTTGTTGAGATCGGCTTGTGTCTCGGCGAGCGTTGCAGTTGCTTCATGAACATTTGTACGCTGCAGACTAACGTTTTCTTCAATGACTTTCGTATCGATTCGAATGAGTTCGTCACCTTCCTTGACGACACTACCTGACGGTATCACCCACGTTACCGTATTGCGGCCGCGAACCTGNCATTTGATTTCAGTATTATCAGAGCTTGCCAAGGCGCCTTGTTCGATGACGCTGATAAAAAACGGTCCGGACTTTACCGTATGCGTGAGAATTCCTGAACCATCGCTTTCTGATTCAGTATTGAGCATTAATACTGCCGAGGTGCCAATTACACCAATCATCAAAACGCCGATGACGAACTGAATAANACCCCTGCGAGACTGATTCTCGCTTGCGGTATCTGTATTAGCTGGTGCAGTTGCGATGGCCATTGATTCGATAAACAGTAGTTCAGTGTTTGGAANGCATTTACACTCTTATNGTAGCGAATGCAGTGGAATATCGTCTACGTCACAAGCAATGGATCAAATGTTGTTGATTTCANAGATCCNAACACCCTAGCAACGAAAACTACGCTTCCNTTCTATACATATATATGTCGTACNAAANGGAATGGTGGCGATTGTTTTTCTATTAAACCACCGCAGAAATGCATATGTTTTGCTTTAAGAGCAAAAAACAGCTGGGATGTTTCAGCTGACTTAAGAAACTTACCGGTGATCGTAGACAATTCGGTAATAAACTCGGTAATAAATCAGACTTCCGCATTAACGAGTTGTCGGTGCGGTGGGCACGTCATTGACTGGTATCGCAGCCGTCTTCTCGGGCTTTTTACCCTTACGTTGATCTTCTGCGTCCCCCTCTTTTTTGCTGCTCGCGATGCGTGCAGATTCTCTTGCTTCTTCTGTAAGCGTTGTTGCGGATTCGGAGAGTACATCCAGCCGGGATCGCAGACCGTCATTCCACGCGTTATCTTCGTCCTTTATGCGATCCAAGGCGGCCTGCGCATCAGCTTCTGTCGTGTCTACTGGAAGCGGTTCTGCCGTCCACTTGCCACCTTCGTCAAGCTGCATGACTCCCATTTCACGAGCCAGCAGCATTTTGGCTGCATAGAAGTTCAACCAAGCTGAAAGAAATTGGTTTTGGGAACTTTGCATTAGACGATATGAGTCGAGGAGGTTTCGTGATGTATTCGGGCCGAGCTGTGCTCCAGGCTGACCAGGTTGTCGTGGAGCGACCGGCCTGTAAATCTCACTTCGTGTCATATCCAACTGACGAATGGCGATCGCCACGGACCGTCGGTAATTTTCCAACGTCCGTTGAAGAAGTTGAATGTGCGTGGATAGTCCGCGTAAACCCTTGTAGATCCGATCCTGAGATTGGATGAGAGTTCGCCGGTTTTGTTGGTAGTTGATCATCGCTTCGCGATAAGCATTTCGTTCTTCAAGACGTGTGATTGGAGCATCAAATTCCACACCGAGACGCACGCTGCCAGTCGAGGCTTGAAAATCCACAGGGTTATTTTTCGCGGTCTTAATGTCGCCACTTGCCGTGATGTTTAGCACAGATTGAAGTGCGTCGCGACGGAATTGAATCATTCGCCAGCTATCAACCAGTGCAGCCTTCGCATTCATGACGTCCAGCCTATTGTCTAGCGCGATCCGATAAGCAAACTCAGCTGCCAGTTCGATCTCTTCGAATACCACGGCTTCAGCACGAGCGCGAGCCCGAACTAGAAGCGAACGTTGAGCAAATTGAAGAGTGTCATTTAACCACACAACCAACTCGCGTACGCCAGCATCCGAGTCGAGCTCTGGTAGTTGCTCAATGGCGGCATCAAGATTTGCAGACGATTCGGTGTATTGTGTTTGAAGCTCAGATACAGTGAATTTCAGTTGTTCACGCTCCGTACTGAAGTCTGCAATCTCTTCTTCCGTCATGCGTGTTTCGCGATTCGGTACTGCGGCGTCCATCACTTCCACATCAACGTCGATGGATTCGAGTTGTTCTCGCATAAGCGGTAGCAACTGCTGGAACTTCTTCGCATACAAAGACAGTGTTTCAGTATCGACATCATCGGGAAGTAATCCGATTTCATCTCGCATGGAGAATATTGCATCCTGAATCTGCAACGCGTCACGCGGGATGAATTGAATGGGGTTTATGAAGCTATCATCTATTTCAAGCTCGAGATCAGGCGGTAAACCGAGCGTGTTGATTTTGAAATTATCTAGTTGTATTTGGTACCGCAATTCCATTTGTTGCAGGGAAGCACGGGCACCTTCAAGTTCCTGACGGACCTGGTCAACTTGAAACAGTCCGATCACACCAGCTTCGTAACGTGCAACAAGTTCGGCTAGTGAACGTGATTGATTTTGCAGGTTGTCCTTGGCATTCTGAATCTGTTGTTTTTGTTGCAGCAGCCCGAGGAATCCGCCTACGCTTGCTTGACCAAAATGACCAGACAGAAACGTGCTTTTTCCGCCACGACTAGGCCCTTCGACTCCGAGGTCGCCGATGATCACGTTGGTATAGAAGCCTTGACGGTATTGGCTATGTGCACGCACATTTGCTAGCAGTGATCGTTCGCTGTAGGTCAGTTGTTCAAGTGCTACGTCTTTTCCAGCACCGCGAAGTAAAGGCTGAACGAGCGAGAAGTTGATCAGCGATGATGCAAGGTTTGCATCATCTTTAGTGAATTCAAACACAAACGAGTTTGCAAACCCTGCAACCAACTGTCCTGCAGTTGCCAGTCGCTTTCTGGCCTGCAATGCCGGGTTTCCCGCACTAGGGCGACCGACTGTCATTCGATTCATCTCGCTGCCTTCAAAAGGAGCAGTATCGAATAATTGCCCATTTGCTGGATTGACCCCGAACCCTGCGGGAATCAGACGTCCGTTGTGGTTATACCGTACGTCGTAACCGCCAAAATACTGAGTATCAAACCTAAATCTCTCGGTTGATACATCTAAAGCAGATAAGAATAGCGTCTCCATTTGACGCTGGTATGTGGGCGAGTGTATGTAGGCAATCTGCAAAGCAGATTCCATATCGAGTATCACCTTGCCATCCTCTGAGGTCTCCGTGTACTCAGAAAGCAATTCTCGCCACTTCGGGTTCTCGTTTTCACTCCGATCACCAAAGTCGTGCCAGTGCTCCCAACCTGGAATTCCATTAACCGATGCCATTAACTGGTGGGCAGACGCATCGTCTTGCGGTATAGGAGGTTTGTCGGGATCGTAAATGTCGTGATAGCGACTACGCGAGTCGATCTCGACGCTGTAGTCGTCTGTCTTCCATCGCTCGTCGCTGTTTTTTTCTTCGATCGCGTTATATGCATCACTATCAGCTTGAATACGATAGTTCACCGGTGTACAGCCGCTAAGAGTGGCTGCCACTATGATCGAACAAAGAGCGGCTAAATTGAACTTGTTTGACGACATTTGAAATGTGGGTATAGGTGATTCTCACGGCAAGTACGTAATTGCACCGCAAAAATCTGGGGGACGAATTAAGTCATCAATCGTCCGCCAAACCTATCAGCTGTAGAATTCGAAATAGAAAAACAGCATTTTCTTCGCAATTCAGTCGGATTTATTGAATTATGGGTTTCTACAAGGTGCGTTATAGAAAGTCGTCGCTGCTTTCGTGTAATAATGGGAATATGGGATACAAAGGAGGAAAAAGTTGGCGTACGAATACTACAACTGCAGCGGGTTTGTTGTGTGGGTTGCTCATAATCGGTGCGTCACCCTTATGTGGTCAAAAGGACGCGTTCAATCGGCCAAATGAGGCTGAACAGATAGCAAGACCAGCCGACCGAACGGTTTCTTTTGCGGATGATGTATTTCCGATTCTGAAACAGAAGTGCTTGAACTGTCATAAAGGCGCCAACCCGGAGTCAGGTGTTCGACTAGATCACTATGCCAAGATGATTGGCCAATCGGATGGAATTCCACTGGTTATCTCCGGTAAAAGTGAACAAAGCCTTTTGATACATGTCGTCTCGGGCTTGGAAGCTGATCTCCAAATGCCACCTGAGGATGCTGGTGAGCCGCTGAGTGACGAAGAAATCGGGATACTGAGAGCCTGGATTGACCAAGGAGTTCAGTGGGATGAAGAAGTTGCACCTAACCCCAATGCAGTTGCAGCAAAAGGTCATTGGGCATTCCAGCCCATACGTCGTCCGCGAGTACCACAGGCTAAGTTCATCGTCTGGGATGCCACACGGAATCGTCGACGGCGGATCAGCACCGACAATTCGATCGATGCTTTCATTTCTCAAGGGCATCGTGCACATAAGGTCTATGCTCGGCCACAGGCCGATCCAGCAACGTTGTTGCGGCGACTGTACTTGGTACTGCACGGCGTCCCTCCGAGCAACGACCAGCTAACGTCCTTTCTAGCTGACAATCAAGTTGCGGCATGGGAGGCAGTGGTAGATGAGGTGCTCTCTTCGGATCATTACGGTGAGCGGATTGGTCGTTTTTGGCTCGACTCAGCACGTTGGGCAGAATCGGAAGGCTACGCACAAAACAATCCTCGACCAACGGCGTGGCGGTATCGAGATTATGTGATTGATAGTTTTAACAGCGATCTGCCGTACTCTGAATTCATTCGACAGCAAATTGCCGGTGATGAACTGCAGCCGTATCGTGACGTGAATCTGATCGCAACAGGTTTCTTAGCAGCCGCCAGAATTAGCGCGGATGATTTGCACTTCTATCGAGCTGAAAACGATATGTATACCGATATGGTCAGCGCGATTTCACGAACCGTGCTCGGATTAACTATTGGGTGTGCACGTTGCCATGACCATAAATTTGACCCTATCAGCCAGAGAGATTTCTATCGTCTCAAGGCATTTTTTACTCGAGGATTCCCTGGAAACATCATATTGAAAGATTCTGATAAGCCGGCGGAGGTTGATCAGATTGCAAGAGATCTGCTGGAATTTGATTTACAAGTTCGAAAACGCGTGCTCTCGACTGGTTATGAGGAAGAGCCACAAAACGTTCGGGACTTGTTAAATACAAAAGAGTCTGAGCGGACACTTGCACAGGAACGAGAATATCGTCCCTATCGAACGAAAATGAATATTCAGATAGCCGGATGTAATGCGTTCAGAATAAATGAGGATGAAAAGAAACGACTTGAGGAATTGCGTGCGAAACTTGACGGCGTAGTTAAAGATACTCCGCAGACGTGGGGGTTTTATTCTCCTGTGACTAGCCCACACGTACTCAGCACACTGCCTATGGCTGGTAACTTTCCATTGTTGCACGATAAGACGCGGCTCGTGGATCAGAAGGATTACTTGTTAGCGCGAGGACAGATATTTGAAACTGTGGCGACCGTCACACCCGGTTGGCCCGAGGCATTCGGTACCACGCCGGATTTAGAGAAGACCGATCGCAATCGGAGCGTATTAGCAAATTGGCTTGTTGCAGACAGCAATCCACTCACGGCGCGCGTATGGGTTAATCGAATTTGGCAATTCCATTTCGGAACAGGATTGGTCGATACCCCCGGAAACTTCGGAGTTAAAGGTAGTACTCCAACACATCCGGGATTGCTTGATTGGCTGGCGTCTGAGTTGATAGCAAACAATTGGAGCACGAAACATATTCATCGGTTAATTGTTACTTCGGAGACTTGGCGGCAGCGTGCAGTAAGTGTTATTGATGAAGGCGCATTACCAGACACCTCATTGTTAACAGCATGGCCTCGGCGTCGAATGGAAGCCGAAATTATTCGAGACTCCATGCTCCTTGTGTCTGGTGAATTGAATCGGGAGATTGGAGGAGTTTCCGTGCCGGTTGACCAGGAATCACAAAATACCCGTCGTGGTATTTATCTATTTCAAACACGCGACGCGCCACCCGAGCTCCAATCCTTATTTGATGGGCCAACTGCTTCGTCCGAAGCGTGTCTAGAGCGGCAAGTGTCAACGTCTGCACTACAGTCGTTGTACCTGCTCAATGATGACTTCGCGCAGCGCCGAGCAATCGCATTAGCACAGCGAATTAGAGAGTCTGCCGGTGAAGATATGGTTATGCAAGTGCAAAATGGATTTGAATACGCTCTTGGCCGAGAGCCGGATGCCGAGGAACTTGCTTTAAGCTTGGACTTCCTGAAGGACTATTCTAGATCAATTGAATCCGTTGCGGATATCGAGGATGGCCTAGCTGAAGAGCCACCAGAAGAATCACTTGTGTTGTGGTTGCGTGCTGATGCGGAAGTGTTTTCTGACGATGACAACTTGGCGACACACGGCGGTTCGGTGAGTAAGTGGCTAGATCAAACGGACGGCGAAGAGGACCAGTTAAATGAATTTGCACAAACGGACAAAGTCAGACGGCCCACACTATTAAGTGGTCGGTTCAACGGAATGAGCGGATTGCCAGTTATTCGCTTTAGCGGAGGTGCTTTTGGCACGTCGGATCATCTTTTGGTGACACCTCACCACGAATCCCTAAATGCGAACAATGGATATGCGATTGCTACATCAGTGCGATTTAATGGAAAAGGGAATCGAAATGAACCGGTATTCGTAAAGGTGCGAAACGGTGGCAACGATATAGCCTGTATCAGCGTTATTCGCATGGCGAAGGATGGTCGCCTTGCAATTGGCCAAAATATTGATGGGCAATGGGGTGATCGGCTATTTACACCCGCTGCGGTTCCGGACGGAGTGCCACTAGTGATTACGGCACGCTGGAGGGATAACAAACTGGATTTGCATGTCGTTAGTCGAGAGGGTGAATTAGCATCCGTCTCCACCGAATTGGAAGGTCAGATTGACTTTGGTGTAGGCGGGGAAGTGAGTGTCGGAGGCTACACAGCCGCGTTTTCTGACGACGGAGAGCGAATGAACGGTGATATCGGTGAATTGTTGTATTTCAACAGCGGAATCGATGATTCGCAATTGCAACAGGCAGAGAGTTATCTTTCCGGTCGTTGGTTAAAAGAGGACGATGATAAACTGACGGCCCTCGAGTTGTTTAGCCAGTCGCTGCTGAACTTAAACGAGTTTATTTATATCGAATAAAACATCAAGTTGACTAACAGCCAGCCTGCTTGATACATCGACAGGCTAGGCATAATTAAGATCAAGACTAAGTCAGGCACTCAGGCAAGATTATAAATCCGTGAGAGACATGAACAAGCATTACAAGCAATTCCCGTGTGGTCAGGTTGCAACGCGTTTTCATTCGCGACGTGAAATGTTACAGCGTAGTGCATTTGGATTCGGTTGGCTTGCAACCTCTGGTCTGATCGAGCAAGAGCAACTTGGAGCGGCAAAACCAAACCGGCAATCAGACAATGCGACGGCTAAGAGTGTCGTTTTCCTGTTCATGGCGGGCGGACCAAGCCATATCGACACTTATGATCCCAAGCCTCTGCTAACCGAACTTGATGGCCAGGAGACACCGGAAAGTATCCGCAAGACTTTCAAGGCAACCGCGATGTTTGGAAACGGCACGCGGCGATTGATGGCAAGCCCGTTCAAGTTTGAAAACTATGGCGAATGTGGAATGCCCGGGTCTGAATTGGTGCCTCACACTTCACAGCACATGGATGACTTGTGCATGATCAAGAGCATCCAACACGATACCGTCATTCATGTTCCCGGCGAATACATGATGACTACCGGTTCCATTGCCGGTGACCGTCCGAGTATGGGTGCGTGGGTACATTACGGTCTCGGGACTGAAAACCAGAACTTACCCGGCTTTGTTGTNCTTGGAGGTGGGCCTCGCCCCACGTATGCACCCGGTTTCTTGCCGTCAGAACATCAGGGTACTGCTATTAATGCGCAGGATGGTATTCCAAATCTGAACTTACCGAAGACCGTTACAACNGTTCAGCGTCAGGGGCAGTTAGGGCTGATCGACAAGCTAAATAAACGCCATCTCGAAAAGATTGGTGGAGACAGTGAATTGGAAGCACGCGTNCGAAGTTATGAGCTCGCATTTCGGATGCAAATGGCCGCTCCCGCTGTGTTTGATTTATCCAATGAAACGCAGGCGACGGAGCNACTGTACGGCATGGATGATGAAAAGACTCGCGAAGTAGGCACACGGTGCCTTTTGACGAGACGATTGGTTGAAAGCGGTGTCAGGTTTATTCAGTTGCGTGTGGATGGTTGGGATTCACATGATGACCTTGTTGATGGACATGGCAAGGCGTCAGGGAAATCAGATAAGCCCATAGCAGGGTTGATCGCCGACCTTAAACAACGCGGACTGCTGGATTCGACGTTATTGGTTTGGGGCGGTGAATTCGGAAGAACACCCGGAGTCGAGAAAAAAGGTGGCCGCGACCATTCACCGGGTGGNTTTACGATGTGGATGGCCGGAGGCGGNATCGAAGGTGGNCAGGCAATTGGNAGGACGGACGAAGTGGGGTACACCGCAGTAGAAAGNATCCTCACGCCTGCGGATATTCATGCGACAATTCTCCATGCACTAGGCGTTGATCAATACGAGCTGTCATTTAAACATCGAGGACGTAAAGAAATTGCGACGTTTAATGGCGGTGAGGTCATTGAAGAAGCCTTCAAATCGTGAGCTTTCACGTAAGAATCTCTTGNACGGGGTTGCCGTGTACATCNGTCAGTCGATACTGGCGACCTTGATACTTGTACGTCAATTGCTCGTGATCGATACCCAGCAAATNNAGCACCGTAGCGTTGAAATCATGTACGTGTACGGGGTTGTCAGCAACGTTGTAGCCAAAGTCGTCAGTGCTACCGTGGACGTGGCCACCTTTCACACCGGCGCCGGCAAGCAGTGACGTGAAGCANTATGGGTGATGGTCTCTTCCGGCATTGTCCCCCGGCGATTGTGAATAAGCTGTGCGCCCGAATTCACCGCAGAGTACAACGAGTGTATCCTNGAGCAAGCCAAGCCGTTTTAAGTCGGTAAGTAAACCGGAAACGGGTTGATCGATACTGGTTGCTAGCTTGGGTAGAAGGGACTTGAGTTTCGTGTGGTGATCCCATCCCATGTGAAAAAGCTGAATAAATCGGACATCNCGTTCGGCTAGTCGTCTTGCTAACAGGCAGTTCCGGGCAAACGTTCCAGGTTGCGTTACTTCCGGGCCATAGAGAGCAAGCGTCTCTTCGGTTTCATCCGCAATGTCCGCGAGTTCCGGAATGCTTTGCTGCATTCGAAAGGCGAGTTCATATTGTTCAATACGATTTCGAATTTCGGGGTTGGCGACGATATCAAGCTGTAGTCGGTTTAGTTCGCCCAGGTCGTCGAGCATGTCACGTCGTATATGACGTTTAATGCCCGGTGGATCATCAAGATAGAACACGGGNGATCCAGTGTTTCGGAGTTTTACGCCGGCGTGCTTTGTTGGTAAAAATCCGGANCCCCAAAGTCGACTGTAGAGAGGCTGCGAGCCATTTCCACCTTGCGAGGTAAGTGCGACGTATGTAGGCAGATCCTTATTTATGGTGCCGAGGCCATACGATACCCAGGCGCCGATGCTTGGGCGACCTGCAAGTTGAAATCCCGTCTGAAAGAATGTGATGGCCGGATCGTGATTGATCGCTTCGGTATGCATCGACCGAATTAAGCAGAGGTCGTCGGCGTGCTTCCCGATTTGNGGCAGCAATTCACTCAATTGGAGCCCGCTTTCGCCGTGATGCTCAAACTTGTATGGAGATGGCAGGACTGGGAGGGAATCCTGTTTTGACGTCATCGTAGTAATACGCTGACTCTTGCGAATACTGTCGGGGAGTTCTTTGCCAGCATGAGTATTCAATGCCGGTTTGGGATCGAATAGATCGCAGTGACTAGGCCCGCCTGACTGAAATAGATAGATGACCCGTTTGGCTCTCGGCTCAACCTTTTGGAGTCGTGGCGGAAATGCGCTGCAGTTTTCATTTAGTAGCGACGCTAATGCGNACATTCCGAGACCATTTGCTGTNGATGTAAGGAACGTGCGACGAGAGTTTANAATCTGGTCGCTTTCGTGGTGGAGTTGTCCTGTTATCATCCGGATTCCTATCGATACAATNTTTCGTCAAGATTCAGGAGAATACTGGCCACGGTACTCATNGCTGCTAACTCTGACCGATCTACATCAGGGTTGATGGNNGACTCGCCAACTTCGAGAAAGCTCGCTGCTTCGTCAGGAAATTCCTTGAAGAAACTCAATCGCCTATGATAGCCGNGAATAAGTAGGTTTAGCTCGGTTGCGGTAGCATGGCGTTGAGTGGCCATGCGAAATGCAAGCTTGATACGTGCTTCGGTNTGCGATGACTGTAATAGAACCCGTTCGGCAAGCTTTCTTGAGGCTTCGACATAGGTGATGTTATTTTGAAGTGCTAATGCCTGAAGTGGTGTGTTGGTGTGAGTCCTCTTTGTGTTGCATACTTCGCGGCTTGGTAAATCGAAAATAACCATTTCAGGCGGAGGAACCGTCTTGCGAATCGTTATGTAAAGGCTCCGGCGGTAGAGAGCATTTCCGTGATCCTGTTGATACGTGCCACGTTTTTCGACTTCTTCCCATAATCCGGCCGGTTGGTACGGGTGTATGCTGGGCCCGCCAAGTTGGTCATTTAGTAATCCCGATACAAATAAGGCCTGATCTCTGATTGCTTCAGCACTTAGTCGCACTCGTGGTCCTCGACTTAGCAATCTGTTTTCGGGATCGCGTTGCAGGCGTAATGTGTCGACACGATTATCTTGTTGGTAAGTCTCACTCAGAATGATGGTCTTTATTAGTTGCTTGATATTCCAGCCATTCTCAGCAAAGCCTATAGCGAGCCAATCAAGTAGTTTTGGATGACTGGGCCAATCAGACTGCACACCAAGATTTTCTGAAGTTTTTACGAGCCCAGTACCGAACAACTGTTCCCAAATGCGGTTAACAAAGACACGGGCAGTCAGGGGATGCCGGCCGTTTACTAACCAGCGTGCCATGGCCAGCCTATTTACCGGTGCGTCTTCTGTAATACCTGGTAATACAGACGGCAGTCCCGGTTGTACCTCTTCTGATGGCGCATCGTACTGACCGCGTGTGAGAATTCGGGCCGTTCTCGGTGAATCCATATCCCGCATGATCATCACGAATGGATGTTCGGTGTCTAGTTCAGTGATCTTCTGCTTGCGGTCGTCATTGTCTGGGAGACGCTTCTGAATGTCCTGCAGCTGCTGGTCATATAACGATTGCTTGTATCGTATCCGTGGTTCAGCGGCACCGCGGAGGTTGTTAATAAATCCTTTTTCGTCCAGATTGTTGAACAAGGCAAACAGTTGGTAAAACTCTTGCTGGCTTATGGGGTCGTACTTGTGGTCGTGACACCGGCAACAGCCAAGTGTCAGTCCCATCCAAACTGCGCCCATTGTCTCCACGCGGTCGATTACATATTCGGTGCGCCATTCTTCATCGATTGCACCGTCTTCGGTTTGGATGCGGTTGTTTCTGTTAAATGCCGTGGCGAGAATTTGACTTTCCGTTGGATCTGGCAACAGGTCTCCAGCCAGTTGCTCAATGGTGAAGTCGTTAAACGGCATGTTCGAATTAAACGCTTCAATAACCCAGTTGCGCCACGGCCACTGAGTGTTCTCCAGGTCATTGTCGTATCCGTGGCTATCCCCGTAATGCGCGCCGTCGAGCCACCAATTGGCCATGCGTTCACCATACCGAGGAGAATCAAGAAGTTCGTCCACAATATCCTCAAAGGCATCGGATGATTCGTCTGCGAGAAAACGATCAACTTGATCCAGCGTCGGTGGTAACCCCGTTATGTCGATACTTGCTCGCCGGATTAGTTGTTCTCTGGTGGCGCGAGGTTGTGGCCTTAAGTTNTCCTGTTTCAGTCGGGTGAAAACGAAGCTGTCGATTTCATTTGTTCCCCACCGGGTTTTAGGAACGGCAGGATTGATCGGTGCAACGAATGCCCAGTGCTTCTCGTAACGGGCGCCTCGTTCAATCCATGATTTAAGGATTTGGCGTTCGGCATTGGTGAGTTGTTGATCGTGGTCAGGTGGAGGCATCTGGTTGTCAGGGTTATTTGAAAAGATGCGTGTAACGACTTCACTTTGCTTGGGTTTTCCCGGACGAATCGCGGTTATTCCATCGCGGTTTGCAAAAGCTGATTCTGCCTGGTCAAGCCGAAGGTCTGCCTGACGTGTGACCCTGTCAGCACCATGGCATGCAAAGCAGTTTGCTGAGAGAATTGGCAATACNTCGCGATTGTATTGCACATCCTTTGATTTGGCCGTGCTTGAAATGGCTGTTGAGATAGCCAGAGCGATCAGTATCCGTCGAAAAGTCATGCTGAGTATTTTAGACTGTTTTCAATAGGATTCGAATTAAGTAGGCACAAAACCTCGGGAATTGATTTTCAATGCAAACGACAGCGTTTCATCACAGTCTTATATGTGTATTACTTCTAAATGTATGCAATGTATCTGCAGCGCCGCCTCAAATCACACAGGGGGCAAAGAATCTGCCTTTACCTGGTAAGTCCTTCAAGCTTGATGGGCATGATGCGTTTGTGATTTTGCCTTCTANCCTAAGACCGAAAACTCCATGGGTATGGTATGCACCGACGTTACCCGGTTTGCCATCCAAGGCAGAGGTGTGGATGTTCAAACAGTTTCTCGAAAATGGCATTGCAATCGCCGGAATTGATGTTGGAGAGTCCTACGGCAGTCCAAATGGTACAGCGTTATATAGTCAGTTCTATGATCACTTAGTAAGGGATCGTGACTTTGGTACCAAACCATGTTTGCTAGCCAGAAGTCGCGGTGGTTTGATGTTGTACAGTTGGGCGATTGATCATCCCAAGTCTGTGTCAGGCGTTGCGGGGATCTATCCAGTTTGCAGTATTGCAAGTTATCCGGGAGTTGCACGTGCGGCGAATGCCTTTGAATTAACACCAGCGGAATTGGAAACACGGCTGAGTGAATTCAATCCGGTAGATCGTTTGGAGCCACTTGCCCGTGCTAAAGTCCCAGTTATGCATATTCATGGTGATAGCGATAAGGTCGTGCCGCTTGATGCAAATTCAGAAATGCTGGCCACGCGTTATCGTGGGTTTGGTGGTCCAGTGAATATCGAGGTCATCGAAGGGCAGGGCCACAATATGTGGGAAGGCTGGTTTACATCTCAGTCCCTTACCAACTTCATTATCTCAAGGGCGTTAGAATTATCTCCGCGACGGCAAAAGAGATTTCAAAATTCCAGATAGAATAAGAGTTTAAAGAAGAAGATTCGAAGGATGCCGGCGAATGTGTGCTGGCGGTAGGTAAAGTTATGAAGTCGATAGCGATAGCAACGCTTTTGGGTGCCTCGCTGCTTAATGCTGGTTTCGTCAACGATGTGTCAGCTCAGGAATCCGTCGCAGTTGTGATTGCAGATGACGCCATTGCAATTCTTAAAGCTCGATGTATCGATTGTCATAGCGGTGATGAGCCCGAAGGGAATGTGAGTTTTGATCGACTAAACGAATTGTCAAACGAGTCAAAGATTGCGTTGCTAAAGCGAGCGCAAGATCAGGTCTTCTTTAAGCTGATGCCGCCGCTCGATGTCGAACAACCTACATCTGCGGAACGCAGTACCTTTCTGGATTCCGTGCAGACTGTTCTACGCAGTCACGATGCATTAGATCTGGACGAGAAGCTTCGATACCCTCAGTACGGAAACTATCTGGATCATGACAAATTGTTTTCCGGAGAATTATCGAATCCCGGATTTACACCGGCACGTCGTTGGCTCGTTAGCCCGCAGATATTTCACGAACGAGTCATCGATGTGTTTAACCTGGCTGAATTTATGCGTGATGGTTTTTCAAAACGCGGCCAGAGGTTTTATGGGATCACCAATCCCTTTTTGTTGCCGGAACACTCTGGTGTTCGATATTACGACTTTTCAACGCTCGACGGTGGTCACTTGCTCGTCATGCTCGACAATGCAAAGTGGATTGCACGTAAACAGGTCAGAGAAGCACGCGTCAAAAATGGAGAGGTAGGTGCAAGCGAATTCGATGACTCGCGAGATCGATGGACACCTCGTAACACGCCGCTAGAATTTGAAACGGTGATTCTCAAGGAAACAGCTCCAAGTGATGAGGAATTGATCAATGCGATTCAACAACAGTTTAAGCTGGTGCTGCAGCGTCCGGCTGATAGACAGGAGCTCGAAGAATATCTGGCCTTAACCAGAAATGCTATTCAGTTGAGCGGGAATACGGATGGATTACGGCAGATGCTGGTNGCTGTCCTNCTNGAATCAGAATTCTTATATCGGTTGGAATTCGGTGCCGGTGAANCGGACGAAATGGGTCGACGTATGCTCTCACCTCGCGAAGCGAGTTTCGCGATCTCATATGCACTCGGTGATCGTGGCCCTGATGCNGAATTAAGAGAAGCTGCTGCAAGTGGAAAGTTGGAGAGCCGGGAAGACTATCAACGGGAAGTTTTACGACTGCTCAATGATGACAACTACTACCGTGGGCAGATTGACTCATCGTTAAATGGGAAACACTATCGGTCCAATGAAACGTCACATCCGCGGATNGTACGCTTCTTTAGAGAGTTTTTTGGTTACGCTGGCTGTCTTAAAGTGTTTAAGGACTTCCCGAGAAGTAATGGCTACTACAGAAATCCCGGTCGAGGTAGTCAGGCTACACCCGGATGGCTGACCTTGGAAGCCGATCGGTTCGTCACCCTTCATGTGGAAAATGACGAGAATGTATTTGAAANACTNCTTACGTCCGACGAGTTCTTCGTCTATCACGACAAAGAAAACGAGGNTGGCCGGAAGGTTATCNAAGAGTGGAGAGAAGTTTANNTGCGACTAAAAGACACNGACTGGATCAATAACCCGGAACAGGTGCTTGCAGAGAANATCGACTTCATTAAAGAACGAAAGTCGATGAAAACTAANGATACATCACGCCCCGGCGAGCTCGTGAACTATATGCATTACTTCGATGAGTCATTTGGNAAAGGACGCACGCCGTTCACNACGATTCCATGGGCTCACGGGTACACATTTCATCATGCNCCTTTTTATAGTNTGCCGCCGACACCAAGTATCGGCCGTTATGGCAGCTGGAAGTCAACGAAATATCAAGCTAATGTCGTTGAACGGGAGTTCTGGGATTATCCGGTTGAGCAGCCATTCAAGATTCCAAACCGTATGGGAATCCTGACCCATCCAGCATGGCTGATCGCACATTCATCGAATTTCCATACGGATCCNATTCGACGNGGAAAATGGATTCGTGAAAAACTGCTGGCCGGGCTTGTTCCGGANATTCCAATTACGGTGGACGCGCAGGTGCCAGAGGATCCTCACAAGACTCTGCGTCAGCGTGTTGATTCCGTTACAAATGCAGATGCATGCTGGAAATGTCACAGTCGTATGAATCCACTGGGAATGGCGTTTGAAATATATGATGACTTTGGTCGATTTCGAAGCCGGGAACCGCTTGAAAATGAAGAGCACCTGATCAAACGTGGAGACGGAAAGTCTNCCTTCGACGTGTATGACACATTACCCGTTTTGACGACGGGTGAATTATCCGGCACAGGCTCAGCTGAGCTTGATGGTCCAGTTGATGGGCCACTGGATATGATTGAGAGGTTGGCGAAATCAGAGAGAGTAAGGCAGTCGATTGTCAGGCATGCATTTCGCTTTTTTATGGGGCGAAACGAGATGCTATCTGACTCACAAACACTCATTGACGCAGANCAGGCGTANGTTGAAAGCAATGGTAGCTTTAAAGCAGTAATTGTTTCGCTGTTAACATCCGATTCATTTATGTATAGAAAATAGGCAGAGACTTACATCACGTCGTCGGCCACATAGGACGGAAAATGAACTCAAGACGAGACTTTTTTAAAAGCGGGCTATTTAGTGTTGGAGCAATGGCATATCTGAATANTGCATATGCTTTAGCNAAGCCAGCNAAGACGCCGATGCGGTTCATCTTTATGCATCGGGGAAATGGCCTGTGGCCGCGTGTGATGGTGCCGCCNACCTTTGACGATGCTCTAAAGGAAAAAGAACGGCGNAAGGAAGCCTACGAAGTAGATTTGGATGGGCACACTTTGCCAGAGTGGATGAGTCCTATTGCTGGTCATNTGGATAATTTAACAATTCTTCAAGGGCTTTCCGGGAAGATGTGCACGGTCGGCCACCATTCATGGTGTTCCTCCCTNGGTGTATTTAAGGCCAATGAGCGGGTGAGTTCTATTAAGTGGGCCACAGTCGATTTTGAGTTGGCTAGACTTTTTCCNTCTCCGGTAGAACATGTGGAGCTGGCATGTTTTCCACTGGGTGGTGGAAACGCACGTGGGTCTCTCGATGGAATTGCTACGGGGTTTTCAGCTCGNGGCCCTCAGCAGCCGAANTATGCATATGGTTCGCCGCGAGTCGCACTCGAGGAATTATTTAAATCGGTGTCCACGGACAAGACNGCTCGCACACAATATGAACTTGATCGTCGCTTGTTAGAGTTTGTGTCGGGTAACGAAGATAAATTGGCAACAGACCTTTATGGTCTGGAACGATCAAAGGTCACGAATTATAGAGACTCGATAGAAACTATCAGAAANCGCAATCGCAAGATCGATGCGATGGCTGATGTCATAAGAGAGCATGTTCCGGAACTTGATCCGAANTATTTGGATACCGAGGTNAATACGTTTGACCGGCAACGTGGCCATNCAGAAGTGTTACTTGGTTCACTNATTTCNGGATTAACCAANGTCGTTGCCTTTACTGTGGACGAACTCGGTCATAGCTATACGGGGATTCCGGGAATTGAGGGCACGAAGGTAAATATGCACGACGTGGGGCACGGTAAGACGATCGGTGGGTTANCTGCTGAGAATATTCGGTCCNTGTGTCGGCAACACCATATGACACTCGTAGACCAGATTGTCACTCGGCTNAAGAGCGTACCTGAGGGCGACGGCACCATGTTTGATAACACGATGTTGTTTTATTTCCCTGATGGTGGTGAGACACATCATTCCCACGGATTGGAATTCCCATTTGTGGTATTAGCCGGTGACAATGCAAANCTTGATATCGGTCGCCGNTATATTCGTTTACCGAACTATGGTGATGTTGGGCATAAGACGCTTGGCAATTGGTATACCACAATCCTGAATGCTTACGGGAAATCGATTGATCACTTTGGTGCACTTGACGTGGGATTGAAAGGTATCGACCAAACCGGTCCCATCGAGCAGTTGATGTTNGGTTAGGAATGCAAGGTGTGCAGAGATTCAAAGTTGCAAGACGTATTCTTGCAAAAAGAAAACCCTTTGACTTGCTGGNCAAAGGGTGCGACTTGACAATAAGTCGGGGCGACTAGATTTGAACTAGCGACCTCTGCGTCCCGAACGCAGCGCTCTACCAGGCTGAGCCACGCCCCGATCTGTCACGGATGCTTAGCCCTCCATCCTAGACCGTCCAGCAGCGCTGTCAATATAACGTGATAACCAACTAGTNAGCNTTTAACCAGCAATCATATCTGTTAACACCGTACCACCGATGTCCGTTAGACGACGCAATCGTCCGGCGTGATGAAATCGTAGTAGTTCATCGTCCAGGCCCATCAAATCAAGGATCGTCGCGTGTACATCCCGGATAGATACTGACTCTTCTGCTGCACGCAGGCTAAACGCATCCGTTCCGCCAATGGTCGCACCACCTTTTACATTCCCACCGGCCATCCACATTACTAAAGCGTACTTATTGTGATCGCGGCCAGGCGAACCGCCGATGTTTCCATTGATGAATGGGGTGCGCCCCATCTCAGACGCCCAAACTACCAGCGTGTCATCCAGCATTCCGCGTTGTTCCAAGTCAGCTAATAAGCCAGCTACTGGCTTGTCGACTTCCTTGCTGTGACGAATCATGCGTCCTTTGACATCACCGTGGTCATCCCAGCTACTGGCTGAAATCTGCACGCCGTGGACAAGCATCGTATACCGTACACCGCTTTCNGCGAGCCGGCGTGCCATCAAGCATTGCCTTCCAAACGCGGCTGTTGCGCCGTTATCCAAGCCATATAACTTGCGTACGTGTTCAGGCTCGTCCGAAATGTCAACCAATTCNGGAGCGCGAGATTGCATGCGGTAGGCAAGCTCGTATGACTCAATTCGCGCTTCAAGCTCTGTTGAGTCTGGAAAACGACTGCTAAACCGTTGGTTGAGTAGTCGTAATTGGTCAAGCTCGCTACGTTGGCGTTTTCGAGAAAGTCCGCGAGGTAAATCCAGATTAAGAATCGGCGTACCTTCGTTTCGGAGNAAGGTGCCCTGATAGGCAGCTGGAAGGTATCCATTTCCCCATACGTGACCACCGTTGACAGGTGCTCCTCGTGGATCCTGAATTACCATGTAAGCAGGCATGTCTTGATTTTCGGTGCCGAGACCATAACTTACCCAGCTACCGACGGATGCGGATCCGGGAAATTGGCTACCCGTGGTGACGTGCAGTGTTGACGGTCCGTGATTGGGGTTGTCAGTTTCGATGCCGTGAATGAATGCCATCTTGTCGACCTGGCTGGCCATGTGTGGAAACAGCTCAGATACGTAGCGATCGCTCTCACCATGCTGTGAAAACTTAAATGGACTGCCAACACAGCTGTGATGATGTGATAAGCGGCCTTGAAGTTCNCCACGTACATTGTGTGAACCGGGAATGCGTTTGCCATGCAATTTGTTCAATTCCGGCTTGTACTCAAAAGAGTCCATCTGGCTAACGCCGCCCTGCATGAACAGAAAAATACACCGCTTTGCTTTACGNTCAACATGCTGTTCACGTGGAGCATAGGGNCCTGATGGCAACTCTGCCTGNAGTATGTCAGACAANGCAAGCAAGCCTAGACCGTTATAGGNCGATTTGAGAATTTGCCTTCTGTTAATCATGCATCAATTCCAAGGGGCTCCAACGAGCGCTAGTTGATATATAAGAACTCGCTACTATTGTAGAGAACTCGACAAACGCTGATCATTGCTTTTTGTTCGTCGTCAAAGGAGTCGAAGAACTCTCCAAGTTGCGACAATTCTTCGGCACTTGCTTCCCGGCAAAACGCAATTTGAATCGCGTGCCTTATTCGGCTATCGGTCGAGTTTTCGCTTTCGGCGAATACGCGATTTGCAAAGTGCGACACTTCTGCGGTGACGAGCGGACCATTGTACATGGCAAGCGCTTGTAGCGGCGTGGTACTAAGTCGACGGCGAGGTCGCGATTCATCACAAACCGGCGCATCAAACGTCTGGAGCAGTGGCATGTTTAACGTCCGCTGCTGATAGATGTAAATACTACGTTTGCGACCTTCGTCATCGTATTGCGTGGCCCATTTACTATCGTCGTACTTCACTCGCTTTTCGATATCGTTTGGAAGCGGCGGAAAGATTGGCAATCCAAATTGTTCTGTGTTTAGCCGACCACTTACGTGAAGAATCCGATCACGGACCACTTCGGCGCCGAGTCGGCGAATCGGATATCTCCAAAGGTAGATATTGCCTAGGTCTGTCTCCAATGCTGCGGGATTCTCAATAGCAGATGCCTGCTTGAAAGTGCTGCTATTACATATCAAGCGATGAAGTGATTTGAGACTCCAGTCATTCTCGACCAAGTGCAATGCGAGGTAATCGAGCAATTCCTCGTGACTTGGCCCACCGCTTAAGGCTCCGAAGTCGCTTGGAGTTTCCACGATGCCACGACCAAAATGGCGGTACCACAGGCGATTTGCAATCACTCTTGCTGTAAGCGGGTTGTCCGGTGATGCAATCCAATCCGCAAGAGCTTTGCGCCGGCTTCTAGTAGGCCAACGCTTGAATGGATCGAGTCGTATTTCCGCTGGTTGTTCATTGCCCGACACAGCACTCAGAAATCCAGCTTCGACGACTTCTCCGGGATGATCCCATTCGCCACGGATCATAACACGGGAAGTTGGCACCCCAGGTTCATATGGTGGCCCAAACGAATGACGCAACGTCATGGCCATCGGTTGCAAGCGTTTTAAGTGCTGTGGAAGAAACTTGGCTTTGTTCGTAAGTGAATAGTACTCACCGCGTTCTTCATCCGTAATTCGNTCGTCAGTCCTGTCGGCCAGAATACTCTCTAATGCTTTTGCGCCTGCGGCGTCAGGGTTTACAAATGTCGTGATGAACTGACCGTCTCCACCAACTTCAAAAATGTACGATTCGTCGTCATCGCGACTGCTAAACACCGTCAATATGCTGCCTTTGCTGTCACTTAAGAACTCCAGCAATTCGGGTGACGTTGCCAGAAAGTCATTGTCGAAAACTACCGCAGGCGTGTCGGAACCTGATAGTAATCCCAGCTTGGGAGTTAGGTCTGAATTNGATTGCTTAAAGCTCGTTCCGGATATCTTGTCCTTCCACGATGTTATNGCCACACCAGTATCGGGATTTGCCGTCGTTGGATCCGCATCCACATCNGAAGCATCAAGCCAAAACTGAAGTCCTTCAAGCTCCGCCAAATCTGATACGCTCATCGTTNTTTCGTCGGCACTCAATGGCCTGTCAAATACCAGGATATGTGCGATCGATCCATTAAATTCAGCGGCCTGAGGTTTACCGGAACCATTGGTTGCCGCCCCGATGGAAGCGTATTTGGGCGTTTTGATGCCTGCATNCCAGTGCCCTCGATTCGATCCCGCCAATGATCCTTGAGATTTGGATAACTCACCATCTGTAAAATACTGCCATCGTCCACCAGCTGCGTTGATCACGGTGCGATGAGGTTTGTCATCATTCACGGCAACCTGATCAAAGAAATAGTCATTTCCAAAGCCTCCACCGAGAGCCTGGATGCCAAATCCGGCAGCAATTTTCAGACGATCTTTTAAGACCTGTATTAGCTCACTGAGTTTCGCCTCGGCACCAGCAGCGTCTTCGCGTAATTGTTGTTCTTTTGCACGTGCCCATTCAGCTTCACCATCGCGATAAAACGCAGCCGGCGTTGGCCCACCGATCTGAAAAGCGTCGCCACGAAGTGGTGGCGGAATCTGAACCGTCGCAAAAAATGCCTTGAGTCGATAAAAGTCTTTTGTCGGAATCGCGTCATACTTATGATCGTGGCATTTAGCACAACCAACGGTGAGTCCTAAAAACACACTGCTTACCGTTGTTGTGATTTCACTAAGCATCTCGTGGCGCGATTCATCTCCTCTGGGTTCAGTAAAAGGAGCGAGCCGCATGAAGGTCATGGCCACAAGGTTTTCAGATGGCGGGTTTGGTAATTCTCCGGCGCCGAGGATATCGGCCAATTCATCACCAGCCAATTGTTCACGAATGAATTGGTCGTATGGTTTGTCTCGATTGAACGAGTCGATTACGTAATCGCGATACCGCCAAGCATGTGGCATGTCTGGATCGCCTTCGTATCCTGCGGTGTCTGCATACCTTGCCAAGTCGAGCCAAAACCTCGCCCAATGCTCACCAAAGCGAGGGTCATCGAGCAACTGGTTGACCAAATCGGAGTAGGCATCTGGTGAGTCGTTGTCTATGAATTGGTTAACTTCAGCAGGTGTTGGAGGAAGACCAATCAAGCTGAGGTAGACGCGTTTTATGAGAGTGTGTTTGTCTGCGATCGGGGCTGGGGCAAGTCCTTTTGACTCCAGCCTTGCATTAATAAACCGATCGACATCATTGGTGACCCAATCAGCGTTTACCACGGCCGGTGGTTCAGTTGGTTTCGGTAGCGTATACGGCCACTCAGATGGTGGTGCTGCTGTCGCGATCGCCCCAAGAGCCGAAACACAAAGGCCAGCGGCGAGCTGAAAGAATAAACCGAATTGTCGGCGGGAATTCATGATCGAGTTTAGGTTACTGCCAATGGGTTATTCTGAGTCAACTTCAGCAAAGATACTGATTTGAACAGCTGCATTTAGGGGCATCTCAAAAATCCCCAATGCAGTGCGCGTATGACGACCCTTGTCGCCAAACACATCAAAAATCAAGTCGCTTGCACCGTTTAAAACCTGTGGTTGCCCAGTGAATCCCGGAGCGCTGTGCACATTTCCTTCTATCCGTAGAATCTGCGAGATCCTTGATAAGTTACCCACGGCAGCTTTCAACTGCGCAATTGCGTTAATCGCGCAAACTTTTGCCGCTTCGTAACCTTCCTCGACGGACACATCGCCACCACATTTGCCGGTATATGCCATCTCGCCATTTACCCACGGGATTTGACCGGATGTCATCACGACATTTCCGGTTTGCACCCATGGCACGTAATTGGCAACAGCAGAGGGTGCTTCTGGTAACTGAATTCCGAGGCTAATGAGTTTCTCTTCGGGAGTCATATACGTCCGTTGTTGGGATGGGGTTGGATCGGGGTACTAGGTCGCGACAGTGAACGTGAATCCTTCGCCGGATTCAATAGGGTCTATTCTAGTCGTAATTGTAGGATCGAATTCATGTGCACGTGAAAAATAGTAATCTTGTCTGGCAATCATGCGTGAGGATAAAACACGTGGTTATTACTTGACGGTAAAATCTACTGAGTCTTCTAAACAGAAAAAATTCTTCAGGCAGCTTAGGATGCGATAAGTCTAAAACCATGCAGTATTCATATCAAGAAATTGCAAAGATGATCGACCATGCGTTACTGTCACCGTCGTTGACAGCAGATGATATGGAGTCGGGCATCAAAATGGCGATGCTTTATGACGTTGCCAGTGTATGTATCATGCCCTCGTATCTGGAACGCTGTGCCAGATTGCTTGAGGGTACTACGGTAATGCCGTCTACGGTCATCGGGTTTCCACTCGGTGGTCACGCAAGTAGCACCAAGATCGCGGAAGCGGAACGAGCCATAAATGACGGTTGCCAAGAACTTGATATGGTCGTAAACATCAGTCAGGTACTAAGTGGTCGCTGGGAGAGCGTCGAGTCGGATATTGCGGGTGTTATTGAACTTGCTCATGCAGCAGATCGCCGGGTGAAGGTAATCTTCGAGAATTGTTACCTGACCGATGAACATAAGATCCGCCTTTGCGAGATCTGCAATGAGCTCAATGCTGATTGGGTTAAAACATCTACTGGGTTTGGTACCGGTGGTGCGACGGTGGAGGATGTGAAGCTAATGCGACGTACAGCTGCTGAACATGTTCAGGTAAAAGCCGCAGGCGGTGTTCGTTCATTGGCAAGTCTGATCGAAATGAAAGAACTTGGTGCTACAAGATGTGGGGCCAGTGCAACGAAGACCATACTCGACGAATGCCGTGAACAACTTGGCTTGGAACCAATAGGTTTCGACGGCGGTGAAACAGCGGGGTACTGATTCACATCACTGGCCATTCTTGACTAACCGGAGGGCAGCGATAGATGGAATCAACGCGAGTACGTATGATCGTCAGATCATCTTTTTTTATAGGTGTGGACGAATAATTACCTGATAGGGGCCGCGAATTTTCTCGGATTCATCTTTAAGTAGATGTAATAGCACAGCAGAAATCTTCTGTGGTCCATTTTCGATTGGTACGCCACGAATTAAGGCTCGATCGTCACCCGCCGAGATATTAGCCTTTACCGTGTTTGTTTCCAGACGAATCTCTAGCGTCTCATCCTGTTCGGCGGGATTGAAGACAACTTCGATATCGTAACTACGGTTTTCAACAACGTTTACTTCCCAGTAACCACTGCTGTTTGGAGCCCATGTGCCGTCCCGCCAATCCTGTCTGGAAAGGACAGTTTCTGGTGCAACGTCGGAGCCAATCACAATGCGTGGCGGGGCGTAATTGTCTTCGCGCGTGGTAGATACGTCGTCGAACCACTGGTCATAAAGGCGTTGTAGTCTTGCCACTTGCTCAGGATGCGTCGATGCCAGATTGTTCAATTCGGTTGGGTCATTTGACACGTCGTATAGCTGGAATTGGGGCTTCCCGTCGAAAGATGTATTACCAAAGCCACTGGAGTGAAGTAGTTTCCAGTCGCCGTGCCGAAGCATGAAGTTGTGATAGCGTACCGGCTCATTGCCTCGATGAGCTTGAAGCACCAGATGGCGGTTCCAGTTCCTGCGTTTGCCTTCCAATAAGGGCAAGAAGCTCTGTCCATCGAGTTTCAGCCATCGCGGTACGCGAACGTTGCAAGCGTCAGCGATTGTTGGCAGCAAATCGATGTGTGCGCTAAGTTCATGCCGAACAACACCCGCTTGCAAACGATTGGGCCAATGAAGCCAACATGGACTGCGGACGCCACCGTCATAAACCATCGACTTGTTTCCTCGGAAATCACCGACATAACGCCGGGTGTTTGGACCATTGTCATCAATGAAGATGACGAGTGTGTTGTCCCGAACATCGAGCTCATCAAGTTTAGCGAACAGACGGCCCACGTTTTGATCAACATTCGTGATCATGGCAGCGATTCTCGCAAGGCGATCTACTTCAGCTTTGCGCTGTTGTTCATTCCGTTTGCCGACAATTAAGCTCCCCATGGTTTTCTGTTGGTAATGTGCCAATAGATCTTCCGGCACATCGTGAAAAGGACCATGGGGAGCGTTGGTCGCAATGTATGTAAAGAAACTATTTCCGTTACTTACTTCCGTTTCAATGAAATTCAACGCAGCATCGAAATAGACGTCCGTGCAATAGCCTTTTGTGTTAACCTGCTCACCGTTGTGAAACAGGATGGGATCCGTATATCGGCGGTTATTCTCGCGAGGATCCGAGGGCTGTCCAAGTCCACCCCCCTTATGCATAAGCACTTCATGGAATCCCTGATCTTGTGGCCGCATTGGATAACAGTCTCCGAGGTGCCATTTACCGAATAGACCATTTCGATAACCGTTCGCGGCAAGTACTTCGGCAATCGTGATTTCGTTTGGCTCCATCATGGATCGCCCAACAAATGTATCGATACAGCGAGTTCGATAGTTATAGCGCCCGGTCATCAGGCACGCACGCGTCGGCGAGCATACGGGTGACACGTAGAATGTCGACATCGAGGCACTGCGTGACGCAAGTTCGTCGAGATTTGGTGTTTCGATGATGTCGTTGCCGGTCGCACCAAAATCACCGTATCCCTGATCATCTGTAATGATCAATATGACATTGGGCCGGTCAGCGGCAATAAGGTCCACATCCAAGAGACAGGAAATGGCGAAGACAATTAGTAGTAGCCTGTTAAACACGAAGGACTTCTCCTGTATTTGCCAAAGTGGAGCAGTTATGCGATCAACTCGTTGATGACTTCACCGCCAAATTGACTCAGTTGTTTATAACGCCCGGAATGAAAGTAGGTCAGTTTGTTGTCGTCCAGTCCCATCAGCTTCAAGATGGTCACGTGCAGATCGCGAAGCGGGTGGACAACTTCTACCGCTTCCATTCCAAGTTCATCCGTTGCACCAATTGTGTGACCGGCCTTTACACCACCACCAGCCATCCAAACTGCCATCGCATTTGGATTATGGTCTCGTCCGTACTTGATGCCGCCGCGTATCCCGTTGTCTGGTGTACGACCGAATTCACCCATCCAGATAACAAGTGTACTCTCTAATAACCCGCGTTCTTTCAAATCCTGTAGTAGTCCTGCGATGGGCTTGTCGACTCGTTTAATAAGTGAACCGTGTGCGCGTTCGATGTAGTCGTGACTATCCCATGTGCTTGCGTAAACCTGAACAAATCGGACGCCGTTTTCTACAAGTTTTCGTGCCAGCAAACATCGTTTTCCGAAGTTATCCGTTTCCGGCTCACCAATTCCGTAGAGATTATGTGCATGGACGGTTTCATCATCCAGATCCATGAGATCCGGAATCTCGCTCTGCATCCGATATGCAAGCTCGTAATTCTCCATGCGGGCAACTAGTTGGTCGTGTTGCGGGTGTTTTTGCGAATGCCGCCGGTTTAGCACCTTGAGTAAATCAAGGTTATTACGTTGCCGCCGTGTGGTCATTCCTTTGACCGGTTCGATGTCCAGGATCGGAGAGCCACTTGGTCGGAATGTCGTGCCCTGAAATCGTGTTGGCAAGAATCCGTTATTCCAGTTTGAGGGACCACCTTGCGGAAATGATAACTCCGGCAGGACGACGAAGCCCGGGAAGTTCTTGTTGGGAGAACCGAGTCCATAGTTTACCCAGGCACCTATTGCGGGATCACCACCGAACCGATTCCCCGTATTCACGTGGTAATTTGCCGTTGGATGATTTACGGAAGTAACCTGAAGTCCGCGGTAGAAGCAGATGTCATCAGCAACTCTGGCGAGATGTTCCCAGTTTGTATTCATGTCAGCGCCCGATTCACCCGCTTTACGGAATTCGAACGGGCTTTTGACGTAATATCGTTTGCCGGAACTCATCGCGCTTTGACGTTCACCTGAGCGATTGAATTCCTGTTCATGGAGATCGATGAGCTTGGATTTCGGATCAAAGTTATCGATATGCGACGGACCACCTTCCATGTACAGAAAGATACAGTGCTTTGCCTTGGCCTTAGGGAAATGGGGTTGCTTGACCTGGTTGGGAGCAGCGTCAAGTTCATCCGAGAGCATTGCCGAGAATGCAATGCTTCCAAGTGAGGCATTTAAGCCGTATAGAAACTCACGTCTGTCCATTTTATCACTCGCTAAATGGTCTTCGGTTAGTAAATGTATACGAATTCATTGGAATTGAGCAGCACCAGGCAGAGGTCAGACAGACCACGAGTTGTCGCATCGACCTCATGTGGCTGAAGGTCGTGAATATAGTCCTCATATTCAAAAAGACGTTCGGTGAATTCGAATGGCTGCCCGGTATTTTCTTCGTTAGCTTCTCGCTTAATTGTAGTCGGATACACGCGTGGCTTCGGAGTAACACCTTCTTGTTCCGCAATGGCTCGTTGTAAGTGAGCAACAGAGGCTGCAAGTTCGAACTTGTCAGGTTTTCTACCGAACGTCAGTTGAAAGGCAAGTGTGACGGCATCTTCATGAGTGTGGGACTGGCTGGCGATAAGGTCTGCCAATGCAAGTGATCTGTCTGCCGATTCCTCACCGTTAAACAGCGTGAATACCTGAGGCGTAATATTCGATGCGTCTCGCTGTTCACAAGACTCATCAGGTGACGGTTGATTAAATGTGGTCATGAAGGGATCTCGATGTCCCCTTAGCTTCTGAGCATAGACACTACGTCGGTTGCGTTGCTCGGGTTTGGCGTTTGGAACATAACTGGGAGCGAATGTTCCCATGATCATACGTGGTTGCAATGCAGCCTCTAAATTCATGTCCGGTCTTGCAGGCACACCACCGAGCTGCCGGTTTAATTCTCCGGTAATTGCCAACATTGCATCCCGGATTTCTTCGGCGTCAAGTCTTCGAGGTTGAAACACACTGTAGTAATTTGAGTCCGGGTCTAGCGAGAGGGTCTTGGTGTTTGGGTATGTGCTTGATCGTTTGTAAGCGTCGGAGTTGAGGATTAACCGATGCATTTCTTTTATAGACCAACCACGCTCCATGAATTCGGCTGCAAGCCAGTCGAGTAACTCTGGATGAGTTGGTTTATTGCCTGTTGCACCGAAGTTATTCGGATTGGTGGCAATTCCGCGGCCAAAGTGATAATGCCAAATGCGATTGACCATGACGCGAGCAGTAAGAGGGTTGTCAGGATGGACTAACCAGTTTGCAAATCCTTTACGGCGTCCTTCCGGTGAATCTGGGTACTCCTGTGTTATAGCAGTCGCGGAAAGAGTGCCAGGAGATACCGGTTCGGATGGTGCAAAGACGTCACCGCCGGTAAGTATGGTTGTGTTTTCGATGACGCCGCCGGCAAATGCGTCCTTAGGTGGAAAGATTCTGGAAGTGAGATTCCGCTGGTATCGTGTGCTGCCGTTTTGAACGCTAAATGCAATTGGACGGGTGCGATCATATGCCCAGTTATAGATCGTTTGCCATTTTCTGGTGAGTCGTTCCCGGCCAAAATCATCTGGAGATTTACGTGGGTTATTTATTGTGGCCTGAAGTTCTTTTACCGCTTCGTGTCGTTTCTTCAGGTAAGTGAGGTCATTGTCGAAGCCGGCGAGATTCTCGTGATCTTGGAATGGAGCATTGATATCTGCGAATTGAGTCGTCGCGAAGACGGATTGAATCGAGTAATAGTCGCGGGTGGGAATAGGGTCAAACTTGTGGTCGTGACAGCGAGCACATTGCAACGGTTGGCCTAAAAACACTTGCCCTACCGAAGCCGTCACGTCGTCGAGGAACTGTTGGCGAGTCACTTTTGCAACGGCCATCCCAGTTTGTTCAAACGGTCCCATGCGAAGAAACCCGGTTGCAATGCGATAATCTACATTTTGAGGATCAATTTCATCTCCGGCGATCTGCTCTCGAATGAATTGGTCGTATGGTTTGTCATCATTAAATGACCGAATTACATAATCCCGATAACGCCATGCGTTCGGTCGTTCGAAATCATTGGCAAACCCGGCACTGTCCGCGTACCGCACAACATCCAGCCAATGGCGTCCCCACTGTTCTCCATAATGCTTCGATGCCAGTAGTTGATTGACCAGCAGTTCATATGAGATGGGGGAATTTGAAACTACGAAATCCTCAATCTGCTTTTGTGTGGGAGGTAATCCAAGCAAGTCAAAAGAGAGTCGCCTCAAGAGGGTAAGCCGATCAGCTTCTCCAGCGGGCCGTAACCCTCGAGGCATTGCTGCGTTGATGAACGCATCAATCGGGTTGGCATTTCGACCTGCGCCGGACGGGATGGACGGGCTAGCCAGAGGTTGAAAGGACCATAGATCAGATCGCTTATAGGTGCGATTCGTCCATGAATCGCTTAACCCACCGCTAGTGGCTACTTGTAATTGGTTTTCACTCAGCCACGGGTTGGCTTGTTTTTTTAACTTTGCTAATTGTGCACCCGTCGGCCATGGTGCTCCGGCACTGATCCAGTTTGCGATGTGGGCAAGATCGTCAGTTGAAATAGCATCGTTTTCTTTGGGTGGCATGGGTGACCACTCGTCGGAATTGCGTGAAGCGGCCAGATATATTGGGCTTGTATCTGCGATCGCTTTTGTGCTGGTCAGTGTGACTGCAGGGGAGCCACTATCACCGCCGCGTAGCGTCGCTTCGCGTGAGGTGAGATCAAGCCCCCCCTTGATGTCGTCCGGGTTCTTGCCGTGACATGCGACACACTTGCTTGTGATGAGAGGCTCTATTTTGAACGCGAAAAGGAGGTCTGCATTTTCAGCGGCCGAGCTGCGTTCCTGAGCGGCAAAGGCAGACGGTACGATGCATGTAAACGCGACGAGCAGAAATTGAAATGCCTTGGTGAGAGTCATAGGCTTAGGATTTGACAAGATTAATACGAAGTCGGGGTGAGAGGATTTGAACCTCCGACCTTTTGACCCCCAGTCAAACGCGCTAACCAGACTGCGCCACACCCCGTTAGCTACCATATTACCTTAGATCCGATGGGTGACAATTAGTGGCGAAGCATTCAACGGCTGTATGTTACGCCCGTTACCGATTCCCGCATCCTCCGTGCTCCTCGGCTAACCCCTCGTCACCTGGGAGTTGCGGTTGGGAGAATCCACTAACAGAATTGCGTCGAAGGAAAACAAACCGAATCACAAGTGGCATAACGGCAAGTATCGAGAGTGCCACGACAAGCTCCCAAGTCAACAGCGATGGAATTCCGTTGTCGGCTATTTCTCGTAGCGGCTCCAATTGGCTTCCGACGAACAAGTTGACCATCGTTGCCGGCAGAATAGCAATGAGCGTAACCCAGAAGAATGTGCGGACTTTCATATTTGTGAGCCCACTAAACACATTAATCGTGAAGAACGGAACGTACGGTGCCAGTCGCATTGAGACGAGAAACCAGGTTCCATCCCGTTGCCACAATTCATCGAATTGCTTGAATCTTTCGCCAAACCAACGACGTAGCATGTCTCTAAATAGGTAACGGCTCAGCAACATACCACATGTAGCGCCAATTGTTGCTGAAATCGTAACAAAGAGTACCGCGAGATAATATGGAAAAACGGTAGCGATACAAATCGAGACAAGCACGCTAAAGGGAAACGCAATGGTTGAGAGTCCGATGTAAATTCCAGAAGCTATGATTACCGAGGTGAACAGGTTGGCATCTACATATTTGCGAATGTCATCTTGAATGTCAGCCAGTTTTTGTAGTAATGCAGGGCCATCGAACCAGCCAAGCTTGAAGCCACAAACGATTAGTGCAGTGGCTAGTAAGAGAAAAATCACAACCCTCGCAGGAACCAAGGGTTGTTTGCGTGGCGATTGATTCACGTTGAGTGCGCTTTCTTGTCAGATAACTGCGCGAAGTTGTTCGATCATGTCGAGTGTTGCTGCTTCGACAGCCTCTTGCCAGCGGTCATCACCAAAGCGGTCTTTGTATTCATCTCGCTGGTGTGCGAATATGATGCCACGTGAACTATTAACAATTGCGCCGATGCCATCTTCGTCAAATGCACCCTTCACATCGGCAGCGCCGCCACCTTGTGCACCAAACCCTGGAACGAGGAATAATGTGTTTGGCATTTTTTCTCGCAATTCGGCCAGCTGTTCCGGATATGTTGCACCCACAACTGCGCCGACCGGGCCGTACGGGTGGTCAGCGTTGGGTTCCCTGTGTGTATGTGCTAAGTCGTTTACGAGGTTTGCCACATGGTTGTAAA